>JAJXWQ010000073.1 GCA_021781555.1 bacterium
TGAATCTCTTCGAGTACCTTCAGGCAGCCATCGGCGAGAAGCTGCGTGGGAACGCCGCGCCAGGGCTTCACGACTGGGCACGCCGGGGCCTGGCGGTCGATACCACCTGAACGCTTACACCTTATTATAGAAATCTAAGAACCTAGAGTGTGTTAGAATCCAACATCTCGAGATTTCGTAATAACGTGCCGCTAATCAGCATCAAAACTGGGCTTCTTAAGTGCCCCAATCTCTCAAATAGTGAAAGTCCTTGTCCACCGTGCGCGTCGAGGTCTTGGCGATGATCGGCGGCCGGCGCTTGAACTGGTTCGCACGCACGCGCCGACGAACGGACGCCACGAACTCGGCCGAGACGCCCTCGGCGATCAACTCGGAATCGGCGAAGCGACCATCGATCATCCGCTCGAGGAGGCGATCGACCTGCTCGTACGTGAAGCCGAGGTCGGCCTCGTCGGTCTGGCCTTGCCAGAGGTCCGCCGAGGGTGGTTTCAGCAGGATCGGCTCGGGCACGCCCATGGCCCCGGCAAGCTGGCGCACTTGGGTCTTGTACAGGTCACCGATGGGATTGAGCGCGCTGGCCAGGTCTCCATGCTGCGTGCCATATCCCAGCAGGAGCTCGGTCTTGTTGCTGGTCCCGAGCACGAGGGCCTCGTACGCCATCGAGCGGTCGTACAGCACGATCATACGGCACCGCGCCATGACGTTCCCCCGGCGGTGGCGGGAGGCGTCCGGGACAAGCTCCAGGTAGCCCTCGGCCATGGCGGAGATCGGAACGACCTCGAGCGAGATGCCCAGGGCATCGGAGCAGAGCCGAGCATGCTCGAGGCTCTCTGCTGACGAGGTCCGGTAGGGCATCGCGATCGCCTTGACGTTCTCCGGCCCCAGGGCCGCCACGGCGAGGTAGGCCGACAACGCCGAGTCGATGCCTCCAGACAGCCCCACCACGACCCGCGAAAAGCCCACCCGTTGGACCTCGTTGGCAATGAACGCCGAGAGGAAGCTCCCGGTCAGCCGGGTGTCGATTCGCAACGGGTCGCGGGCTCCCGCGGAGGCCGAGCCGAGGTCCTCGCCGGCCAGGACAGGAGCTGGTGCCGCATGCCGATCGTTCACGTCAGTCAGGATACCGCATCGCGGCGACCCCGAGCACGCCCGCCAGTCGCCAGAACGCTCCGGATCCGTTCCGCCTGGAAAGGACAGGGTCCAGGCTGGTCCCGGTTCGAGGGGATCGGGCCCGCGGGATCCAGCCGGATCCCCCTGCGCAGCGGTGCCGGCCGCGCAGGGGGACCCGTTCAAACCAGAACGATCTAAGGAGTCGACGCGCCCCCTGGATCCTGGCCGGGCACAGGGGCCGACTTTCCAGATTTCCGCCCCCTGCCGGCCAGCAGTTCGTGGCGATGGTTCGCGACGTCGAGCGGCCTTCCGGTACCCTCGAGGCGCCTGGCCTGGAGCTCGGCCATGATCGACAGCGCGACCGCCTCGGGCGACTTGCTGGGGCCAAGATCCAGGCCCACCGGGGCGTGAAATCGGGGCAGGATGTGGCCGAGATCCACGCCCTCGTCCTCGATGGACTTCAGGATCGTCAAGGTCTTGCGCTTGCTTGCGATCATCCCGATGAGGCGGCAGGGGACATCCTGGCGAGCGGCAGCCCGCAGGCTCCGGGTGTCGTGGTCCGGGGTGCCGATCACCAGGTAGCTGTTCTCGATCCAGTCGATGCGCTCAAGCGCGGCCTCAGGATCGGCCAGGGCCAGGATCTCGCAGCCAGGGAAGTTCTCGCCGTTGGCCCACTCAAGGCGCTCGTCCACCACGATCCCCCGAAACCCCAGGGGTCGCGCCAGGCGCCACAGGCGTATCGCCACGTGCCCCCCACCGAGCATGACGAGCAAGGGCGCGGGGGCAAAGACCTCGATGAAAACCTGTGCCGTTCCGCCACAAAGCATCCCGATCCCGCCGGCCTGCTTCTCGGTGAGCGACCATGCGAACATCCGGGAGCGGCCATCGGCGATCGCCGCTCCCGCCTCCGCCAGAGCCGCGTGCTCGAAGATCCCACCGCCGATCGTTCCCGCCAGCAACTTGCCCCCAGGCCCCACCAGCATCTTGGCCCCGGCCTCGTTAGGTATGGACCCCGTCGTCGACACGATCGTAGCGGTCGCGCACGCCCGTCCCGACACCAGCTGGCTGCGTAGGGCCTCGATCACCTCTACCATCCCCGGATCATACCCTGCCCGTGGTAGGATAACGGCGGCAATGGCGCCCCTTGACCCCAGTTACCCTTCTGCGCGATATCGCTTCTGGGTGGTCGGGCCCAGCTGCTAAACGGGGCCCGGTCGCGAGGCGATGCCGGCCATGCCGGCTCGCAAAGACGCAGAGGGATCCGTTCGAGCTGAACAACGTCAACGCGAAAGGAGCCGGCTTCCCCATGGCAGTTTCCCCCAGGAAATCGATGATCCCTACTTCGGCAACAGAGGCCAACGCCATCTGCACGGAGCACGGCGTTCGATTCATCAACCTTCAGTTCACCGACATCCTGGGTGTGGTCAAGAGCGTGACCATTCCCGTTTCCCAGCTCGAAGACGCGATCGATCACGGCAAGTGGTTCGACGGATCCTCGATCGAGGGTTTCGTGCGGATCGCCGAGAGCGACATGATCCTGCGGCCCGACCTGTCCACCTTCCGCATCGTTCCCTGGGAGCGGAGTGAGGGCCACACGATGGCCCGGATCATCTGCTGGGTTCAGACGCCGGACGGCGAGCCCTTTGCCGGGGATCCCCGCGGTACTTTGGGCCGGTTGATGGACGAGGCCAGGGCCCTCGGCTACACCTTCAACACGGGTCCCGAGCTCGAGTTCTTTCTCTTCAAGAGCCCGAATGGCAGCGGCAAGCTCGAGGCCCTGCCCCATGACGGCGGCGGCTACTTCGACCTCACCACCGACCAGGCCAGCGAGATCCGCAAGGACATGGTCAACGCGCTGGAAGAGATGGGCATCGAAGTCGAGACGAGCCACCACGAGGTGGCCGTCGGCCAGCACGAGATCGACTTCAAGTACTCCGATGCCCTCAACACGGCAGATAACGCCGTGACGTTCCGCTATACGCTCAAGGCTGTCGCGCAGCGCCATGGCTTGCACTGCACTTTCATGCCAAAACCGCTTTTTGGCGTCAATGGAAGCGGAATGCACACGCACATGAGCCTTTTCACCGGCAAGGAGAACGCATTCGTCGACGAAAGCGACCTCTACGGCCTTTCGCAGACGGCACGGTTCTTCATCGGCGGCATTCTCGAGCATGCAAAGGCCATGAGCGCCGTCCTGGCTCCGACGGTCAACAGCTACAAGCGCTTGGTCCCGGGCTACGAGGCCCCCGTGTACATCTCGTGGGCCCGCCAGAATCGCTCGGCGCTCGTCCGCGTCCCCCGCATCAGTCGCGGCCAGCTCAAGGGCACTCGCGTCGAACTCCGCTGCCCGGATCCATCGAGCAATCCCTATCTGGCCTTTGCCGTCATGCTCAAGGCCGGCCTGGATGGAATCAAGCACCAGATCACCCCGCCCCAGCCCGTGGAAGAAAACATTTACCACATGGAGGAGTCCGAGCGGCAGCGCCGTAACCTGACCTCTCTGCCGGGCAGTCTGGGCGAGGCACTGGCCGAGATGAGGGCCGATCCTCTCATCCGGGAAGCCCTCGGCGACCATATCTACGAGCGCTTCCTCGAGGCCAAGCAGCAGGAGTGGGACGAGTTCCGCATGCAGGTCACCCCCTGGGAGATCGAGCGCTACCTACCGATCTTCTGAACCTGCTCGTTCGCAAGAGGCTCGCTCCGCACGGGGCGAGCCTCTTGTCGCGACCCCTTCAAACAACAAAGATCCAGCAAGCATTTTCGACGCAAACCAGGGCATATCCGGGAATTTGGCCTTATAATTCGACTGGATTCGCTTGCAGGCCGTTGCACTGCCCGTGCCTCCTACGCCCCTGGAGTGAACTTCCATATTTGCGTCATAGGGAGGAACCATTGATGCCACGAAAGGCTGTAGCGCCCAAGAAGCCCGCTCCCCGGGCCCCCAAGAGCCGCCGACGCTCTCCCTACGAGATCGTTCAGGAGCTCAAGGCCAAGCGGGACAAGTTGGCGCAGACCATGGCCGAAAGAATCTCCAAGATCGACGGGCGCATCGCCGAACTCGAGGCCAAGCACCAGGCCCGGATCCAGATCTCTCAGCTCGTCGAGAACAAGACGCAAGAAGAGCTCCTTCGCGAGGAACAGGACCTCAAGAGCAAGCTCAGCCTGCTCAAGAAGGCCCGCAAGCTCTCTTCCAAGTAGGATCTCGCGGTCTGGCTCGGGTCGTTGGGCGCTTGCGCAGCTGGCCCCGCTTTCGACGGAAAACGCCCTGACCGGGCCGGTTCACCCCTGCTCCCCCGCACTGTCCGGGAAAGCCGCAGCCAGCGCATCGATCAGCCGACCAGCAGCAACGATCGTCATCTGCGGGACCTCTTTGACCGCCTCGGCGTTAGCCCGCGGCACGATGGCACGGGTGAACCCGAGCTTGGCAGCTTCCCGCAGCCGCGGCTCCACCTGCGTGACGCTCCGAAGCTCGCCCCCCAATCCGATCTCGCCGATCGCCACGAGATCGGCCGGGAGCGGCCGGTCGCGCACCCCTGATCCGATCGCCAAAGCGATCGCGAGATCCGCCGCCGGCTCCTCGACCTCGAGTCCGCCGACGACGTTGACGTGGACGTCGGCCTTCGACAGTGGAAGCCCGACCCGCCGCTCGAGAACTGCCAGGATCTGCACCAACCGCGCCCCATCCACGCCAGTGGCGGCGCGCCGCGGCGTGGCCAGCGGCGTCGGTGCGACCAGCGCCTGGACCTCCACCAACAGCGGGCGTGAGCCCTCCATGGGCACGGCAATGGCGCTACCCGACGCATTTTCGGCCCGCTCGGCCAGAAAGAGGGCCGACGGATCCGGCACGTCTACCAGGCCTGTGGAGCGCATCTCGAACACGCCGACCTCCTGCGTCGACCCGAAGCGGTTCTTGACCGCGCGCAGGAGACGGAAGGCCCGGAACCGATCGCCCTCGAAGTAGAGCACCGTGTCGACCATGTGCTCCAGCGTCCGCGGCCCCGCGAGCGTACCCTCCTTGGTCACGTGGCCGACGATGCAGATGGCCGCGCCCTGGCCTTTGGCGAGCCGCATGAAGGCCGCCGTCGCCTCCCGGATCTGACTCATGGATCCGGGCGCCGAAGGCATCCGCGGATCGTAGATCGTCTGGATGGAGTCGATCACCACCCACTCGGGCCGCAACCGCCCGATGGCCTGAGCGATGGCCTCGGCATCAGTCTCCGCCAGCAGGAGCAGCCCGCTCGACTGGGCCCCGAGACGCTCGGCCCGCAATCGGATCTGAGCTGGAGACTCTTCGCCCGAAACGTACAGAACCTTACGCCCGGCCTCGGCCAGGCGCTGCGAGATCTGGGTCGTAAGCGTGCTCTTGCCCGCCCCGGGCTCGCCGCCGAGCAGCACCAGCGAACCCGGCACGATCCCCCCGCCGAGGACGCGGTCGAACTCGCTCGAACCGCTGGAGAATCGCACGGCATCGTGGACCGGAACCTGCGTGATCGGAACCGGCTCGGCAGCCGATCCAGGGGACGCGACGGCCGCGACCTCGCGTTCCTCGTCGTAGGAATTCCAGGCCCCGCACTCGGGGCACCTGCCCACCCAGCGCGGCTGCTGGGCCCCGCACTCCTGGCAGACGAAGCGGGTCCGCGTCTTGGCCATCTCCCATTATGGCACCAACAAGAAGCGCCCCTGCGAAGCAGGGGCGCCGAAGGCTGGTAAAAGCCTACTTGGCCGTGCTCTGCACGATCTCGTTGGCCTCCTCGGCGATCTGGCGCAGGCGCTCGGTCGGGATGTTGAACTTGTCCAGGATGTAGGGGCGTAGAGGATAGAAGTTGGACTTGAGACCGAGCTTCATCTGGATCCAGTTCACCAGGACGTTGCCGAGGTGGACGATCTCCGTGAGCTGGACGTCGACGGTGGCCTTCTCGGGGGTGTGGTGGAACTCGACCGCCTCCCGGATCTGGTCGGGGAGATTCCAGCGCCCCACGATCTTGGCCCCGATGTAGCTGTGGTTGAACCCGAAAGCCTCGTCTTCGGCCGTGAAGAGGGCCTTGGCCTTCGCACTCGTCACGCGCAGAACCGCGTTGATCTCCTCGAACGCATAGCGATTGAGGACCGCCTTGCCGATATCGTGAAACAGCCCGGCGACGAACGCGTCGTTGGTGTTGGAGTAGCCGATCTCCTTGGCCAGCAACTGGCAGCAGAAGCCCACGATCTTGCTGTGGCGCCAGAGATTGCCCTGCATGAGCTGCAAGGTCTCGGGATTGATGGATGCCGCGGTATCCTCGGCCGCCTTGGAGACCATCAGGCTCTCGACGGTCTTGAGTCCGAGGGCCATGACCGCGCTCTGCACATTCGAACCGCCACCGGCCGTCATGACCTGGCTGGCCAGGGCGGGATCGTTCTGCACGGCAACCGAGATACGGTCCATGACATCCGGCGCCACCTTGCCGTCAGAAGTCCAAAGATTTGCCAGCGACGCGACGGCCGGGAGCTGATCGACCTTGGACAACAAGAAGTTTGCGAGTTCAGTATTGGCCATTGATATCTCCTTGTCGGGGCTGATTCGACCTGCCGATGGCCGCACATCCCTCAGCCCCGGGCCGACGACGACCCGTTGTTGCTGCTATTGGTATACACTGCCGCCCCACCGTTCGGCAAGGTAGCGCCCCCCTCGGATCCCGCCTCACGAGCGCCGAACTCTACGGGTTGGGCGCGCCCCAAGGCGGGGCCGACAAGCCAGAGCTCGAGGTGCCCATCTCGCTCTGGATGCGCTTCCACCACGGAGTTGCAGGATCGAGCGTCGGAGTAGGGGTCGGAACGGGACTCGCCGACGCGGTCGCAGGCCTGGCCTTCGGGACCGGCCCGATAGAAACGCTGCTCAGCGCAGCTTCCATGGGCCGCTCGAGCACGGACCAGTCCTTGCTTGGCGCGAGGGCCAGCCCCACGACGAATGCATCGCCGACCCAGGCTCCGCGAACCCGACCGCGCATCGGCGGGCCATCGGAACCGCTCGTCGTGACGTCCTGCTCCCGCCCGTCCTGGGAGACCTCGGTGTCGCTCAGGTCGTAGCGCCCGATCGAGAGGCCATCCAGGAGGTGACCGGCATCGGCATAGAGATTCTCGAGGGCGTCGTGGCGATCCGCATCGGATGGAGGCCTGGCGGGATACCGGGCCTCGACCAGCAGGGTGGCGACCCCGATCGGCGTGTCCCGGGTGAACACCAGTCGCGTTTGAATCTCGCCGGCAGCCGGGCCGCTCTCATCCGTTCGCTTGGCGAAGCCGCCAGGCGGAGTGATTCGCAAGCGGCCGTCTTTCGCCACCACCGGGGCGCCGGGCTTGGAGTCATCCGCCTGGGGCTGGTAAGCAACCGAAGGCAGCCGGATGACCCCACGCATCGAGTTCGTGTCCCCGTTGGCCGCAAGCCAGTCTCGGGCCTGCGCCCCGTAGGCTCCGCCGGGATCGAGGGCGGCGAGCTGGTGGAACAGGGGCCGCGCCTGGTTGTTGTCGTCGATGCGCCAGTAGGCGTTCGCCAGATAGTAAATGGCCAGGAGGTCGCGCGGATTCTGGCGAAGCGCCCGGGTCAGGTCCGCAATGGCCGATCGGATCTTTCCGTTGTCGTACTCGGCCATCCCCTGGCTGGTGAATACCGAGGGCGCGGACAGCGCTGGCCCGGCAAGCAGCGCCATGGCTCCTACCAGGACGGCCACGCGCCATCCTTTTCGAGAGGACAGGCCCCGGATCGTTCCGGGCTGGCCGCGCTTGCCCATGGGTTTACCCCTTGACTCCGCCGGCAGTCAGGCCGGCCACGATGTAGCGCTGCAGGATCAACATGACGATGACGACCGGCAGCGATAGCAGGATCGCCATCGCGGCAAAGTCGCTCCATGGCTTGGTCGTACCGTACTGCCCCACCATTCCATAGAGAGCCATCGAGAGCGTGAAGGTTTTGGGATTCTCGAGGAAGGTCCAGGCCAGGATGATCTCGGTCCACCCGGCCATGAAGCCGAAGAGCGTGGTGACGGCCACCGCGGGAGCAGACAGGGGCAGGATGATGCGCCAGAAGGCGGTGAAGTAGCTACAGCCGTCGATCAGCGCAGCCTCCTCGAGTTCGGCGGAGACCGTGTCGAAGTAGCCCTTCAGATTCCAGATGGCAAACGGCAGCGTTCCTGCCGCGTAGGCGATGGCCAGGCCCACGAGCGTGGTGCGAAGATGCAAGGCCGAGAGCAGGACGAACAACGGCGCCAGGCTGCACACCGACGGGAAAAGCTGCAAGAGCATGAACGTCATCAACCCGGCCTTGCGCCCGCGGAACTTGAAGCGGCTGAAGGCAAAGGCCGCCGTGGCTCCCAGCAAGACGGACAGCAGCGCCGTCCCGCCGGATACCAGGAGGCTGTTGGCCAGGAGCCTGCCGAAGGTCAGACCGTCGACCTCGGTCGGATGGGCGATGACCGCGGCGAAGGCGGCGAGCGAGACGTGGCGAGGAAGGATCTCGAGCGAGGTCGGCTGAGCGGTGCTATGGGGATTGAGCGCCATGCTCACGACCCACAGCACGGGGAACAGCGAGAAGGCACTCATGACGATGAGGCCTGCATGGGCGAAGCCCAGGCCGACCGCACGCCGCGCCTTGGCCAGCTTCACCAACCCCTCCCTTGCGGTGTCCGGGCCGTCGCCACAGAGCGGCGCGCGGCCTCTCTCGTACGCTCCCGGCAACACGCCCAGGCCAGAACGCAGCCCCGCCTCGTGACTTTCTCCCGGTTGCGGACGCGCTCAGTGCGAGGGCAGCTCATGCGTCCAGAACCCGCGTGAGCTTGAGATTGACGAGCGTGATCGCCGCCAGGATGAAGAAGATCAAGATGGCAAAGGCCGAGGCGACGCCGTACAGACCCATCGGATCGACGAGCTTGTAGGCCTCTGTCACCAGGATCTCGGTCTCTCCCAGCGGATTGCCCTGGCTCACGAAGTAGAGGACGTTGAACTGGTTGAAGGTCCACACGAACCCGAGCATGATCGCCGGAACCATCGTGGGGCGGAGACCCGGGACCGTGATGGTCCAGAACTGCGTCCAGCGGCTGGCTCCGTCGAGGGCCGCGGCCTCGTAGTAATCCTTGGGAATCGCCACCAGACCGGCGGATGCCACCATCATCATGAACGGGAACCCGAGCCAGACGTTGGTCGTCAACACCGCCGCGAAGCTGGTCCAGAAATGCTGAAACCAGTCCGGCCCGTGGATTCCCCACCTGGCGAGCAACAGGTTGACCGCGCCGTACTGGGGGTCGAACATGTTGCGCCAGGTCAAGGCCGTGACGTAGGTCGGGACGGCCCAGGGCAGGATCAACGCGGCGCGATAGAGCCGCTTCAACCGCAAGCCCTCCAGGTTGAGGAGCAAGGCCAGGCCGACGCCGAGGGTCACGTGCAGGGCGACGTTGGTGACGGTCCAGAGCAGGTTGAATCCGAAGATCCGCATGAAGTGCAGATCGAGGTAGGGTGCCTGAGTAAGGATGTCGACGAAATTTTGCAGGCCGACGAACCTGGGGTTCTGGTGGCGCAGGTGCGTCACATTGAAGTTGGTGAACGCCATCCAGATGCCATAGGCCAGCGGATAAAGCGTGATGAAGGTCATGACGATCGCCGCCGGCGCCAGGAATGCGTAAGCCAGACGCTCGGTGGAAAGCCCCTTGCCGGACCTGGTCACAGGCGTGGCCAGCGGACCGGTCGTGGCGGAAAGGGGGCCTGAACCGATCATTCGTTGGCCTCCACCTCGGCCAGTTCGGCCTCGATGAGCTTCTGCGTGCGGGCCAGCGCCACCGCCGGTGGATACCGTCGGGACAGCGTCTCCTGGATGGCACGGTTCATCGGATCCCAGACCAGCGCCAGATGCGGATCGGCGCTCTTGGGCGTACCGGTTCGCGCCTGCCGTTCGAACACGGCCAGTGGGGAGTCCGCCGGGACCTTGACCCCGAGGACCGCCGGGATATGGCCGCAGCCCATCGACAGCTCGCGCTGAGTCGAGGGCTCGTCGATGAAGGCCAGGAAGCTCCGCGCGAGCTGGAGATGGCGGGCATCGATGTCGGAGTTGACCATCAGACACTTGACCCCGATCCAGGGCCTGGGCGGACGATCGCCGGACAGCCGCGGAAGCGGCGCGATGCCGAGATCGGGCCCGAGCGCCTTCTGGTAGTCCGCCAGCGCCCAGGGGCCGTTGACGATCATGGCGGCCTTGCCCTCCTTGTACAGGGAGTCGGCCTTGCCGTAATCGTGGGTTCCCAGCACCCCGGGGGCCGTCGTGAGACCGGCCAGCCAACCCAACATGTCGACTCCGGCGGGCGTATCGACATCGAGCTTCCCGTCCGGCGCGAAGATCTGCCCGCCGCCCCCGAAGAAGTATCCCGCGAAATAATAGAAGTCGGTATTGAAGGCCAAGGCGTAGCCATCCGGGATATGGAGCCCCGCCGCCATGGTGCGAAGTGCGGTCATGGTGGCCGGAGGCCGAGGAACCCACGCTTTGTTGTAGTACAGCACGAGCGTCTCGACCGACTCCGGCCAGGCGTAGATCTCGTGGCCGACCCGCAAGGCGGCCAGGGTCTCCGGAGCGAACCGGGCCTCGTCGGAGAGCGGAAACAGGGGGCTGGCGTCCGGATCGGCCGCGGGAGCCACCGAGGCCGAACTCGAGGTCGCGGTCGCGGTCGTTGCCTGCTCGTCGAAGATCGGAACCACCAGGCCTGCCTGGGAAAGCTTGCCCGACCAGTCGTTGTCGCCGATCAGAATATCCGGCCCCCCGTTGGCCGCGCTCGACCGGGTGTATTTGTCCAGGAGCGTGTCGTGGGGGATCTGCAAGGCCACGACGTCGATGCCGGGATGCTTGCGCTCGAAATCGGCGATCAGGCTCTTGAGCGTCCTGAGTTCGGCGCCCCCCCAGCTATGCCAGATGGTCAGGGTATCGGCGTCCTCGGCAGAGGCACAGCCCCCTACCGCGAGAGCCGCGAAAAGTGCTGCGAGCCCGAGGCGAAAACGCACGTTCATGGCAGGCTTGGATGATAGCACTCGCCGATGTTGCGGCACAACGCCTGCCGTCAGGCGGCCACCTCCAAATTCATGCTTGCTTTGCTGGATGGCCGGAGGAATAATGCTTTTCATCACAAACAAGTATGAAGCTTCCCCCTCGTGCGAGGTGCTCTTGTCATGCCCACCGAGCGGAACACTCCGTTCCGGACGAGGTCGCTTCTCGAACAGCAGCTCGAAGCCGCCCTGGGCCGCATGGACGAGATGAGACTCGACCTCGACGAGGTGAGCACCGAGCTCGATCGGGCGCGGCTGGCCAAGGCTCGCCTGCGCAAGCTGCTCCGGGCCGAACGCTCCGCGAACCTTCAACTTCGCCAGCAGCTAGAATCCCTCGAACAGCTCCAGCAGCAGCTCCCGACCACCATCGGGCACGAGTTCAGGACCCCGATCTCGATCATCCAGGGCTGGTCCGAGTACTTGCTCGATCAGCCACCGGGGGTTCCCGATACGGCCGAGCACCTGACCGAGATCTTGCGCAGCAGCCGGGAACTCTCGCGCAAGGTCGATCGCTCGATCCTGCTCGCTCAGGCCCTTTCGGGCCAGCTTTGCATCGATCCCCAGCCGCTCGAACTGGGCGAGGCCGTCGATCGCGCTCTCGGTGCGGAGGCAGAGCAGATCCAGCACATGAACCTGGTCGTCGACCAACGCCTCCCGATCCGACCGCCCCTGGTCCTCTTCGACGGAATCTGTCTCGATGCCGTGCTGCAGGCGCTGATCGAGAACGCGGTCAAGTTCAACCGCCCGGGAGGGCTGATCAAGCTGCGAGTCCACCGGCACCGCTCGAACGTGTCCCTGGCGATCCGCAACACGGGCGCCGGGATCCCATCCGACCGTCTCGATCGAGTCTTCCTGCTGTTCGGCCAGGTCGATCATGGCTCGACCCGCCGCTATGGCGGGCTCGGCCTCGGCCTGCCCCTGGCCAAGAACTTGCTCGAGCGCTCCGGAGCGACCATCCGCGCCGCAAGCCGTGGCCCCGACCACGGCGCCACTTTCACGATCCTGCTGCCCACCGTGAGCTGAACCGACAAATGGTAGGCCGCGGCGTCAGATGACCTGCGCCGGCAGGGCCAGCTCGGCGACCGTGCCTTCGCCTTCGGTGCTCGAAACCCGGGCCGCCCCGCCATGCCGTTCGGCGATCGCCCGGGCGATCGCGAGGCCCATCCCGACTCCTCCGGTATCGCGCGACCGGGCGACGTCAGGTCGGTAAAACGGTTCGAACAGGTGGGCCAGGGCAGCGGCCGGAATGCCCGGCCCGTCGTCCCTGACCGAGAAGAGAATCTGGCTGCCCCGCCGCCTCGTCTCGAGCCAGACGTGGCCGCCCGCCGGAGTGTACTTGAGCGCGTTGTCGAGAAAGTTGCCCATCGCCCTTGCCAGAAGCGCCGGATCTCCGACCACCTGCGCCTCTTCGAGGTCCTCGTTCACCTTGACCCCGCGCTCGCCGGCCATCAGGCTCCGCTCGGAGACCAGCTGCCGGGCCAGCTCCGCGAGGTCGATCCGACGCTGCTCGATCTCGGCGGGACTTCGGCCCCGGGCGAATGCCAGCAGCTCCTCGATCAGCGCCTCCATCCGACCGACCTCGTGTTCGATCTGGTCGACGTACCGTGCCGCCGGTCCTGCCGCCGGCATGACCGTCTTGAGGAGGGGCAGCGCGACGGTCATGCGCGAAAGCGGACCGCGCAGTTCGTGGCTGATGTCGGTCAGGAGGCGATCCCGAGCCCGCAGCATCTGCTGGATGCGCAGGCGAAGACCCTCGAAGGCACGCTCCAGATCGCCGAACTCGTCGCGGCGTGTCTGTTCCACCGGAGAATCCAGGTCGCCTTCCCCGAGCCGGTGCGCGACCGCCACCATCTTCTCGAGGGGTCGCACGACCCAGACCAGCAGCGACGGGACGATCAGCACGCCCGTGAAGACCACGATCAGCAAGGGAAACTCGAAGTGGTTCGGTGGCGGCCCATGGGGGAAACGCGAGACCACCAGGGCAGCCCCGACCGGCTTGCCACCGCGATCGATCCGGACCCAGTAGTGGCTGAGCGGAAATCCTCGCCGGGCCAGGAGGACACCCCTGGTAGCCAGCTGCGGCGGATGGACCCCGGCCCAGGGCATGTAGCGGATCCTGACCATCAGCCCGCTTCCGAGCTCCGCGATACGGCCGGGATCCGGATGCCAGACTCCAGCTGGCCCCCGAACCAGCGAGCGGGCGATCTCGTCGGCCATGAAACCGGCATGGTGAAGCCCGACCTGGCGCATGGCATCGAACTTGGCGCGGTCCATCAGCAGGCGGGTGACCCAGAGGTTGGCAAGGAACAGCAAGGCCAGCGTCACGACCGTGAAGAGGTAGATCTTGACGACGAGCGAGCGCACCCTTAGCCTCCCGGACCTTGTCGCAGGCAACTCACCACTCGAAGCGATAACCCACCCCACGGACCGTGATCAGGTGCTCGGGCCGGCGCGCGTCGACCTCGATCTTGCTGCGGAGCCGGCTCATGTGGATGTCGATCGCGCGATCGAAGCTCTCGATCGCCCCGGCGGAGTCCATCATCGCCAGCAGCTGATCGCGGGTGAACGCCCTCCCCGGAGAGACACTCATTCCATCGAGGATCCGGTACTCCGAGGGCGTCAGGGCCACCTCGCGCCCGCCGAGCCAGAGCGTGCGGCGATCGGGATCGAGGCGATCGCCAGCCACGGCCGCCAGGCTCGGGCCTGAGCGGCGCAGGACGGCCTCGACTCGGGCCAGGAGCTCCAGCGGGTTGAACGGCTTGGGCACGTAATCATCGGCGCCATCCTTGAGCCCCCGGATGCGGTCGATGTCGTTCCCCCGCGCCGTCAGCATGATGATCGGAATGGTGTGGCCGGCTTCCCTGAGCTCGCGGCAGACCTCGAACCCATCTTCCTCGGGCAGCATGACGTCCAGCAACAGCAGGTCAGGGGACTCCGCAAGCCGCGCCAGACCCGCCGAGGGGCGATCCGCCCACCACAGATCGTAGCCATGCAAGGCGACGAAATCCCGCAGGAGGTCAGCAAGCTCGCGGTCGTCGTCGATCAACAGGATCTTGCGCGGTACGGTCTCGATCATGTGCCTCCACATCATGACGTGGCCGGGGCCCTTTTGGCCATCGACCGCATCCGGTCCACGAAGGGGCAAGGCACCCGATGGTAATGGCTGACCGTTTCAGCGAGATGTCGCACGATCCGAGGTTCAGCCGTGGCTCCCGGTCGGCCCCCTGGCAGCGTGTGCGAAAATGAAGCTCGTGCAACAAACTGGGCTCGAGGGAACCCTGGCGCGCCAGCGCGAGAAGATCCCGGACCGGCCGGATCCGGAGATCGTCGCATGACCACGGGGCTGCAGGCGGTCGCACGGACCCGGATCAAGGTTTGCGGTTTGGCACGGTCCGAGGACGTGCGAGCCGTGGTGGAAGCGGGCGCGGATGCCGCGGGCTTCGTCATGGTCCCGGGCAGCCCGCGCTACGTGTCCCCGGACGACGTCGCGCTCCTGGCCGGGCGCCTCCCGCCGTTCGTGACGCCCGTCGCGGTCGTCGATCTGACCGATCCCCTCGACACGGGGCGAGCCGAGGCCCTGCGGCAGGTGGTCGCATCCGGAATCCGGTGCATCCAGTTTCACGGCTTCGAGGCTCCCTACGACATCCAGCGCTGGAAGCTCACGCTCTCGATCCAGGTCATCAAGACCATCCACCTGCACACCCGCGCAGATATCGCAGCCCTAGCCACCTTCGAGGCTCACGTGGATGCCTTTCTTCTCGCCGAGAAAGACGAACAAGGCAGGTCCGAAAACTGGGAGCTGGCCGCCGAGGCTGTTCTGGCCTGCAGCAAGCCCGTGATCCTCGCCGGGGGCCTCACCCCCGCCAACGTCGCCCGGGCCCTTTCGCAGGTGCGGCCCTTCGGAGTGGAAGTGTCCAGCGCGGTGGAGTCCGCGTCGGGGCTCAAGGACCTGGGGAAGCTCTCCACCTTCGTCCGCGCCGTGCAGCCGGTCGCACCGACGTTGTAGGGTTACAGCGGACAGCACCGGAGGGTATAATCGTGACGACTCCGGCTTCGTTGCCGGGCGTGGATCGAGACGAACAGAGACCTTGCGCGCCATCCACATCGATGAGCTCAATACCGGGATGGTCCTGGGCAAGAACATCTACACGGCCGACGGCCGGGTTCTGTTGCGCCAGGGCACCACTCTCTCGGAGCGATATATACGGGCCCTCAAGGACCTGCACTACTCGCACGTGTATATCCGCGATCCCCGGGTTCCGGACCTCGAGGTCAACGACGTCATCCCGGAAGAACTCCGCCAGGAGGCCATCCAGGTCATCCACAAGAGTTTCGGGGAGATCCAGGCGCAGCTCAACGGGGCCGCCAACGGCGCGGTCAAGCCTGGCTTCAACACCGATGCCATCGCATCGGTCACACGCGACATCGTCGAAGCCATCCTCAACAACAAGGACGTCGTGATCCAGCTGGCGGACCTCAAGAGCCACGACAACTACACCTTCGCGCACTCGGTCAATTCGTGCGTGGTAGGCACGGTCCTCGGTCACCGGCTGGGCCTTCCGGAGTCCAAGCTTCGGGATCTGGCGATGGGATTGATGCTCCACGACATCGGCAAGACCACGATCCCGCTCGAGATCCTCAACAAGCCGGGCAAGCTCACCGAGGTCGAGTTCAATCGCATGAAGGAGCACGCCCGGGCGGGCTTCGATATCCTGCGCGAGATCTTCACTCTGTCGGCCCACGCCAAGATCGTGGTGCTGCAGCACCACGAGCGGTATGACGGCACCGGCTACCCCAAAGGCCTCAAGGGGGCCGACATCCACCTCTACGGCCAGGTCGGCGCGATCGCCGATGTGTACGACGCCATGACCTCCGATCGCTCGTACCGCAAGCGCTTGCTCCCCCACGAGGCCGTCGAGTTCCTGATGGGCAACGGCGATCGCTATTTCTCGCTCGAGCTGGTGACCACGTTCGTCGCCTCGATCGCCCCGTACCCGGTCGGGACCATCGTCAAGCTGTCGACCGGCGAGAGCGCCATCGTGACCGATGTCGACATGTCGTTCGCGACCCGACCGAACGTACGCGTGATCACCGACGCATCCGGCCAGGACCTGGCCTCGGCGGGTCCGACCCTCGAGCTCAAGAAGGAGCGCGCCGTCGCCATCATCAAGGTCCTGGCGGATTGAGGCATCCGGGGCGCGGATCGAGGCGATCGGGGCGCGCGATCATGAGAACGCCTTGGATTATCTAGAGATTTCGGTCACGGTCTGGACCGACGAAGCCGAACGCGCCGCCGGCGTCCTGCTCGGTGCCGGCTTTGCGGGCGTGGTGATGGGCGAGCAACGGTTCGACGACCTCGCCGAGCCCTGGATCGAGGAGCCGGGCCGCCCGGCCGGACCGATGCCGGAGCGCCCGGCCGAGGTGACCCTCCGCGTCTACGAAGCCCGCACCGAGGCCCCGCCCGCGGTCGATGACGCATCGTCGAGCCCGGAGGCGGAAGTCGAGACGGTCGCTCGCATCCGAGGGGCCCTCGGCGGCCTCGGGCACCGAATTTCCACCCGGGTCATCGCCGAGGAAAGCTGGGCCGAAAGCTGGAAGCGATTCTGGGATGTCCAGCACGTGGGCGACCACCTGGTGATCAAGCCTTCATGGAAAGAGTACACGGCAAGCGCCGGCGACCTCGTGATAGAACTCGACCCCAAGCAGGCCTTCGGAACCGGTACCCACGCCACCACGCGGCTCTGTCTGCAAGCGCTCGAGCGACTGGTGCGGCCGGGAGATGGCGTATTCGACGTCGGCTGCGGTAGCGGGATCCTGGCCATCGCGGCCGTGCGGCTCCAGGCCGGACGCGCTGCCGGGGTCGACACCGATCCGGTCGCGGTCGCAGCCGCCCGAGAGAACGCAGACCACAATGGCGTTGCCGATCGCCTGGACTTCGCTGTTGGCACCGCATCCAACCTGGCAGGGCGCGCCGACATCGTCGTCGCCAACATCCTCGCCGAGATCCTCATCGAGCTGGCGGCCGATCTCGCCGCGCTCGCGGGCCGGGATTTGATCCTTTCGGGCATCATCGACCGCAAGGCGCCTGAGGTCCGGGCGGCCTTCGCGGCGCAGGGTCTCGCACTCGCCGAGGAACTCCGCGAGGATGGCTGGGTCGCCCAGCACTTTCGCAGGGCCTGACCGCCGGCGATAGCCCGGGGCCGGCTATCGCGATTCTGGTCAGTTCACCCTGGCGGCGGAATTCGACGCCTGCGGGCCAGCTGCCGCGGCAGTCTGGCCCAAGCCGTTCAGAGAACGTCTTGCCCGGCAGCCTCGCTTGATGCGCGCATTGAAGAAGGATCCGATAGGCCCCGTACATCGACGA
>JAJXWQ010000074.1 GCA_021781555.1 bacterium
TTTTCTCAACGACCGATCGCCAGGATCCGCACCTGGCCTAGCTTTTCTCAAAGAGCGGGAGACGGGGCTCGAACCCGCGACAGCCAGCTTGGAAGGCTGGAACTCTACCAGCTGAGTTACTCCCGCACGAGAGTCGATTATACACGAAGCGGGAGGTTGCCGACTCGCGGCGCTGACCCCTCCCCGGGCTCGCCGTGAGAAGGGAGAAGGGGCAGTCCCGGATCCACGTCACCCACCTGGCGCTCCTGGCCAGCCGCCGCCTTCTGGCACTCCTGCGACGGGGGAAGCGGGTCGACGCCAGGCGCATCTCGCTCGATCGAGGCTGACTGCGCCGGGCTGCAGGCGCCGGGAGAACGCTACCTGGGCTGGGCGGCCTGGGCGGGGGGCTCGAGAGCCCGGCGGAGCTGTACGAAGCGCTCGTCCATGTCCTTCAGGCGAGTGGCCAGTTGCGTGGCTATGCGAATGAGGAGGGCCGGCTGGGTCTCGACCAGGACGTTGAGGTCGTGAATGACCAGGAGTTCGCTGGGTGCTATGGTCCGGACCGTCGCCGTGCGCGGTGAGCCCAGGAGAAGCGACATCTCACCGAAGATCGCTCCACCCTCGGTGATCCGCGCCACCACTTGCCCTGCGAGGGAAACTTCGACGGATCCGGTGATGAGCATGTACAGCTCGCCAGCGGGATCCCCTTCCCGAAAGATATATGCGCCGGCTGCAAATTCTCGGCGATCCATTCTCCGCCTCTTCCTTATGGTCTACCCACGTTTTGTACCCGCCGACGAATGTTAGAATCCGGCTATGAATCGTACGAAAATTTTGATTCTCGGTGCTGCAGGCCGCGATTTCCACAATTTCAACGTGTATTTTCGTGAACGATCCGAGTACGAGGTGGTGGCATTCACTGCCACCCAGATTCCGGACATCTCGGGCCGACGTTACCCTGCGGCTCTGGCGGGGCCGGTCTATCCCGAGGGGATTCCGATTTTCGAGGAATCGGAGCTCGAGCGCCTGATCAAGGAGCACGGCGTCCAGCAGGCTGTATTTGCCTACAGCGATGTCTCGCACCTGCAGGTGATGCATCTCGCCTCGCGGGTGCTGGCTGCCGGTGCCGATTTCCGGCTTCTTGGCCCCGACGCCACCATGGTTGCGTCGAGCAAGCCCGTGGTCTCCGTCTGTGCGGTGCGTACGGGCGCCGGCAAGAGCCAGACCACGCGCCGGGTCTGCGAAGTCCTGCAGGAGCGTGGGCTCAAGGTCGTTGCCGTCAGGCACCCCATGCCCTACGGGGATCTCGTCGCGCAGGAATCGCAGCGATTCGCCAGCGAGGCGGATCTGGATCGCCATCGCTGCACCATCGAGGAGCGCGAGGAATACGAGCCCCATATCGCTCGCGGCACGGTCGTGTACGCCGGTGTCGACTACGAGAAAATCCTGCGCCAGGCCGAGCAGGAGGCTGACGTCGTGGTCTGGGATGGCGGCAACAACGATTTCCCGTTCTTCAGGAGCGATCTCGAGATCGTGGTCGTCGATCCGCACCGCCCGGGGCACGAGACTTCATTCCATCCTGGCGAGACCAACCTCCGCCGTGCAGGCGTGGTCGTCATCAACAAGATCGATACCGCCGCGCCCGGAGATATCGAGGCGGTTCGCAGAGCGGTTCGCCAGGCCAATCCCGGGGCCCGGATCGTTGATGCGTGCTCGCCCCTGTTCGTCGAGGGCTACGAAGCCATCGCGGGCAAGCGTGTGCTGGTCATCGAGGACGGCCCCACCCTCACGCACGGCGGCATGCGCTACGGCGCCGGGGTCGTGGCGGCGCAGCGGTTCGGTGCGTCCGAGATCCTGGATCCAAGGGCTTATGCGGTCGGGACCCTTGCAGATACCTTCCGCAAGTACCCGGAGATCGGCACGCTGTTGCCGGCCATGGGGTATGGCGATCGTCAGGTCAAGGATCTCGAGGCCACGGTCAACGCCACGCCTGCGGACCTCGTCCTGATCGCCACGCCGATCGATCTGCGGCGTCTCATCAACATCAAGGTTCCCGCTCTCCGCGTGAGCTACGAGCTCCAGGAGATCGGCAGGCCTACTCTGGCCGACGAGATCGATGCCTTCCTCGCCAAGGTCCGGACCCCGGCCCTGGCGTAGGCGAATACTCCGGGCGGGCCGTCGAGCGATCGGCGGCTCGCCTTGTCGTGCGGCGGGCCTTTGGGGCGCGCGGATCAGGCTCCGGTCAGCCGAACCGGGAGGCTGAAGGCCACGGTGACGCCCAGATTCTCGCCACTTTCGACGCGAATCTTGCCGCCGAGGAGATCGACGAGCTGCCGGGTGATGTAAAGCCCCAGCCCGGTGCCGCGAGCTTGATGAAGCGTGCGGTCGAGGCGGTGGAACTTGTCGAACATCTTGGCCTGCTCGGCTTCGGACAGGCCCGGCCCATCATTGTGGACCCGGATCTCGAACTCGCCCTCTCCCCCCGCGACGGAAAGGGTGATGGGCGCGCCGGCGGCCGAGTACTTGCAGGCATTATCGACCAGGTTGAGCAGGATCTGCTCGAGCTTGTCGGCGTCGGTCTGAAGGGCCTCGAGTCCCGGTTTCGCGGCGAGGTCGATCGGGCGATCCGGATACTTGCGGACCAGCAGCGTTCGGGTGCGCTCGAGGGCCATCGCGATGTCGACCGTCGAGAGGATGAGCGGCATGCGGCCGGATTCGAGGGTCGCAAGATCGAGGAGTTCGTCGAGGATCCGCGTGAGGCGATCGGTCTGCTCGCCGACGATGCGCACCGCATCCGCTTGATCCTCGGGCGAGAGGTCCGGCTCTTGCAAGAGCGTGGCGTAGCCTTTGATGGCCGTCATCGGAGTGCGAAGTTCGTGGCTGGCGATCGCAACGAACTCGTTCTTGAGGCGGTTAGCTTCCTCCAGACCCGCGTTGGCCTCCTCGAGGAGTGCAGTTCGCTCTGCAATCAGAGCCAGGAGCTGCGCGTGGTGAATGGCCGCCGAGACGAGGCTCCCGAGGGTGGCCAGCAAGTCGCGATCGTCGCCAGCAAGGGCACGGGGCCGATCGTCGAAGATGGCCAGAACGCCCAGCGGCTTGCCCACAAAGGACAGGGGGACCGCAAAAGCGCTCTTGAGACCCAGCGCGAGCCAATCGGAGAGCACGACCGATGGCGGGTGCGCGGCGAGATCTGGGAGAACCTGGATCTCGTTGCGGCGGATCGCGTCTTGAGCGATCCCCTCGCGTTCCATACGCAGAGCCTCGTTCAGCATGGGCTTGAGATCCGGATCCAGCCCGTGGGCGGCACCGACCTCGAGCACCTCGCGTCCGGCATTCCACAGCAACGTCACGGCAGTCCTGGCACCCAGGGCCTCTGCGCCTTCTCGGGCGGAGGCGGCCAGGAGTTCGGGCAGGGAACCGGCCGCGGTCAGGTCGCGGGTGATTCGACCGACGGCCGCAATGGACGCTGATGGCATGCTCCGCCATTGTACTGCAAGGCCGAACTTACGGTTAGCTTCATCGAGTTTGCGTGAAAGAAAACGCATTGGAAGCATGGGCATTGCGTGCGGGTCTACGTGGCAATCAGATAGCCATGACGACTCGAATGGATGAGATCCAGCTGCGAATCACGTACCAGCTTGGCGCGCAGATTCTTGACGTGGGTATAGATGACCTGCGGATCTCCGGTCTTGCTTGGATAGGAGAGCGCTTCGGTGAGCAGCTCCTCCACGGAGACCCGCCGCCCGGCGTGACGCATCAGGTATCGCAGGATGGCAAACTCGGACGGAGTCAGGGCGATCTCTTGGCCATCCCGTACCGCCACGAAACGGCCCTCATCGATCCGGAGATCGCCGACCTCGAGCGCGTCGGGCGCCTCGTTCCAGCCGGCTCGCCGCAGCAACGCCTTGATGCGGAACTGGAGCTCCAGGGCGTCGAAGGGCCAGCTCACGTAGTCGTCGGCCCCATCGGCAAAGGCGGCGTACCGGTGGGAAAGGTCGTCGTTCTGACTCACTGCCAAAATGGCAAGCCGGGAGAGGGTCGGCTCCGCTCGGATCGCCTTCACCAGGGAGACCGATTCGCCGCCCGGCCCGGCAAACTCGACCTCGCCCATCACCACGTCGGGTCGGAAGGTCCGTGCCTTCGCCACGGCCTCGGATGCCGAGCTGGCGTAATGCACGGCGACGTCGCCGATTCCGCTGACGATGGGCCCGATCCGCTGCCGGATCGTCCCATCCTCGATGGCCACCAGAACTTGGCGCAAGGCCGTTCGCCCCCACGCTCTTGTACCCCGAACCAGCGCGCTGGCCAACGGGTTTGCTGGCTTGATGCCCGGGTAGCAGCGTGCAATCATGCGGCCCATGCAGATCGGCGACATTTCCATCGACTGGCTGTACGACGCGGATTTTGGCCTCGATGGGGGCGCGATGTTCGGCGTGGTGCCCCGGGTCGTCTGGAGCAAGCGGTATCCTGCGGACGCCGAGAACTTCATCCCGCTTTCCCTGCGCCCGTTGCTGGTTCGCCGCCCCGGGGTGGTGCTGGTGATCGATGCCGGCTATGGCAACAAGCTCACCGAGAAGCAGCGTGCCCAGTTCCGGCTATCACGCGCTTGCGATCCCCGCCGGGACCTCGCCAGGTTCGGTCTCGAGCCAGAGGACGTCACTCACCTGGTGTTCACCCACTTGCATCCCGATCACGCGGGGGGAGCCACCACGCTGGCTGCAGACGGGAGCGTCCGCCCTACCTTCCCTCGCGCCAGGGTCGTGGTTCAGCACCTCGAGCTGGAGGCCATGGCGACCCCCCACCTGCGCACCAAGCATGCCTACCAGGAGGAGAACTGGCGCCCGCTGGCGGAGGCCGGCCTCGCATGGGTGGTAGACGGCCAGGCCGAGATCGCGGAGGGGATCGAGGTGTACCACACCGGCGGGCATACGCAGGGCCATCAGATCGTCAAGCTCTCGAGCGGGGGAGAGACCGTCCTTCACATGGGAGACCTCCTCCCCACGCACGCCCACATCAACCCCCTCTGGGTGATGGCCTACGACGACTTTCCGATGCAATCGATCGAGCAAAAGGCACGGTGGCTTCAAAGGGCCCAGGATGAGGGCTGGTGGCTGTCGTTCTATCACGATCGCAACCTGCTCGTGGCGCGCTTCGACGCCGCGGGCAAGCCCCTCGAGACGGTTGCCGCTCCCGCGTTCGCGGAATCGGCGGCGGGAGGATGAACTTGCCTGGCGGGCTCACGCAGCGGCCCGGGAAGATCGTCTGCGTGGGGCTGAACTACCGTAGCCACCTGCACGGACGGCCCGAGCCCCGGCACCCGGAGCTGTTCTTCAAGCCGAGCACGGCGCTCGTCGCGTCGGGCGAGGCCATCCGCCTGCCACCGGACGCCCGGCGCGTCGAGGCGGAAGGCGAGCTCGCCGTGATCATCGGCAAGACGGCGCGCAATCTGACCGTCGCCGAGGCCATGGGGATCGTGCGCGGCTTCGCCTGTGCCCTCGACATCTCGGAGCGTGAGTGGCAGGGGGCCGACAAGCAGTGGTGGCGAGCCAAGGGGTGCGACACCTTTTGCCCGGTAGGTCCGGTCGCTCCCAACCGCCTGGATCCAGGAGCCGAGCTGGTCACGCGGATCAATGGCCGCGAGGCGCAGCGCGGTGCGATCTCGGACCTGATCTTCGGGGTGGCGGAGGTGATCGCTTTCGGATCGCGGTACCTCACCTGGGAAGAGGGTGACATCCTCTTGACCGGGACGCCCGGCGAACCGCCGCGACTGGTGCCCGGCGACGTTGTCGAGGTCGAGATCACGGGTCTCGCGTCCGTGCGTTGTCCGTGTGAGGGGTGAAGCCTCTGGATGGTTGGGTAAATTCAATTGACAAGCAGGCACTCAAGGTACTATCGTAAAGATCGCTGAGTCAGCGGAAAGACGGGGAGCAGGATGCCAGTCGGCTCGCGGGATTTCTACGAGGTGCTCGGGGTCGAACGCAAGGCTTCGGAGGACGACCTCCGCAAGGCCTACCGCAATCTTGCCAAGAAGTGGCATCCCGACCGGCACCAGGGGGCCGACAAGGACAAGGCCGAGGCGCGCTTCAAGGACATCAACGAGGCCTACGACGTCCTGAGCGATCCCGACAAGCGGGCCAAGTACGATCGTTTCGGGCCGCTATTCCAGAACATGGGGGCAGCGCCGGGCGGTGGCGGGCCCTTCGGTGGCGGCTTCGCAGGCACCGGTGGTGGACCGTTTGGCGCTCGGCGCGGCACGGGTGCGTCCTATGCAGGTGAGGGCGGCGAAGGGTTCAACAAGGTCCTCGAGGATCTCTTCGAGGAGCTTTTCCACCGCGGCGGATCCGGCGGTCGTGCCGGGCGGGCCGCGCCGGCCGCCGAAGGGGAGGTCGAGCTATCCCTGGAGGATGCCGACAAGGGTGGCCGTCGCCGGCTGACCGTGGCTCAGCCTTCGGCATGTCCGGGTTGCGGCGGTGAGCGGCTCATCCGTGGTCAGCTCTGCCAGACTTGCGGCGGACTCGGATTCCGCACCACCGAGCGCCAGATCGACGTCAAGTTTCCGCCCGGGGTGCGGGACGGCACCAAGCTCAAGGTGGGGGGGGCCGACGGCGAGCTTTCTCTGTCGGTGCACCTCAAGAAGCATCCGGTCTTCGAGGTCGACGGAGACGACCTCCGCATCGACGTCCCGATTCTGGCTCATGAAGCTGCGCTCGGCGCCGAGATCGAGATCCCCACGCTCGAAAACATGGTGCGGGTGTCGATTCCAGCCGGAACGCCGTCCGGCAAGACCTTGCGGTTGCGCGGCAAGGGTCTGGCGCGGCGGGACGGCTCGCACGGCGACCTTTTGGCTCGCGTCATGATCTCCTTCGATGGTCCGCTTGGCGACGAGGAGCGACGCCTCTACCAGGAGCTTTCGCGCCTCTCGCGGGCCAATCCGCGGGAGGAACTCTACCGGAAGGCTCGCATGGCCAGCAGCTAGGGTGCTCACGGTTTGAAGGCATCAAGTCCCTGGAGTCAAACGGGGCCCGTTCCAAGCGCAAAAGGCATTGACCGTCAAGCCGTCGTGGCCGGAAACCGGGAACGTTCGATGGCCTCCAAGGTTAGGGTTCGGCTAGGAGCTGGGTAGGAGATACCGGGGGATTCCTCGACATGACAATACGAGACCGCTTGAGGGCCTTGCTCGACGCCGGCCAGATGGTCGAGCTGTTCTTCGCACCGGCCAACAACTACTATCTTGCCAAGATCACCCGGGTGGGCCAGGACTACGTCGAGTTCGACGCCTATGACGACGACGAAAACGTCATCGCTCACAACATCATGCCGGTTCAGCTCCTGCTCGGGATCACGACGGCGTCGATCGAGCGGAGTCGCGATCACCTGGAAAACCTCTACCATTCGGAGCACCCGTCCGACCGGCCATGACGGTTCTGATCGCCCTGGTTCTCGGTGCGCGCCTGGCGGCGCGGGCCCTGGCGGCGCGGGCCCCGGCGGCCGTGGCCATCCCGGGCCAGCCACTGGCAGCCTTCGAGAAGCAGCGGCGGGGCCTCATGCGGTCCGGGGGAATGTTCGATCCCGAACTCCCCCCAGGGGAGTCCTTCCTCATCTACGAGAATCACATCGGCAAGGAGTACCGTATCGGCAAGACCGTCTTGCCGTGCGATCCCACCGATTCGTCGGGTTATACCTACGTGCCCAAGACCCTCTTGACCGTTCTCAAGAGCCGCTCGGGACAGCAGACGGTCATCTGCGATCGGCGGATCTCTTTGATCCGCTCCCTGGCGGATATCCCCCGCAAGATCGCCGCCGAGAACGCCTTTCTGGCGGCTCACCAGGACCCGCCAAGCTCGTTGGCGGTGCGCTTGGGCCGGTGGTGGCACCGCAATGTCTTGCAGAAGCCCTACCTCAAAATGCTCCAGGACGACGGGCACGAGGTCATCTACGGCGGTAGTGCAGAGGGCGGCAGGCTGGGGGAGCTCGTCCTGGTCACCGAATTCCCGGATTCGGCGGACGACGGTGTCGTCACGACGACGCCCGAGCGCATCCCGGGGACCATGAAGGTCATTCGCTATCTGACGCGATTCAAGCGTCCAGCGTTGCAGGACCTTGCTCACATCGGCGCCAGCAAGCCCCACTAGCGCGGGGCTGACCTGAGCTTCAGCTAGGATGTGACCGCGGGAACGTTTTGGAACGGATTGGGGTCCTTGGGATGCGTAGCAGTAGAGTGGAGGTCAACCGCATGGCGAATAGATTTGGGTCCGGGCTTTTGACCCTGCTTGTCGGCGCCGTTGGAGGAGCCGGCGGCGCGCTTGCCGTTGGAAGGTTACAGCCAGCCACGCTGGCCCCGGCACAGGCGGCGCCAGCGGCCAGCGTGCCGATCTCCGAGGCCAAGTGGGGGACGCCGCCGGAGGTCATCGCCGACCTCGTCCAGCGGGTCGGACCGGCAGTCGTCAACATCGACACGGTCTCCAAGGAGCGCAACCCGTTCTACCAGCAGCAGCAGCAGTATTTCCAGGATCCGTTCTTCGGGCAGGCCCCTTTCGGGGTCTTCGGGATGCCGCAGCAGGCGCCCTACGTGGTTCGCAAGGGGATCGGCTCGGGATTCATCATCCGGTCTGATGGTCTCATCGTGACCAACAACCACGTGGTGGTCGGCTCGACCAACCTCGCGGTGACCCTGCCTAACGGCAAGACGTACACGGGAAAGGTCGTCGGCAAGGATCCCCTGACGGACCTGGCGCTGGTCAAGATTGACGCGCACGGTCTTCCGACCCTGCCCTTTGCCAACCCCGCAAGCCTGCGGGTGGGTCAATGGGTGGTTGCCATCGGCAGTCCTCTGGGCCTGCAGCACACTGTGACCGCGGGGATCCTGTCCGCGATGAACCGCGACGTCCAGCTCAATCCGAGGGTCGGTTTCCTCCAGACCGACGCCCCGATCAACCCGGGCAACTCCGGCGGGCCGCTGCTCAATCTCGAGGGCCAGGTGATCGGCGTCAATGCCGCCGTGGCGCGGGCTGCACAGGGGATCGGGTTCGCCATTCCGGTCTCGACCCTACAGGCTATCGTGCCCCAGCTCGAGTCCCATGGAACGGTCGAGCGGGCCTGGCTGGGCGTGGGCGTCAAGGATCTGCCCAGCAATACGGCCCACATGTTCTACCCGGTTGCCAGCGGCGCGATGGTCGCGCAGGTGACGCAGGGAAGCCCGGCAGCCAGCATCGGTCTGCGGCCCGGCGACGTCATCTTGAAGGTCGATGGCAAGCCGGTGCACGGCTCGGCTGAGCTCATCTGGGCGATCAACCGGCATGTGGCCGGCGACAAGGTGCAGCTCTTGGTCTCCCGCGATGGCCAGGAGAAGACCATGACGGCCACACTGCAGAAGATGCCGGACAAGCTGGCCAACGAGGCCGAGCAGGCCATGGAGCAGCAAGAGGAGAACGACGAGTAGCTTTCCGGCGAGCCACGTTCGACCCGGCGGGCGCACACCACGGTGTGCGCCCGCTTTGCGTATGCGCATCCAGATCTCGGCGCGGTTGCGCTTGCCGGGGGGCGGGCCAAGGGAGTCAAGCGGGGCCCGGTTGCGCAGAGCCGTGCCCGCGCAGACAATATGACCTTTTTGACTAAGCCCACTTGACAACAGCAGACTAAACCAAGTAGGATTGAAGGCAAGTGAACGATCCCATCAAGGAGGTTGCTATGAGTCTGATGTCGTTCCCCACCCTCTCGACCCTTTCGCGCACGCTGCACGAGATGCGCAATGCCCTCGACAAGGCTTACGGTGACGAGTGGAACACCCCCACGACGACCACGTTCTGGGCGCCTCGGGTGAACATCCGTGAGACGGGCGAAGAGATCGAGATTTCGGCCGACCTTCCGGGCGTCAAGAAAGAAGACCTGAGCGTCGGAATCGAAAATAACATGCTTGTGCTGCGCGGCAATCGTCAGAGCGAGGCCGAGGCCAAGGAAGGCGTCTTCCACCGCGTGGAGAAGATCCACGGCTCCTTCGAGCGGTCCTTCTCCTTGCCTGCCGGGCTCGTCCGCGACAAGATCTCGGCGTCCCTCAAGGACGGCGTCTTGTGGGTCCGCATCCCCAAGGCCGAGGAGGCCAAGCCCAAGGTGGTCCTGGTTCAAGTAGAAGACTGATCCCGAAGCAACGGGCCGCGGCACGCCGATATGGCATGTCGCGGCCCGTATTTTCGTGTCGCTCGAGCCGCCCGGCTCAAGTCCCCTTCCGGGTGAAGCGAAGGAAGCTGGACGGTCCGCGCAGGCTACATGCGCGCCAGGACGAACTGCTGGAACGCCGCGGTGGCCGCCGCCCGAGCCTGGGCTTCGCTGGCTCCGGCGGTCAGGGCATCGACGTAGGCCCCACGGGCAGCTTCGAAGGCGGAGGTATACTGCGCTCCGTTCAGCTGGATGCCCGAGCTACCGATCCAGGCGGCGAACGACTGGGCCAGATCCAGTGGCAGCGGAGGACGGACCGTGCTGGTCGTGCTGGCAGCCTGAAACGACCCGCTCGTGGCGGTTGTGGGTACGGTGGAGCCCAGGCCACTGGCTGGCTGTGTGCCACAGCCTGCAAGGATGGTAAGGGAGACGAAGGCAAGAGCCGTTAGGCGCATCGTGAATTCCTTTCGGGAAAACATGCGCCTGGGTGGTCGTTTGGTTTCGCCCGCAGGGGGTTCGGTTATCCGGACGGCTATCCCAGGTGGGACGAACGATTAAATGTCGACTTAAGTAATAAACAACAGGAACTTAATAATACTAGCACCGGGCTGCTTGATTGACAAGGCCCACGCCAAGCCGAGGATAGCCAGACATGGCTTGCGCAGGGGGGGCCGGTCAAAACGGCCAGAGGCCTAAGGGTAGATACGGGTGAGCATCCGGGGGAAGGGGGCCGTCTCGCGAACGTGCTCGAGGCCGCAGATCCACGCGACCGTACGCTCGAGGCCGATGCCGAACCCGCTGTGCGGCACGCTCCCGTAGCGCCGGAGGTCGAGGTACCACTCGTAGCCCTCGGGCGGGAGGCCGTTTTCTTGCATGCGCGAGACGAGCGCATCGAGATCGTCCTCGCGCTGGCTGCCGCCGATGATCTCGCCATAGCCCTCGGGCGCCAGCAGGTCGGCGCACTGGACGACCTCGGGTCGCTCGGGATCGCGCTTCATGTAGAACGCCTTGCATTCGACCGGGTAATGGGTGACGAAGACGGGGCGATCGTAGCGGTTGGCCAGGATCGTCTCATCGGCTCCGCCAAAGTCCATACCCCACTGGATCTCGCTGCCCTCGGCCTGGAG
This sequence comes from bacterium, assembly GCA_021781555.1. Lineage (GTDB taxonomy): Bacteria > Cyanobacteriota > Sericytochromatia > S15B-MN24 > VGJW01 > JAJXWQ01. Next base: position 11,259 of record JAJXWQ010000074.1, read on the forward strand.
GACCTTCACCGCCTCGTCGTAGGTCAGCCGGGGGAAGGGAGGCTTTACATTGGCGAGCTTGGTCAGGTCGCGCCCGATCTCGACGAGATCGTCGTGATTGCGCGCCAGCAGGGTCTGGACGACATGTGAGACGAACTCTTCCTGGATTCGCAGGCTTTCATCGAGCTCCACGAAGGCCATCTCGGGTTCGAGCATCCAGAACTCGGTCAGGTGTCGACGGGTCTTGGATTTCTCTGCGCGGAAGGTGGGCCCGAAGGAGTAAACCCGGCCGAAGGCCATCGCGGCGGCCTCCATGTAAAGCTGGCCAGACTGGGTCAGGTAGGCCTTGTCGCCGAAGTAGTCGGTCTCGAACAGCGTCGACGTGCCCTCGCACGCCGCAGGCGTGAGGATCGGCGCGTCGATCAGCGTGAAGCCGTGGGTATCCATCCAGTCCCGCATGGCTCTGACGATCGCGGCACGTATCCGCAAAATGGCGTGTTGACGCCGACTCCGGAGCCAGAGGTGCCGGTTCCCCATCAAGAAGTCGACCCCATGTTCTTTGGGGGAGATGGGATATTCCGGCGCGATGTGGATGGCCTCGACCGCTGTCACCGAGAGCTCGAATCCACCCGGGGCACGAGCATCCGCCTTGACCTCGCCCGCGACCGTGCAGCTGGATTCCTGGGTCAAGCCCTCGGCCGCCTGCCACGATCCATCCGGCACGGAGCCCTTGAAGACGACCGCCTGTACGATCCCGGTGCCGTCGCGAAGCTTGAGGAACTGTAGCTTGCCCTTGGCAGTCTTGTCGTAGAGCCAGCCCTGCAGGCAGACGGTCTGGCCGACGTGCTGCCCGAGCTGGTCGATGGTGGTGCGAACGATGGTCGGTGCTTCAGACATAGCGGCTCATTCTACACCCGTTCAGGTGCTAGAATGGGCCGATCTCGCGCCCGAGGCACTGCCCGAAGGCGCGTGGGGTTTGGAGGTTCCAGCTTGCACTCTGCCGTCTCGACCGCATCGACCCGCATCGCCCTCGGAATGCGCACCCACCTCGACGGAAGCCTGCGCCGATCGGATGTCGGCCAGCGCGTGACCCTTTTTGGGTGGGTCGACAGCAGGCGGGATCACGGGGGAGTCATTTTCGTGGATCTGCGCGATCGCACCGGACTGGTGCAGGTCGTGTTCCAGCCTGAAGTCAGCCAGCAGACCCACCAGGAGGCCGATGCCCTGCGCGGCGAGTTTGCCATCGGCATCACGGGCATGGTGCGGCCACGCGCTGAGGGCATGGCCAATCCCAAGCTCGAGACGGGCGAGATCGAGGTCGCCGCTGATGGGCTGGTGATCTACAACCGCTCCCGGCCGCTGCCTTTTCCGCTGGACGACCTCGAGGTCGATGAGAACCTCCGCCTCAAGTATCGCTACCTCGAGATGCGCGGCAAGCAGCTGGCTCGCAACCTGGCGGTGCGCCATCGGATCGCCCAGCGCATCCGGCGCTTCATGGACGAGCGCGGGTTTCTTGAAATCGAGACCCCGGTGCTCACCAAGAGCACGCCCGAGGGAGCGCGGGATTATCTGGTTCCGAGCCGGGTCCACCCCGGTGAATTCTTCGCTTTGCCCCAGTCGCCGCAGATCTTCAAGCAGATCCTCATGGTCGCGGGGATGGATCGCTACTTCCAGATCGTGCGCTGCTTCCGCGACGAGGACTTGCGGGCGGATCGGCAGCCCGAGTTCACGCAGCTCGACGTCGAGCTGAGCTGGACCAGCCAGGACCAGGTTCTCACCCTGCACGAGGAACTCATCACCACGCTCTTGCGCGAGATCCGTGGCGTCGAGCTCCCGCTCCCGCTCCAGCGCATGACCTGGGCCGAGGCGATGGATCGGTTCGGTTCGGACAAGCCCGACACCCGGTTCGGTCTCGAACTCGTGGATCTCACCGAGATGACTCGGGATTGCGGGTTCAACGTGTTCTCGGGTGCCCCGGTCGTCAAGGCCATTCGAGTGCCTGGGGGCGGGGCGACCATCAGTCGTTCGCAGATCGATGCGATGACGGACTTCGTCAAGAAGTTCGGGGCCAAGGGGCTGGCCTACATCAAGGTGGGCGAGAGCGCCGGGCCGGTGGTCAAGAACATCACGCCCGAGCTGGTCGAGCGCATTTCCTCCCGGATGGAGGCCCAGCCTTCGGACCTGATCTTCTTCGGGGCCGATCGCTACGACGTCGTCTGCGAGACCCTCGGGCGCCTGCGCCTGAAGCTGGGCCAGGATCTCAAGCTGATCGACGAGAATCGCTGGGATCTTCTCTGGGTGGTGGACTTCCCGATGTTCGAGTGGCATCCGGGCGATCGGCGTTTCTACGCCATGCACCACCCCTTCACTTCACCCAAGGACGAGTCCCTGCCCCTGGTGGCAAAGCTCGCCCAGGCCGCGGCCTCCGGGCAGGACCTGACGGCCGAGCAGATCGCCGAGTGCGCCCAGATCAAGGCCAACGCCTACGACATGGTGCTCAACGGCGTCGAACTCGGGGGGGGCAGCATCCGAATTCACCGTCGCGACGTCCAGGAGTGGGTTTTCCAGCTGCTTGGCCTGGCACCCGACGAGATCCGCCAGAAGTTCGGCTTCATGCTCGAGGCCTTCGAGTTCGGCACGCCGCCCCACGGCGGCCTGGCCTTCGGGCTCGATCGCCTGGCGATGCTGCTCACCGGAGGGGCAGCCATCCGCGACGTGATCGCCTTCCCCAAGACCCAGCAGGCCCGGGACCTCATGGCGGACGCTCCCGGCCCGGTCGATCCTGGCCAGCTCAAGGAGCTGCACATCAAGCTCGATCTCGGTTAGCGGCGCGTCCACGTCCCCCGGGCGTGGGCGCCTGGCCCGCCTGCTGGCCGGCCTCAGGCCACCACGGACTGGAGCCGGCGACCGACGTGAACCAGGTGGGCGCTGACGTCGAGACACTCACCGGCCTTGCCGGCAGTGGGCCCCAGCCAGAAGCGTACCGTCGCCTCGTCCCGGAGGTGCCTGAAGATGGTGCGGGGAGTGCCGATGATGGCCGTCTCGCCCTCGAGGAGCGCCGCCACCAGCCCCGATCTTCCAAGCAGCGCCGTGGAGAGCGCACGCTGGGGGTGGGACACGGGCCAGGCGGGTGGCTGGAGATCCACGTAGGCCGGCTGGTGCAGGTCCAGGGCGATCATCGGATCGTCCGAGGAGTAGACGTGCGGGTAGCGACGGGCAAATTCCGGAAAGGGCAGGATGTCGCGCAGCTGCGCGAGCGCAGTATCGTTCTTCATCAAAAACTCGTCTCGGAGCGAGGAATCAGACTTTTCCACTGTAGGTTATGAAGATTAAGGTAAGGTAAAGAAAAGCGCTCTGATGAGAAATCTGGAGAAGGTCGACCCCCGAGCGGCCTTCCCCCTCAGTGTCCCGCAGCGAACGCCAGGAAGCGGTTGAGCGTGGAGAGGTGACGACGCAGCTCGGGCGCGCTCGTGGCATCCAGGGGAATGGCGCCTGCCTGCTGGCCTTGCGCGATCTGCCGGGCCACCTTTGCATTGCCGCTCCAGGTCGAAGCCTCGAGGACGGCGTCCCGGAGATCGGACGGGATGGCCCCCTTGGCTGCCAGGTTCTCGACACGCTGCGCGGTCGTCGAGCCTGCCACGCCGTGCTTGACGGCCATGCTGCGAATGGCCAGGGACAGTGGGCGCTCGATGCTCTTGGCGGGATCGAACTCGCCGGAGATGCGGTCGGTCCTCTCTCCGACGGCCTCCACAAGCATGGCCCGGGCCTCGGACAGGCCGGTCGTTCCGGTCAAGCCACCGGCTTTGGCGGTCGCCAGAGCCGCGTCCAGCTCTCCGTGAAAGGCATTCGCGAGGTCGCTGCCGGTGTTCTGGTAGACGGGGCGGAGATCGTGGAGGTCCCAGCGTGCCAGGGCCGGAAGGTCGGATGACACGGCGGTCCTGGCCAGATCGGCGGGGGTGCCCACCAGGGTCTTTCCGAAGGTGCCGGCGGGGCTCAGGTAGGCGCCGGCCCGCAGGCCGGGCTGGAGGACCGAGGTGCCTCCGAGGGCCTTCAGGTGGTTGACCATCCTGCGGGCGACCTGGGTGGCGAGGGCACGCGAGGCGGGGTCACCCTTGCCGGTGAGCACGGCGAAGTCGAGGCCCGAAAAGGGACCTACCTGGCGACGACCGTAGTTGCCGATGGCCGCGACCGCCAGGTCCAGCTTCTCGGCGCCGGGGACCTCGGACACGGCCCGGGAGGCGATGGACGACATCACCTGATCGACCCCGTCGCTCGAGATGGATGCGAGCTCCTTGCCCTTGCCGTCGATAGCGACCTGGGCCCGCATCACCGAGGCCCTGGCGCGATTGAGGATGCCGCGCTCGGGGGTGGCGTCTCCCCAGACGAGCCGACCGATTCCGGTGTGGGTGGCCGCGGACTGGATCCAGCTGTCGAGGCGGTCCGCCAGGGACAGGGCCGGCATCGCCACCGCGCCCGCCGCCTCGGCCTTGCCGAGAACCTCGCGGCCCGCAGCGATGGCCAGGCGATCGAGCCCGGCGGCACCGCTGGCGGCGGCTTGCGCCGCGCCTTGTGCTGCCTTCTGGCTACCGGCCAGTGCCTCGCTGATCGACTTGCCAGCGACCCGATCGAGCAGACCCTCGACCGTCACGCAACTCTCCTCTCCTGGGACGCTCCTGCGCCCCGACCCCCACCGGGCTACTGAGTCTATCGGCCCGCTGTGCGCCCTGGGTTCTTGTGATTGGGAAAAGCTTGAATTAAGTCCGGACCAAGGCCTCAGTCTTCGACCTGGATGGAGATCGAGCGGGGCTTGACCTCCTCCTTCTTGGGGAGCCGCAGGGTGAGCACGCCCTCCTTGAGGGAGGCCTTGATGGCGTCGCGATCCAGGTTGATCGGGAGCTGGAAGGTGCGCTGGAAGGTTCCGTAGGTCCGTTCGATCTTGTGGGCCTTCGCTGGCTCGGGCTCGGCGTAGCGGCGCTCTCCCGACAAGATGAGGTCGTTGCCCTCCACGTGCACGCGGATGTCATCCTGCGTCGTGCCGGGCAGGTCCACCGAGATCAAGAAGGCATCGGGGGTCTCGTAGACATCGGCGACGGGCATCCAGTGCCCCGCCGGAGTCGCCTGGCGCTCGCCGAAGGCCTGCTCGAACATCTGCTGGATGTCCTCGAGGTTCCGCAGCAGGTTGGGGGAGAGGCCCCGGGCTCGGGCATAACGGTCCATTGCAAGCTCCTTTCGAAGGGATCCTGGGGGCTCTTGCCCCGCTCACGACGCGAGCGCCACGGGCCTCGCGAGCTTCGGCCCTGCGCCGAAATCCTAACGTAGCCGTGGTCGAATCGCAAGCAGGCTTTGGGCCCGTGCGCAAAGGCTCTCGAACAGGCCTTGCGATCGCCGGGGAGTGTCCCGGGACTCCGGGGATCAGCGAGCGGCCAGGGTCGGCTCGGATGGCAGGATGTAGTAGCGCACTTCGGCGATGCCCTCCCGCTCGGTTCCGAGCACCTGGGCAGTGCGCTGAGACAGGTCGAGGACCCGCCCCTTGACGTAGGGGCCCCGGTCCGTCACCCGGACCAGTACCGCCCGAGAATTGGCCGGATTGATGATGAGGAGCAGTGTGCCCAGGGGCAGGGTTCGGCTCGCCACGGTGAAATCGGTCTTGTCGAAGCGCGAGCCGTCGGCGGCGGTCCGACCGTTGAAGAAGCCGCCATACCACGATGCCACGCCTTCTCTGGAGCGCTCGCCCGGCAACTCGCCGCGACTGACCTGGCGGGCGAAAGGCATACCGCCAAGGGCCGAACGGAGATCGTCGATCAGGGCCAGGGTCAGGTGGGCGGTCTTCATCTGCTGAGCCGCGGCGAGGGCAGGACTCACGTATAGCAGGGTCCGTGTCCCGCAGCGGATGACGTACTGGCGGCCGCGTTTTCCGGGGGTGATCAGGTCGCTGCGAAGGTCACC
>JAJXWQ010000005.1 GCA_021781555.1 bacterium
GAGCCGCGCAGCAGCTTGCCCGCAGCCGCCGCGCCGACGGCAGCCCTCCTGTCCAGAAAACTCGCCACCGCGAAAGCCGAGCCGCGCAGCAGCTTGCCCGCAGCCGGAGAGCGTTCGAGGGAACCGGCGGGTTCCCTCGAGTCACTGCCCGAGCGCAGCGAGGGAGAACACCCCCCCTAAGAACCGCTCCCCTCGGGATGGCCCTGGTAGAACATGTCGTTGTCGTCCTCGCCGCGGATCGAGATGGCATACGACCGGACGGCGATGTTCGCGTTCATCGACGCGTCCCAGAAGGACGCCGTCGCGTTGTCCAGAATGACCCGGTAGTCCAGCTCGCCGACGGAGGCCGAGGCCGGTGGGGGCGGGAAGGATGTCTGGGTGTAGGCCTGCGGTGCGAGGTCCTGGTATCCGCACGTCGTGGGGGCGGCCCCGACAGTGTCCAGAACCCCCACGGGAGTTGCCTGCCCGGCGAGCCCGGCATAGAACGTCGGGGTGTAATTCGCAGGAGGCGTGCCGGTCCCATCCGGGCACCCGTGTGTGATGTATCCGCCCCACGGGCTGACGTTGTAGTCCGCCGGCCGGTGCTGAGCCCAGAGCTGCGGTAGCTGCACCATGTCCGGGTAGGCTCCGGACTGCGCCGATGCGACCTGCTCCACCAGGCTCTGCAGGGCCAGCACCTTGTCGCGGGCCCGGGCGGTCGAAGCACTGTTACGCGCGACGTTGAAGATCACGGTGGCGCTGAGCAGCAACGTCACGCCGATGACGATCACCAAGATGATCTCGATGAGGGTGAAGCCCTGCTCGCGCTCGGCGCGCGTGGCCGACCGCTTGCAACTCCGACCCGCGGACCGATCGTGGCTCATCGCGCGCTCCTTTCCCCACCCGGCAGGTCCGGGATCTCGTCGCGCCGGCCCCTGTCGCCGCCGTGGTCAGATCGCTCGGTAGCAGACGGAGCCGGGTCTCCCGCCCCCCCTGCTTGCAGGCGCAGCTTCCGAGCCCGCGCCAGATCGAGCCGGGCACCGAGCTGCTCGAAGATCTCGATCGCCTCTTCGAGCCGGGAACCACCGACCGGGTCGGCACGCTCGACCACCAGGAGAGCACGCCCCAGGTCGAGCCGTCGATCGGCATCACGCAGGGTTCGCACGGCCGCCTCGGCGAGCGCCAGAGCTTCTTCCCGATCGCCGGCATCCAGGGCAAGCTCGGCCAGGGCCGTATCAACCACGCCGATCTGAGCCTCGTTGCCCACCCTGGCCGCGAGAGCACGTGCCTGCTCGAGCTCTTCCCTTGCCGCTGCGACGTCTTTGCACAGGGCCAGGGCTCGGCCGCGCAGGTGGTGAATGTCGCAGGCATACTCGTTCAGGCCCGTGCGAGCGATGAGCCCGAGGCACTCGTCGAGCGGATCGAGTGCCGCCGCGCCGTCCTGGCGAGCCAGCGCGACTTCGCCCAGATTGGCCAGGGCCCCGGATACGCCCATGAGATCGCCGATCGCCCGCGCCATCTTCAGGGCCTCGCGGAAGTGACGATCCGCCAGCTCGATGTCGCCCTGCCCGAGAACGAGGCTCCCGAGGTTGGCCAGCAGCATTGACACGTGCCGCTTGTCGCCGAGCGTGCGGAAGAGGGCAAGGCTCCTGGAGTAGTAGTCCCGCGCCTGGCCCCAGGTGCCAACCATCGTCGCCTGGGTCCCCAGGTTGAGCAGGCTCTTGGCCACCCCCTCGAGATCGGCCTCCTGCTCGCGGAGAGCAAGCGCCGCCAGATGCTCCTGGCGTGCGGCCTCGAGATCGCCGATGCGCAGCAGGCACGAGCCGCGGATGCTCGCCACGGTTGCGCGCTCCCGCGGCTCGCCCAGATCGCCGAGAACCGCGATGACCTGGTCCGCCCTGGCGAGGGCGCGCTCGTATTCGCCCATCCGGAGCAAGATGGTCGCCATGGCCGACAGGGCCCGCGTCCTCTGCAAAGGAGCGCAGTCCGCGGCCTCGACCACGCGCCCCAGGTCCGCCAAAGCGCCGTCGTGGTGGCCCTGCCGCTGCAAGATATCCGCCTGGCCCAACAGCCCCTCGGGATCCTCGGCTACCAGCACGGCCCGAGCCTCGAGCCTTGCCAGCGCCGTGTCGTAATCGCCCAGCACGGCCTCTACTCTCGCCAGGTCGAGCAACGCGGCAGCCCGGATCCGCTCGTGTCCCTCCCCCGCGCGGTCGAGCTCTGCGAGCGCCATCAAGAGGAAGCGCCGGGCCTGGGTGTTGGCCGAAACCCGCAAAAACGCCTGTCCGGCCGCCAGGCAGGCCACAGCAGCCTCCAGAGGCGCTCCCGCCTGCACGCGGTGATGGGCGATCTGGGCCGAGACCTGGCTGGCGTCCTCGAGGGAGGATGCCGTATCCAGGGCCATCTGGAGGGCTTCGGCCACCCGCTGGTGAAGCTCGCGCCGCGTGCGGATGAGGAGGCCCTGATAGGCCGCCTCCCACGCGACCTCCTGGCAAAAAGCGAAAGTCTGCAGGCCGACCGACGCGATGACCCCCGCATGCACGAGCTCCTCGAGCGGCCTCCGGACGTTGAACCGGCCCTGCCCTTGCTCGCGCTCCGGGCCAAGCAGGGGGTCCAGGGTGGCCAGGTCGAAACGACGCCCGACCACGGCGGCCTTCTGCGCCACGGACCGGGCGAGGCCGGACAGACGATCGAGACGACTGGCCACGAGCGCGATCAGGGAATCGGGCAGGACGGGCTCGGCCGGTCCGGCAAGATCGAACCTGCCTTCGCCAGCGACCACCGCCCCGCGATGGACGATCGCCCCGGCCAGCTCCTCGACGTAGAGCGGATTGCCCTCGGCCCGCTCGACGATCCTTGCGGCCAGGTGCGCCAGCGCATCGCTCCACGGGCCATCGACGCCCAGACGCTGCCGGACCAGGGCGAGCGCCTCTCCCTGCGGAAGCTCGCGAAGCCGGATCCCCGTGAAATCGACGCCCGAAACCGGGGCGAGCGCCCGCTCCAGGGGCCGGGTCAGGCACAGGACCGCGACGGGCAACTCGACGCCCCCTCCGAGGGCCGCGAGGAAGTGCTCGAGCCACCTTCGCGAGGCATCGCCCAGTTCCTGCAGGTCGTCGAGGATCACAAGCAGCGGCGCCTCTCGCGCCAGGTCGATCAAGAGCTCGGTCATGAGCCCGAACCGCGCCTCCTGCCGGCTCTCGGGAGCCATGGCAGCGGCCGTGGGATGCGACGGCAGGCCGAAGAAAGGCCCCAGCAGGCCGACCGCGAGCTCGGGAGCGAGCGGGAGCAAGCGTGCCAGCCGCCCGGACAGACCCTCGGCACCCAGCGTCCGCGCACAGTCCGCCAGCAGGGAGGCAACGAGCGCCAGGGGCCGCGAATCGAGCGCAGAAGCCTCGCCTCGGAGCAAGGAGCCCCCCATCCGCCCCCTCCAGGCCCGCGCCAGCGTGGCAGCGAGGCTGGTCTTGCCCAGCCCGGCCTCTCCCTCCATGACGATCAGCTGCGGGCGATGCTCGAGAGCGCAAAGGCACGCACCGTGAAGGCGCAGCAGCTCGCCCTTGCGGCCAATCAGGGGCGACTCGTGCGCACGGCGCGCCGGATCCGGAGCCAGGACCCGATACGCATCCAAGCCGGACTCGGTTTCGACTTTCTCGAACTCGAAGCCCGACCTCACGGCGCGCGTCGCAGCCGAGGCCCAGATGTCTCCGTCCCGGGCCTCGGCTGCCAGGTGAAAGGCCCGCTTGGAGCCATCGGGGGAGATCGCGTACTCGTTTCGGGGCGATAGCGAGACCTCCCCGGCAACGACCAGGCGGGTATCGATACCGATCCGGATGGCGAGGGGCGCCGTCAGTTCGGCGATCTGACGATGAAGATCCCCGGCGACGGCCCGCAATTCCCACGCTGCCTGGATGGCACGGCGAGCGTCATCTTCGTGGGCCAGCGGCGCTCCGAACCAGGCGGTCAGGACGTCCCCGACGATCGGGCCGGCCATGCCTTCGTAGCGGGCGACCCGGGGCACGAGGGCCGAGTAGATCCGGTCGAGGAGGGTCCGGGCATCCTCGGGATCGAGGTCGGCAGCCTGCCCGGCCAGATCGTCGAGCCGCAGGACGACGACCGTCACGACCCGGCGATCCCCGCTGATGTCTTGCCGTGGCGGAGCCACGTCAGGGGCCCGGCCCTCCGTCAGGGCCTGGTGACACGATCCGCACAGAGGCGCGTCCGTCTCCACGGTGGCTCCGCAGACGGCGCACAGGCGATGCAGTGCCTCCCCGCAATGCGGGCAGAAACGCATCTCGGTCGCGGCGCCTTGTCCGCACCTCCGGCAGATCACGACCACCGAACGGGCAAATCCTTCCTTTTGCTAGCCAATCATCTTCTACCCAGCCCCGCCGAACACTGGTGAACCACGCGACCGGTCAGCACCCAGCCGTTGCCAATCCCCCCCCTTCCTGCTCAAAATGGTGGGCGCCATGTTGATGCTCCTCGTCGCCGCCTCCGCCACCCTGCCGCCCGAGGCCGTGTTGCTCCGGCAGGCCCGTACACAGCTGGTGAGGACCATCGCCAGCGATCCCTCGGATGCGCGTCCCCACCTCCTCCTGGGGCGCGTCTACGCCCGGGCCGGAGCGCCAGCTCGAGCACTGGGCGAGTTTCGCGTCGCGGCTGCGGACGGGAGCCTGGCGGGGCTCCTCGCCGAGGCACACGAGCAATCCCGCCTCGCAAACTGGTCTGCGGTCCTCGACGAGGCCACCCGGGCCGAAGCGCTGGCACGGCAGTCCGGGGCGGCGGCGCAGCAGCTCGATGCCCGTCTTCTCGAGGCGTATGCCCGCCTGGGGCTCGGCCATTACCAGCAAGCCCTGGCAGGGTGCAAGAAACTCGAATCCTCGCCGCCCGCACCGCTGTCGCGGAACGACCGTGCCCGGTTACTGGCCACCAAGGCCGGGGCCCTGGGGCTCGAGGCTCAAGAAGGCGGAATCGGTGCGCTGCTTACGATCGGCCCGCGGGTCAAGGGCGTTTTCGAGCAGGCCATCGCGGCCAATCCCGACCATGGCCTGGCCTGGTACGGACTGGGTCGCTACTACCTCGAGGCGCCCCTGTTCCTCAACAACAGGGGCGAGGCTCTGCGCTGCTTGAGCCGGGCCGACGCCCTCGATCCGGGAGACATCAACATCCGCTCCTGGTACCTCTACGCCCTTGGCGCCAACGGGCACCACAACCAGGAGCACGCAGGCCTGCCAGCGTTCCAGCGCGATTTCGCCGACGCACCGATCGCCGGATCCCTGCTGGCCAAGCTGGAGGCCGGCCATCCCCCCAAGTAGCGCTCCGGGTGCCCTGCCCCCGGACCCGCAACGACGCACAGAGAGGTCCCAATGCGCCCCATCCATCTCACCGCCGTTGCCCTGGCCCTTGCCCTGGCAGCCCCGGCCCGCGCAGCTGATTCCCTTCAGGCCGCCTACGCCCTGCAACACCAGCACCGCTGGCAAGAGGCCGAGCAGGCTTTCCGCCAGGCCCTGGCCGCCAAGCCGGACGCCGCCCACTATGCGGCCCTCGCCGACTTCCTGGATCTGACGGGACGCCCGGCCGATGGCCTGGCCGTGGCCGAAAAAGGTCTATCCGCCTTCCCGCAGGACGCTCCGCTGGCCGCGGCCGACGCCGAATGCCTGGGGGACGTGGGGCACTATCACGCGTCGATGGCGCTCTGCAACCGCGAGCTGGCGCGCTCCCGACACACGACGACCCCCAAGGCGACGCTGGCACGTTTCCGTCTGATCCTGGCCGGCGATCAGGGCGATGCGGCGCAGAAAGATGGGATCTTCGCGATGTTCAAGTATGCTTTCAGCGTCAAGGCGAACATCGACAAGGCGAGAACCCTCGATCCGACTTACGCCCGGGCCGTTTACGGCGCCGGAATGTACGAGGCCGAAAGCCCCATCGGCGGGAACCTCACCGAAGGCATCGCGTTGCTCGAGAAAGCCCACCGCCTGGATCCCGACGACTACGGCATTGACCTCGACCTGATCTCCCAGCTTGCCCACGCGGGCCACAAGAGCGAGGCCAGGAAGGAGCTCGCGGCATTCGAGAAGGCTTTCTCCGGGCTGCCGGCGGCGCGTCACGACATCCGGCCGCTCGAAAAGAAACTGGGCACGGGCGATTAGGTTGCTCCCGGTTGCGCAGCGCCGCGACCGCGCAGAGGGACCCGTTCAAACTCCAAAGCCCCCCATCCGAACGACCTGACCTTCAGGACGCATCAGGATCCGAGCGCTCACGCACTTCGATCTGTGCTAAACTGATTTGACAATGATCGACGCAGTCAAATGATGGCTGTCTGTTTTGCCCATCTTGCCGGTGGGTAGAACGAGCGTAAGTTCTCGCGGCCCCCTTTGCAAAGGGCCAAGGGACGGCCAACGGAGGTGAATTTGTTCGATCAGGGTTCCAAAGATCGGCCGCTGTACATCATCAGCGTGGCCGCGGAGCTCGTGAACATGCACCCGCAGACCCTGCGCCTGTACGAGCGGCGTGGGCTGGTGACTCCCAAGCGCCAGGGAAAGAACCGCCTGTACTCGCAGCACGACATCGAACGCCTGATGGATATCCACCGCCTCACCCAGGAGCTGGGGATCAATCTGGCGGGCGTGGAACGAATCATCCGCTTGCAAAACGAGCTCGACCATCTCAAGGCCCAGAAGGAAGCCGAGCTCCACGAGATCAAGAATCGCATCGACCAGCTCGAGCAGATCAAGCGCGCTCGCGAAGACGAGATCGAGGATATCCGCCAGAAGCTGCACGACCAGATCGAGGGCGACTCCGGTCTCCAGGACCTTGGCCCGGCAGGTGGCGCCAACCAGCAGCCAGGTCGATCGTGGAATGCCAATCGACCCGAGGGCGGAGGCGAGCCACCAGCCAGGAGGTCGCAGTGACGCCGGCTGACCCGATCATCGGTATGGTAAGATTCGAGGGGTAAAGGCCCTTTTCTGTCCCGTAGATCCAGACGAGCCTGCGGGCTCGCGAGGGCCCTGACCAAAAGAGGTGCAAGATGTTCGAGCGGTTCACCGAGAAGGCCATCAAGGTCATCATGCTCGCGCAGGAAGAAGCGCGGCGACTCGGCCACAACTTCGTGGGTACCGAGCAGATCCTCCTTGGCCTGATCGGCGAAGGAACGGGAGTCGCGGCCAAGACCCTCAAGAGCATGGGGGTCTCCTTGAAAGACGCCCGGATCGAGGTCGAGAAGATCATCGGCCGCGGGTCTGGCTTCGTCGCAGTCGAGATTCCCTTCACGCCCCGGGCCAAGCGCGTGCTCGAACTCTCCTGGGACGAGGCGCGGCAACTCGGTCATAACTACATCGGCACGGAGCACCTCCTGCTCGGCCTCATCCGCGAGGGCGAGGGCGTCGCGGTCCGGGTCCTCGAGAATCTCGGCGTGGATCTGTCCCGCGTGCGCAGCAACGTCATCCGGATGCTGGGTGAGTCGGCTGCCACCACGGGCGGCGGCCAGCACCGCAGCAAGACTCCCACGCTCGACGAGTTCGGCAGCAACCTCACGCAGATGGCCGAGGAGCACCGCCTCGATCCCGTGGTCGGGCGCGAGAAGGAGATCGAACGCGTCGTCCAGATCCTCGGGCGTCGCACCAAGAACAACCCCGTGCTCATCGGCGAGCCGGGCGTCGGCAAGACGGCGATCGCCGAGGGCCTCGCCCTCAAGATCGCCATCGGCGAGGTGCCGGATATCCTGTCCGAAAAGCGCGTGGTCACGCTCGACATCGGCTCCCTCGTGGCGGGTACCAAGTACCGCGGCGAGTTCGAGGAGCGCCTCAAGAAGATCATGGAGGAGATCCGCGGGGCCGGGAACATCATCCTGGTCATCGACGAGCTCCACACCTTGATCGGCGCCGGCGCGGCCGAGGGAGCGGTCGATGCGGCCAACATCCTCAAGCCTGCGCTCGCCCGCGGCGAGCTCCAGTGCATCGGCGCCACGACCCTCGACGAGTATCGCAAGCACATCGAGCGCGACGCTGCCCTGGAGCGGCGCTTCCAGCCGGTCATGGTGGGCGAGCCCACGGTCGACGAGACCGTCGAGATCCTGCGCGGCCTCCGCGAACGCTACGAGGCGCACCACCGCCTGCAGATCTCGGACGACGCCCTGATCGCGGCGGCCAAGCTGGCCGATCGCTACATCTCGGATCGCTTCCTCCCCGACAAGGCCATCGACCTGATGGACGAAGCTGCCTCCCGCGTGCGGCTGCGCACCTCGAGCTTGCCGCCGCAGGCCAAGGAGCTCGAGAAGGAGCTCCGCAACCTCACCAAAGAGAAGGAAACCGCCATCCGGGCGCAGGAGTTCGAGAAGGCCTCTCAGCTCCGCGATCAAGAGCAGGCCATTCGCGAGAAGATCCGCGAAATCGCCACCGAGTGGCGCTCGGACAAGGGCAGCGCGGCCAACCCCGTCGTCACCTCCGAGGAGATCGCCGAGATCGTCGCTTCGTGGACCAACATCCCGGTCAGCAAGCTCACCGAGGGCGAGACCGAGAAGCTCCTCAAGATGGAAGAGGTGATGCACCAGCGCGTCATCGGTCAGCAGGAAGCCATTCATCTGATCAGCCGGGCGGTGCGGCGCGCTCGCGTCGGCCTCAAGAATCCCCGGCGGCCGATCGGGAGCTTCATCTTCAGCGGACCCACGGGCGTCGGCAAGACCGAGCTGGCCAAGGCCCTGGCGGCGTTCTTCTTCGGGCAAGAGGATGCCCTCATCCGCATCGACATGTCCGAGTACATGGAGAAGCACGCGGTCAGCAAGATGATCGGCTCCCCGCCTGGCTACGTCGGCTACCAGGAAGGCGGCCAGCTCACCGAGGCCGTACGGCGCCGGCCGTACTCGGTGGTGCTGTTCGACGAGATCGAAAAGGCCCATCCCGACGCCTTCAACATCCTCTTGCAGATCCTCGAGGACGGGCGCCTGACCGATGCCAAGGGGCGGACGGTCGACTTCAAGAACACGATCGTGATCTTGACCTCCAACATCGGCGCACGGGCCATCGAGAAGGGCTCCTCGCTCGGCTTCCAGACCGGCGGCGAGGACAACAAGTACAAGAAGATGCGCGATCTCGTGCTCGACGAGCTCAAGCAGGCCTTCCGACCCGAGTTCCTCAACCGCATCGACGAGATGATCGTCTTCCACCCGCTCTCCAAGGAGGAAGTCGCCCAGATCTCGGACCTCATGATGAAGGAGGTCTACCTGCGGATGAAGGAGAACGAGTTCACCCTCGAGATCTCGAGCGAGGTCAAGAACAAGCTGGTCGACGAGGGCTACAGCTCCACCTACGGGGCCCGGCCCCTGCGCCGCGCCATCCAGCGCCTCATCGAGGATCCGCTGGCCGAGGAGATCCTTTCGGGATCGCTCAAGAAGGAAGGCATCATCGAGGCCTTCCTCGCGGACGGCAAGGTGCAGTTCCACAACAAGGATGGCGCCGCGCCGGAGCAGACCGCCGAGGAGGCCGAGGAGACCGCCAAGGCATCCTAGAGTGCTCCCGGTTTGAATGGATGGAGCCCGATGAGTCAAACGGGGCCCGGTTGCGCAGCGAAGCGACCGCGCAGAGGGACCCGTTCAAACTGCAAAAGGTCTAGAGTGCTCCCGGCTTGAATGGATCGGGCTAGGTCGCGAGCCCGATCAGCAGGTCGGCGAGCTGTAGCGTGACGCGGTTCGGACGGTTGTCATAGAGAGGCACGACCACGAGGCCGGGGGCAGCGAGGTGGGCAGCTACAGCAAGCGCCGGGTCGTTGGTGTCCATCACCGACAGGCAGGGCACGCCTGCGTTCACGGCCGCGCCAGCGTGACCGTGGTCCGCGACCACGAGATCCACGCTCGCCTGGGCCAGCACGGCTTCCATCGGGCGGGTCGAGTGGCCGTGCAGGATGCCGCATCCGTCGCTCGTCACCGCCACGCCGCCGACGTCGTCCACGAACCAGTCGATCCCGGCAAAAGCCCCGGTCGGAATGCGGGCGATCGTGCAGCCCGCGCGGGCCAGCCAGTCGGCAAGTCGGAAATAGCAGCCAAGCATTGCCCCTGGATGTCCGGTCCCAAAAGCTACGGTCCACCGGCGTGAGACGGCTTCGGCGAGTACAGAGGCCATCCGTTCGATGCCCGCTCCTGCAGCCACGGGGCTGATATAGCCCGGATCCTGCAGGTAATCGTCCCGCGAGCATCCGCACGCAGCGGCCATCAGCTGGATCACGACCGCTTCGTTCAGGTCACCGCGCACCAGAGCCCTCTCGACGAGCGCAACCCCGAAGGTGTAGAAAACCTCGCCCTCGAGGAGACGGCGGATCGCCTTGAGATTCGCCTGGAGGCTGTTGGGGACACGACCGGCCAATCCCCATTCCAGCAACCGGTCGGCGATCTCCGTGCGGGTCGTCCAGGTAGGCATTCCCCCTCCTCTGACGATCACCTCGGCGGCGCCCGGATGCGCCCGCCCCGACCCGGCAGCCGACCCGATCAGGAGCTCGGTTCGGCTTCGGGCCACGCCGGGGTCCGGGCCAGGTCCGCCAGCTGGAGATCGCCCAGCTGATCCGCCAGCCAGCGAGAAATGGGCCGATGCCTCACCTGGTAGCGCAAGCGCTCTTGCATGGCCCTACGCTCGGCCGCCGGCAAGGCCAGGGCCGTCGCCAGGGCCTCGGCCGTGCCGGCGACGTCGTGCGGGTGGATGAGTTTGGCGCCCAGTTCGAGCTCCTCGGCGGCCCCTGCGTTCTCCGAGAGCAGCAAAACTCCGCCGCGTCGATTGACGATGGGGCCCTCCTTGGCCACCAGATTCATGCCGTCAGCCAGTGAATTGACCAGCAGTGCATCGTAGCGCTTCATCGCGGCAATCGCCCGGGCGTAGTTATCCTCCGTGAAGAGGGTGATCGGCCGCCACCGTTCCGTGCCCCAGAGAGCCTCGAGACGCCGGGCCTGGGCAATCACCTGCTCGAGGTAGCGGCGGTACACGAGGGTCCCCTGGCGGGAGGCCGGCAGGAGCGCCCAGAGCGTGGTCTTCCCGCGCGCCGCAGGATTCTGCTGCAAGAACAGGTCGAAAGCCTTGAAGCTCCGCAACACGTTCTTGCTCGGATCGGCCCGGGACACCATCAACACGACCTGGGTGTCGTCCGGGGCGAGCTTGTGAAGCTGGCGCTCGAAGTGCCGCACCTCCACGCTGTCGGCAAATCCCTGCAGCCAGTCCGGGTCGATCGAGATGGGATAGGGTCGCACGCGCACCGTGCGGCCCCGGTAGCGCACGAGGCCGCGCTCCAGGTCGATGTCGGCGTCCAGGTATTCCCGGCAGGTGTACAGGAAGTTCCGGACGTAGCGAGCCGTATGGAAACCAACGATGTCAGCTGCGAGCAAACTTTCCAGGATCTCGGCGCGGATCGGTCCGACCAGCGATCGCCAGGCATCCGGACCGGGCCACGGCACGTGCGTAAAGTGAAGGATGCGAGCGTCCGAGCGCCTACGGCGCAGGTAGCCCGGCACGAGGAATAGATGGTAGTCCTGGACCAGCACGAGCGGCTCGGGGGTCCCCGCGGTCTTCCGGGACAGGCGCGAGGCGAAGGCCAGGTTGACCCGCCGGTACGCCTCCCAGGACTGCCACAGCGGGGGGTCGAAGTCCGGCTCGTTGGGCGAGTTGCCGATCCCGTGCAGGATGAACCACAGCAGGTGGTTGGAGACCTCGTCGTAATACCGCCGGAAGTCGCCGCGTTCGGGCGTGAGCAGGCTGACGTGGAGCATCCGCGACCCCACGGGGACCCTGAGATCACCGCGGGACAGGCGCGCTGCGGCTGCGTCGGTCTCGTTCATGGCGGCGGCCACCCACGTCGCGCTCACGCGAGAGACGGCGCTGCGCAGGGCCGTGACGAGCCCGCCCGGACCTCGCCGGATGCGCACGTCCCCGCCGTCGAGGACCTCCAGCTCGACCGGGCCGCGGTTCGAGGCCAGGAACACCGGCGCGGCCTGACGAGTCTGGCCCGCCGCATCCGGGTCGGAAAACTCGAAAGGATCTACGGACAGAACCACCCCGCCTCCCACTTCCGGCGCCCGGTAGGCCAGAATCAGGGACGACATGTGCCAGGCGATCTCGATCCGCAGCATCGCGGACTGGTCGGACCCTATCACAAAGGCTGCCGTACCCTCAACGCCCGGCCGCCCCCTCCAAGGGAGCGCACGGCGGGCTGGCACGGATTCCACGCCCCCCTTGCAAAGGATTTCGTCCGGCTCGACGACCCGGCCGCTGGCCTCGGCTGCGAAACTAGCTCCTATGGCTCGCCTTGCAGCCCCTGGTCGTCCGCTTCGCATCGGGTTGGTGGCTCCGCCGGCCCTGGCGGTGCCGCCGATCGGATACGGCGGCGTCGAGGCGGTGATCCATGCGCTGGCGCAAGCCCTCGAGGCCGAAGGCGTCGCGGTGGAGGTCGCCTCGGCCGGCCGTGTCGAGGGGAGCTTCCGCGCTCCCGTTGGCCTCGAACTGTCTGCCGATGAAGCCCACGCCGCAGATCTGATCCACGTGGCGAGGTCCTATGCTGCGCTGGCCAGCATGGACGTGATCCACGACCACACCAAGGCCGCTGGAGCGGCCCTGGCAAGCTTCAGCAGGGTTCCGGTCCTGACGACCGTGCACAACGATGTCAACCCGGTCCGCCTGGCCCTGTACCGTGCCAGTCGGGGCCATCCCTTCGTGTTCCTGTCACGAGCTCAACATGCGCGCTATCCGGGCGTGGCGGCTTCCGGCATCGTTCCCAACGGCATCGACTTGCGCCAGTCACCCTTCCGGTCGCGCAAGGAGGGCTACCTGCTTTTCCTGGGGCGGTTCAGCCGCGTCAAGGGACCGCACGAGGCCATCGCCATCGCACGGGCAGCAGGGATGCCGCTGGTCCTGGCGGGCACGGTGGATCCGGCGGACCGCGCCTTCTTCGCGGAGGAGATCGCCCCTCACCTGGACGGCTCGAGCATCCGCCTGGCCGGAGAGGTCGGGGGGAATGCGAAGTGGGACTTGATCTCGAAAGCCCGGGCCCTGATAGCGCCGATCCTGTGGGAAGAACCGTTCGGACTGGTCTTCATCGAGGCGATGGCCTGCGGAACCCCGGTGCTGGCCTATCGTGGCGGCGCCGCACCTGAGATCGTGGTGAGCGGCAAGACGGGATTTCTGGCCCGGGATCGGGCCGGCCTCGTCGCGGCCTGCAGCCGCCTTCCGGAGATCTCGGCCACGGCGTGCCGACGGCACGTGTCGGACCACTTTTCGGCACGTACGATGGCGCGGGCCTATCGGGTCCTCTACGAGCGCTTGCGCCTCGGCGAGGTCACACCCGCGAGCGGGCGATCGCAGGTTTCCCCCCCCATGGCCGCCGAAGCTGCGGCCATGGCTTTACGGAGCGGGCGTCTGGAAGGAGGCGATTCATGAACCGGGCCTTGGTCATGCTGATCGGGGGAGCCGCCGGAGCGGCGACCGGAATCTTGGCCGCATTGCTCGTCGCACCGGACACCGGTGGGGAGATGCGCAAAGGACTGCGGGCGGGAGCCCGCACGCTGGGGTCTGCCGCCCACGGCGGCCTGGCCAGGGGAAGGCTGCGGATGACCGAACTCGTGGCTTCGGGCTCCGAGATCGCCCGGCAGATGCGCGATCGGGCCGGCGACGTCACCGGGAACCTGAAGGATCAGGCCGGGCGTGCCAAAGGGCAGGCCGGGCGCGTGAAGGAGCATGCGAGCCACCTCGCCAAGCAGGCAAGCCGGATTCGCGAGCAGGAGCCCGGGCGAGCCGAGTCCGAAGCCGAGATCCCGAGCGCGAAGGACATTCTAAGTCAGGCCGCCAATGCGCTTGGGCAGGCCCAGGCGGCCCTCGAGGCGATCCGCAGGATCTAGAGTGCTCCCGGTTTGAATGGATCGAGCCCGATGAGTCAAACGGGGCCCGGTTGCGCAGCGAAGCGACCGCGCAGAGGGCCCCGTTCAAACTGCAAAAGGCCTAGGGTGCTCCCGCGCTGCGCTCGGGCTGTGACTCGAGGGAACCCGCGGGTTCCCTCGAACTCTCTTGGCCTGCGAACAAGCTCCTGCGCCGCCCGGCTCTGATCGTCGCCGGGGTTTCAGCGTGCTCCCGGCTTGCAGGGCTCAAGCGCGAGGGTGCTAGCTGTCCGGTTGCGCGAGTTCCCGCTCGCGAGCCGAAACGATCTCCCGGAATACGAGACCCATGGCGATCGTCGTGACCGGCGCGGAAACAAGGACGCCGACACCGAGGCACAGAAATCCGGCGAGGTTGAGCATCGTCAACCAGAAGGTGAAGGCGAGCAGGGGTGTCTTGATCCCCTTGGTGACGATCGAACTTGCCCTCATCGCTGCCAGGGGGCCCATCTTGCGGTCCACCACGAAGTGTGGGGCCATCATGAACTGAGCCGACCAGATGATGCCCGGAACCACGAAGAGGAGCGTTCCGAACAGCACCACCAGGCCGATCAGGCATCCCGTCACGAAGAAGCTTATCGTCTGACGCCAGCCCGCCCACATGACCGCGACGCGGGGCTCCTGGCCATCGGCCGCGTCGATGCCGACCTGCGTGTAGCCGATGGCCAGGACGATCGGGACGAAGAGGTCGACAAACAGCAAGGGCAAGCCGAACGGCCCGGCCGCGTGGGCGATCCAGCTGAGGACCGAGCTGCCGCCGCCGAAAAGGGCCGTCGCAAAAAGCCAGAAGCCCAGGTCGGCCTTGGTCCTTTCCCAGCCGAACGCGAGCGCCCGGCGGCTGTCGACCCGCCCGGCGGAGATCACTTGCACGGGGGCCTGGCTTCTCATGAAACTCCCTGGCGCCTGGTCAAAGGCGGGCTACTGGCAGGGCGCTGCAACTAGCGTACCCTGCAGGCCAAGCACAAAACCTTCCCGGGGTCCCCTTCGATCCGGGGCGTGCGGATCCGGCCAGCGGCGCGGGTGCCGGCCCTCCCGGCGGGCGATCAGGCGTAGTAGCTCCCGTACCAGCGCTCGGCGTCCAGCCCCCCCAGTCGCTCGGGCGCGACGGCCGCCGTGAACAGACCGCGGGCGTCCGTTGGCAGCACGAGCAGCTCCGCGCCCGTAGAGCGTGCGACGTCAAGAACCGTGCGATCGTCGAGGAAAGTCAAAGAACCCGGCCGCAGCATGATGTCGGGAATCCAGATGGTGGACGAGCCCAGGGCCCCTGCCTCCAGCTCGGACCGCTCCCGGAGCCCCTGCTCGAGGTCGGACCCGGTCAAGAGTCCGGTCACCGTGATCGCATCTCCCCAGAACCGGCTTGGCAAAGGCAAGAGCCGCACCGCGAGGTTCGCCACCGAGTTGAGCCGGGCGACGATGGGAGCGAGGATCGGCGCAGCGGCCCGGCCCGTGAGGATCGTCGCCGACCTCGGCGCATCCAGCCGCGCGGGAAGCTTTCGTTCCAGCCGCGCCCACTCGTGCCACAAGAGACGCGCCCCCCCGATGCCGTCGCCCAGATTGGGGAAACCCGCGTAATGAGCCACGCCCGGGAAGGGCTCCTGGGCCTGCAGGTAGAACTCGTCGGCCAGCCGGACGATCGGATCGCCCAGCTCCCGCTTGAACCGCCGCTGGTGGGCGCGTACCTGTTGGACGACCGCGGCGCACCAGGACCCCGTCGGTAGGGGAAGCTCGGCAAGATGGTTGCTCTGGCGGAAGGCCGTCGCTCCGTACGGGACGATGCACAGCGACAAAAGGTGTGGATACCAGCGGCCGATCGCCTCGGTGATGGTGCGGTCGAGCTCCGCGCCGTCGTTGCGACCCGGCGTCAGGACGATCTGGCCGTGGAACTCGATGCCGAGCGACGCCAGACGATCCAGCTGGGCGTGGAGTCTGCGGGCCAGCGGCTGTCCCAGAAGTTCGGCGCGCAACTCGGGATCGGTGGTGTGAATGGAGACATACAGGGGCGAGAGGTGCATGGCCGCGATGCGCTGCCACTCCCGCTCCGACAGGTTGGTCAGCGTGATGAAGTTGCCCTGCAGGAAGGACAGGCGGTAGTCGTCGTCCTCGATGTAGAGCGAGCGCCGCAAGGGGACGTCGGCCCGTGAGAGCGCGGCCCGCGATCCCGGATAGCCGGGCATCTGGTGGACGAAGCAGAACTCGCAGCGGTTGGCGCATTCCCGCACGCGGTCGAAGACGGCAGCGGCGAAGGACAGGCCCAGATCCTCGTCTGGATCCTTGGCAATGCGTACGGTCCGGCGCTCGTGGCCGCGCCAGAACGTGACCTCGATCTCGGGCTCCGCCGCCGCGAAGCGGAAATCGATGAGGTCCTCGAGGAATTGCCCGTCGATGGCCTCCAGGCGATCGCCGACAGACAATCCGGCCGCCGCTCCCAGCGACCCGGGTGCGACGGCCGTGATGATTCCGCCTCGAGGGTCAGTCTTCGTCCTCGTCGGCTCCACTACCGCCAGATCCCAGATCCCGCAGCGAGAGCGAGATCCGCTTCTCGTCCGGACGGAACCGCTTGATGAGGGCCTGGATCTCCTGACCGACCTCGACGACCTCCTCGGGCTTGACCTGGTGGTCGGCCATCTCGGCGGTGGGCAGCAGGGCCTCGACGCCTGGCTCGATCTCGACGAACGCCCCGAAGCTTGCCAGCTTGGTGACCTTGCCGTTGATCAGCTGGCCCTCGTGGTAGCGCTGGGTGAGCGTGGCCCACGGATCCTCCTGGAGCTGCTTGAGCGAAAGGGAGATCTTGTGGGACTCGCGATCGACCTTGAGCACCTTGAGGGTGAACTCGTCGCCGATGTTCAGGACGTTGGACGGGTGCTGAATGCGC
The DNA here is from genome assembly GCA_021781555.1 of bacterium. Classification (GTDB taxonomy): domain Bacteria; phylum Cyanobacteriota; class Sericytochromatia; order S15B-MN24; family VGJW01; genus JAJXWQ01. The sequence continues at coordinate 16,746 of JAJXWQ010000005.1, forward strand.
TGCCAGGAGATCTCGCTGATGGGCAAGAGGCCGTCGATGCCGCCGAGATCGATGAACGCGCCGAAGTCGGCGATGCGCACGACCTTGCCCGTTACCGTCTGGCCGACCTCGAGGTTCTGGAGGATCTCGGCGCGAAGCTTGCCCTTCTCGGCGGCGACAGCCTGCCGGTGGGAGAGAATCAGCTTGTTGCGGCGCTGGTCGACCTCGATGATCTTGAGGGGCAGCTCCTGGCTGACAAGATCCTCGTGCGAACCCTTGGTGCGAAGCTGGCTGGCGGGGACGAAGCCGCGCAGCTTGTAGGCATCGACGATGACACCGCCCTTGACCACGCCGGTAACCCTGGCGTGGATGACGTTCTCCTCCTCGAAGTCCTTGGTGGCCTGGACCCAGCCCCGGGCCTGATCGACGCGGCGCTTGCTCAGCGTGAGCTGGCCATCCTCGTCCTCCTCGCGGAGAACGTAAAGCTCGAGCTCCTCGCCCTCCTTGATGAACTCGCGGAGGTTGGGGATCGGCTGGCTCGAGAGCTCCTTGATCGGAATCACGCCCTCGGACTTGCCACCGACGTCCACCAGGATCTCGTCGGGAGAAACGCGGACTACTCGGCCCTTGACGATGTCGCCCTGCTGCAGGTCGACGAAGGTCGAATCGTAATCGATGACCTCCTCGATCTCGGCGGGAATTTGATCCGTTGCACTCATGAGGGAATTCAAGACCTTCTCTTCGTTCTAGTTTTCAGGCCGGAGCCCGGACGGGAAGCATACCATGTGGAAAACCGAAGCGCCAGTTGCCCGGCGGAGTCGTTCCGGCAGGTCGATCGGCAAGTTCGAGCCAGAACGGGTCTATAAATAGCTCGGATTCACGGTGCCAATCGTGGAGGAGAACGGCCATCGAGAGCGCGTCAGCGGCTCGAAAGGTCGGGTTCGTGCCGAGCGTTTCGAGGTCGAAACCCAGCTCGGCGCCCCGGACTGTGAACGCGGTCCTCGCAGCCGCGGACAGCCTGAGCCTGTCTCCGGCCTCGCGTCGGCAACGGCCCTCGCGCCTGGGGCACCTGCCTGCCCGCATGGCTGCACCCGACCCGTCCGCGCAGCCGCTGGCCTCCGTGTCCAGCTTGACCTGCAGCGGGCACGCGGTGGTGGACCGGTGCCTCGAGAAGGGGCTGCAGAGCCCGGCCGTCATCGGTGCCAAGCTGCAGAACGAGCAGACCCAGCTCGGCGCGGCTCGCATGGCCGTCGGCACTCCGGGTAACGTGACCACCGCCTTCAGCCTGGCGCAGGAGGCCAACCTCTACCTCCGGGCCGGCTTCCTGGCGTCGATGGCTCCCGAGTCCTCGCCGTGGAGCACCGAATCCGCGACCTCGAGCCTGACTGCCGACATCGGCGTCTCCCCTCTGACGCGCGCCGCGCCCAGGCCGGTCCAGCACCTCGGCAACCTTGGCGCGTTCCTCGCGCTCCCCGCGGGCCTGTTCGGAACGGGCATCGGCCTGGCAGAGGTGGAGCGCGGCCAGTACCTCCAGGGATCCAAGGATCTGGCGATCGCCGGTCTCACCACCCTCTCGGGCCTGTCCTCGCTCTCGGCGACCGTGGCCCGGACGGTCAACACCGGGCTGCGGAGCGTCGGGGCCATGGCCCTGGCGGATCCCGGAGAGGTTGGTGTGGGGCCCGGCGCGCCCATCGGCGGCATTGCCAGCATCCTCGGCGGCACCTTCCAGCTGGCCGATGCGCTGCGCAAGCACAAGACGGAGGCGGCGGTCGAAGGCGGCGCCCAGATCGCCGGAGGCAGCCTGCTCACGGCCAGCGCGTTCACCGAGGGCACGCTCATAGGCGCTCCGGCCGGCCTGGTTCTGGGGGCGCTGGGAGGCGTCCTGCTGTTCGGAACCGCGATCGTCCAGAACCGTCACGCGATCGCCCACGGGTTGAGCTGGCTCGGAAAGCAGTTTCAGGCCGCCGTCGATCCGCCAGCCACCGGCCAGTCAGACCGCCAATAGAGCGGTTTCGCCCGAAAACGATCGACCCGGAGAGTCAAACGGGGACGGGTTGCGCAGCGTAGCGACCGCGCAGAGGGACCCGTTCACACCCAACAAGAAACGGGGACCGGTTGCGCAGCGTAGCGACCGCGCAGAGGGACCCGTTCACACCCAACAAGAAACGGGGACCGGTTGCGCAGCGTAGCGACCGCGCAGAGGGACCCGTTCAAAAAAGGGCTGCAGCATCCAGCAACCCGCCCTGGCTACTCGACGAACTGCCCCTGCTCGACGAGCGTGTCCCAGAAGCCCGGATATGATGTCTCCGTGCAGGCGGTCTGGCGGATGGTGACCGGAGCCTCGGCCAGCAGGGCTGCCATGGCGCACATCATGGCAATCCGGTGGTCCCCGTGGGTGTCGATCGTGCCGCCCGTCCACCGGGTCGGCCCCTCGATGGCGAGACCGTCGGGAAGCTCCTGGATGCGCGCGCCGAGCGCGCCCAAGGCGTCGGCGATCGCCGCCAGGCGATCGGATTCCTTGATCCGGAGCTCGCTGGCATCGCGGATCTCGGATCTACCTCGGGCGCACGCCATCAACAGGGCAACGATCGGGACCTCATCGATCGCACGTACCAGCAGCTCCCCGCCGACCGTGACCGGATCGAGCTCGCCGCAGGCCACCCGGATATCGCCCCGGGGCTCGCCGGCCTCCTCGGCCTGATCGGAGAGCTCCAGCCGGACACCCATCTCGCGCAGGATATCCAGGACGCCAGTCCGGGTCGGATTGAGCCCGACGCCCTCGAGCCGCAGCGCGCTGCCCGGCACGACCGCGGCACCCCCGAGCCAGAAGGCCGCGGACGAGAGATCGCCAGGAACGGCGATCGACCTTGCCACCAGAGGCTTCTTGCCGGTTACGAAGATCTTGCGCTCGCGCACGGCCAGCGGCACGCCCATCGCCGCCAGCATCCGCTCGGTGTGATCCCGCGAGGGCAGGGGTTCAAAGAACGACGTCTCGCCCTCTGCACCCAGCGCGGCCAGCAACACCGCACTCTTGACCTGGGCACTCGCGACGGGGCTGGCGATCTTGACCGCGCGCGTCTTGCCGCCGCGCACGGCCAGCGGAGCGCGATCGCCGCTCGAGCGGCCGTCGATCCGCACGCCCATCTCGCCCAGCAGGTGCACGACCCGGCCCATCGGACGGCGGCGTATCGAGGCGTCGCCGGTCAGCACGGCGATGCCGTCCAGGCCGGCCAGGAGCCCCAGGAGCAACCGGATGCTGGTCCCGGAGTTGCCGACGTCGAGAATCTCCTCGGGCTCTCGCAGCCCCGCCAGGCCGACGCCTCGAACCTCGAAGGCCAGGCTGGCGGGAGCGCCGCCGGCTCGCGGCCCGGCTGCCAGCTCGACGATCGGAACGCCCAGGGCCCGCAGACAGCGGACGGTCGCCAGGCAGTCCTCGCCGGCAAGAAAGTTACGGATGACCGCCGTGCCCTCGGCGATGGCGTTGAACATCACGGCCCGGTGGCTGATGGACTTGTCACCCGGCACGCGGATCGCCCCGCGCAGCGGTCCGCCCGCCCGGACGGTCCGGGTGTCGGCCACGGCGGTCATCGGATCCTCGGCATCACTGCGGCAGGGACAGGGCCGCACGCCACGTGGCGGCGCCCTCGCTCCAGGTTGCGAACGCGCTCTCGAGGTCGTTCTGCAGCAGGATCTCGGCCTGGGCGATCTGGTGGCGAAGAGCGGCGAGCGCCGCGAGCACGGCGTCTCGATTCTCGAACGCCATGTCGTGTCCTAGCTGCACGGGGGTCATCGCCAGACGCGTGACGTCGCGAAACCCCGGGCCGACCAGTTCGCTCACCTCGGTGAGGCCCTCGTCTCGCGCTCCCCGCGCCGCCCGGGCGATGGCGACCGACATCAGGTAGGGCACGTGGCTCGTGAAGGCCACGGCACGATCGTGGGATTCGGGGTCGCACTCGAAGAACCGCGCCCCGGTGGGAGCCAGGACCTGGCGCACCCGTGCCGCGGCCTCCTGCTCGTCGCGCCCGCCGGGCGTGAGGGCCCACGGCGCATCCACGAAGAGGCCGGTGCGGGCGGCGACGAACCCGTGCCCCGTCGAGCCGGCCATCGGGTGCCCCCCGACGAAAGCCCCCGGCAGGAGCCGGCGGCCCGCCTTGACGACCGGGGACTTGACCCCGCCGACGTCGGTCACGATGGCGCCCGCGTCCACGTGGGGCGCCAGGGCCTCGACCAGCGCCGGAAGCCTGCCGAGCGGCGCGCAGAAGACGGCCAGCTCCGCTCCCGCCAGGGCCTGCTCCGGCGTCCCGCACACGGGGATGCCGGCGGCTGCCGCGGCGGCGCAGCTGGCAGGGTCGGGATCGAAGCCCCGGACTTCGTGGACCCGAAAGAGGTCCAGGGCGATCGATCCGCCGATGGATCCCAGGCCCAGGATTGCGACCCTGACCATCGCATCCCGGGGTCCCGCTAGCGCCATGTCGGGTTGAGCGCCTCCCCCTACGCGGTCGCTACGCTGCGCAACCTGTCCCCGCTGGACTCCTCGGGCCCGATCCCCGCGAACCGGGAGCACTAGACTCCGACGGTCTGCAACGCATAGCGGTGAAGCACGCCCTTGAGCTCGGAAAGCTCGGCCATCAGACGCGAGAAGGTGTCGGGGAGGAGCGCCTGCGGGCCGTCGGACAGGGCTTCCGCTGGCCGGGGATGGACCTCCATCATCAGGCCATCCGCTCCGGCCACCAGGGCGGCCTTGGCCATGGGCCCGACCAGGTACCACTTGCCCGTGCCGTGGCTGGGGTCGACGATCACTGGCAGGTGGCTCTCGCGCTTGATCACGGGCACGGCCGAGATGTCGAGGGTGTTGCGGGTGTAGGCGTTCTCGTGAGTGCGGATGCCCCGCTCGCAGAGCATGACCTGGGTATTTCCCTCGCTGAGCAGGTACTCGGCAGCCAGCAGGAACTCCTCGATCGTGGCCGACGGTCCGCGCTTGAGCATGATCGGCTTGCCCGTCCGGGCGACCTTGCGCAGCAGTGTGAAATTCTGCATGTTGCGGGCGCCGATCTGCATGATGTCGGCGTACCGGGCCACCAGACCGACATCCTCGGAATCCATGACCTCCGTGATGATCGGCATGTCCAGCTCGGCGCGTGCCTCGGCGAGGTATTCCAGGCCACGCTCACCGAGGCCCTGGAACGCGTAGGGACTGGTGCGCGGCTTGAAGGCTCCGCCACGCAGGATCGTCGCCCCGGCGGCCCGGCAGGCCCGGGCCGTTTCGAGCAGCTGCTCTCTCGACTCGACCGAGCAAGGCCCGGCCATGACGAGCAGCTTGTGGTCCCCGCCGATCGCGAGCGATCCGACCTTGATGACGGTATCGCGCGGATGGGCCTCGCGGCTGACCAGCTTGTAGGGACGCCGGATCGGAACGATCTCCATCACGCCATCCAGGCACAGGATGGGATCGCCCGAAAAATTCGTCTTGTCGCCGATCGCACCGACGAGCGTGCGCTCGACACCCTCCGAGAGGTGGGTCTTGAACCCCATCTTGGTGAGCTGGCCTACCACCGCCGCGATCTGGTCGGCGGTAGCTCCACCCTTCATGACGACGATCATCGCCTCTCTCCTGTGACCCTTCAAGATGAAGAATAGCCCCGCAAATTGCGGGTAGCCCGGGCGAACCGCCCGGAATCCGAGGAGCTAACGGCCCCGGAATCCCGGATCCTCTGGCCCGCTCTGCGCCAGGTACGAAGATCGAACGTACTCCCCCGGTAGTCCAGGTTCGCCCGCGGACCACGAGCCAGAGCCCCGAGTTTATACCTTTTTCGGTTTGAACGGGTCTGTATATGTTCGCCAGGTTGAACGGGTCTCTCTACGGGGCCGCTGCGCTGCCGGATCCCCTTCGACTCCCGAGACCCGTCTTGTCCACGCGGAACCGCGCTGGCATGCCCCGAACGAGCAGACTCCCTCCCGGGTGGCGCAGGGCTGGGAGAAACCTCGGATCTGTCCCCCTGCAAATGGCCGGCAGCCCTTGCTAGCCTAAATGGCGTGCTAGCGCTCCTGCTCGACGCCCTGTATCCGGTTCCATGCGCCGGCTGCCATCGCCGGGGCGCTGCCCGCATCTGCTCGGCCTGCTGGGCAGCCCGCCCCCCGATCCAGGACGACCACTGCCCGGGATGCCTCGGCCGGTCTCCGTGCCACGCCTGCGTGGCGATCGAGGCGGTGAGCCGGGTCCTGGCGCTCGGGGCTTACGACGGCGTGCTTCGCCAGGTCGTCCGTCTGCTCAAGTTTCGCGATCGCCAGGACCTGGCCGGCTTCCTGGGCCGGCAGCTCGCCCTCCTGGCGCGGACGGCAGAACCCACCGCTGGCCAGCTTGATGGGGTCTGGCGATTCTCTGCTACGGGGCAGGGAGCCGAGGTCGGGCATCCAAGAGCCGTCTGGGTCCCGGTTCCATCCCACCGTCGTCGCGTCCGGCAGCGCGGGTACGATCACGTACGGCTGCTGACCCGCGCCGCCGCCCGGGCCGGGCGTGCGCCCTGGATGCCGGTCCTGGCCCGGCGCGTCGAGACGCCGCCACTGTACCGGCTCAGCCGCCCCGAGCGCGAGGCCGCGCTGGTCGGAGCCTTCGTGGCCACCCGCCCGGCTCCCGAGCGCGTCCTGCTGGTCGACGACCTCCTGACGACCGGCGCCACCGCGATCGCCGCCGCCAAGGCCCTCAAGGCGGCCGGAACGCAAGAGATCACCCTGATCGTGATCGCCCGAGCCTGACCCCCGCGTGGCGGCGTTCCGACCGGGCGCGTCGTGGCTCAGGGCCGCGCCAGGCCGGGGCGCTACGTGCCAGGGAACGTTGTGTCCGGGGTCGCACCTTGATAGATTCCGGGCGTCTAAAGGCCGAAGGCGGCCGAGGGGGGAACCGTGCCGAAGAACGTCCGGTCCTCGGGGGCAAGCGAGACCCCTTCCCGGGCCCGGGGCGGCCAGTGGATGGCCATGCTCGTGACCTCCCTCGCCCTGGCAGGGGCGAACCCGGTCGTCCTCATCGCTCCGGCCCGCGCTGCGCCCGTGCCCCGAGGAGCCGCAGCGCCGCCGGCAAGTCCACCGCCGGCGGCCCGCAGTGCCACGCCCGCCCAGCCAGGTGCTGGATCCGGGCCGCCGAGCCACGTTTTGGCAACCGGCGCCGGGGCGTCCGCCGTCGTCACGGCCCCGGCGCCGGCCCTCGTGGCGGCGCAGCCGCCCGGTCCCACGCGCACCTTCAACGTCCCGATGGCCTACACACTACCGGCGGGCACGCGGCTCTTCACGACCAACCTGACCCTCGGATCGACCGGCATCGCCCCGATCTACGCGGGCGCCCCCGGCGTCTCGCTCGGGATCGTGGGCAACGCGCTCAACGTCCACGCCGACGCTGCGCTGTCGAACCATACGGAGGTCGGAGCCGGCATCGCGGCCGCGTCCACCACCCCCTGGCGGGGCGCGCTCGATATCGAGGGCAAGCGAGCGCTGCTGCGAGAGGGAGTCAACGGCGCCCCCTTGAGCCTGGCCGCGATGGCGGGGGCGATCTTCGACGTCAACGCCAACGGCGTTCCGGACATCGGATTCCAGCTCGGTGTTCCGCTCACCAAGGCCCTGGCGTTCACCGACCGGCAGGTCGTGACCTTCTCGCTCTTCCCCAACTGGAACGCCGGGATGATGGGGGCACAGGGCAGCATCGGCCCGAGACCGATCAACTCCCTGGGTCTCGGCTTCGGGATGGACCTCGCGCTTTCGCCGGCAGCCCATGTCCTGGCGGATACCAACCTCGGGCTTGCGCTCGGGGGAATCCAGACGGACTCGGCGGTCGGCTTCCGCTATGCCTTCAGCCCCACGATGCTCGGCCAGGTGTTCCTGGGCGTGGGCGCGTCGGGTCCGGGCGCCGCCGCGAACGGGCTGGGGGTGGGAGCGATCATGGGGTTCTGACGCCGATTTGCTAACATGCAGCCATGCTGCGTCCCCTGGTTCTCGCGATAGCTGTTGCCGGCCTGGCCGGCAGCCTGGGTCGTTTTGACGTCCGGGCCGAGTACGGACCCGATGCCCCGCCGGACATCGCCGTCCGGCTCCAGCAGCGCCTGGAGGCGGACCCTTCGCCGCTGTACGGGGCCCTGCCCGCCGACCTCAAGGGTCGTGCCTTCTCGATGGACATCCGGGAGATCCCGCGTGGCGTGGACGTCGCCCTTTCCATCCAGGGAACGCCTCGCGACGCAGAGGTCGCGGCGCGGGCGATCGCCCGTCCCCTTTCCGACATCGCACAGGAAGAAGGCGGCGACTTCGCCGAAAAGACCACCGTCACGGGCTCCACGTTCACCTGGCCCACCCTGCCGCGCCTGCGGTGGCCGCACCTGGAGCTCCCCCAGCTCGGCCTCCCGAAGGGAACCCTGCCGGCGGCCGGGAGCAACCTTCACCTTGGCACCATGGCCCGGGCGATCGCCGGATCCATCGCGGCTTTCGGAGCCGCGGCGCTCCTGGTCGGCTTCCTGCGCCGGAGGGGCTCGGGCCCATCGAACCCGAAGTCTCCCCCCGCCAAGTTCTGGGGATCGCCCGTGCTCGGGCTCTTGCCCGAGAGCCTCGCTCGCGTCGGCAAGCTCTACCACCTTCAGTCCAAACCCTGCCAGGCGCTCTCCCACTTCTTCGGCCAGCAGGCGGAAGGCACCCGCGAAGTCGTGATCGCCGGCGAGGTTTTCGAGGCCGCGGCGACCGTGGCGGTTTGCCTGGGACTGTTCCTCGCCCGTCAGCAAGACCGGGTGCTCCTGGTGGACATGAGCCAGGACGACCCGGTCATCCCGTCCATCCTGGCGCGTTTCGGCCCGGGCCAGGACAAGGCGGAGGGCGGCGCCTCGAGCACCGGCATTCCGGATCTGGACCTGTTCTCGGCGCAAGCGCCGGGCGGCGAGCTGCCCGAGATCCCGGAGGACCTGGCCCGCCGCTACGAGCGGATCCTGTTCGTGGCCCCGGCGGGCGAGCGGCCAGCGGACCGACCGGTCGTGGATGTCCTGGGCCGGGCCGGTTTCTCCGCGGGCCTCAAGCTCGCGTTCCGGCGCAACCGGCTCGGCTGCGTCTTCTTCGGCGGCACGATCCCCGATCGCCTGTCAGATCGCTACTTCACGCGGTACTACTTCGAGCGGCTCCAGGATACTCCCGACGATCGCCTGATCTCCCGGTCCTGAGGGACGCTCCCGAGGGGCGTTCCTGGATCTTTTGCAGTTTGCACGGGTCCCTCGGCGCGGTCGCTACGCTACGCAGCCGGGCCCCGTTTGACTCCCCGGACCCGATCCACCCAAACCGGGAGCACCCTCGCATCGGCAGACGGGATGTCGGCTTCGTTCAGCTGCCGGTGGCGCCACTTCCCGCCGAACCCCGGCCGAGAAAACGCCCGCCGCCCAGGAACTTTCGCGCCAAAGACGGCAGGAATTCGGACGCCCCGGGGAGCAACGCGTTGACCGTGACATGGCCTGCGGGCGCGGACGCGTGGAGCAGCTCGCCGCGGCCCAGGTACAGCCCTACGTGGCCGGGAAAGAACGCCAGGTCCCCAGGCTCCAGGTCCAGGATCGTGGCGACGAGGCCACGCTGGCGGGCAAGGGCGAGCTGCTGGTCGGAATCCCGCGGCAATCGCACGCCGACCAGGCCCAAGACGAGCTGGGTCAGTCCACTGCAGTCGATCCCCCAGCCCGAGGTCCCGCCCCAGAGGTAAGGCACGCCGAGGAAGCGTCGCGCCAGTTGCAGGACCCCGGCGACGTCCGCAGCGTCAGGGAGTCCGCCGCGGCCCTGGCTGCCGCGCACCTGACACGAATCTTCGGGCAAGATGACCTCTTCGTGACCGGGCGTCCGCCCCACTTGCCCGTCCGGGTGCCGGCCGACCAGGGCAAGCCGCGTCCCGGCGGAAAGCCCGAGGGTGCCGCCCGTCGGCCTCCGGGCCCAGAGCAGCGGGGCCGTCACGAGCAGCTGGTCGCGCTCGGCCCAGCGGCGGGCATCGGCGTCCTCGAGCGCCTGCAGGTTGGCGCTGCGCGCCCACGCCACGGTGCCGTCAGGTGCGCGGACCAGCCACCAGTCCTCCCGGGTCTCCAGGACTTCGAGCAACGAACCCATCAGCACCTGGCTCACCATCTCGGCCGCGTGCGCGGGCGACCTCCGCAGGTGGACGACGGGGGCGAGGACGATGGCCGGGGCGCGGCTGGCGGGGAGCTTGCGCACGCGGTCCGTGACGGGGACCTCCGGGACGGCGCCCAGCCGCTCGGTTACCCGGTCCCAGCTCGGAGCCGAGGTACTTCCGGTCACCTCGAGTCCCCCGTCCTTCCACTCCACGTCGATGTCCCAGGCGACCAGGCGCGGATCGGGAGCCTGCAGCTTGCGCTCTTCTTCCAGGATTTCGCGGACGCGGATCTCGCCCTCGCCGGCGCCCGAGTAGAAGGCGTCGATCGCCGCGCTGGCCTTGGCCAAGATCGAGGTCCTGGCACGGCCCTGCGCCAGCACCACCGTCAGCTGGCCGGCCGACACCACCGCCAGGTGGCAAAAGTCCGGGCCGATCGCCAGGATCTGCGCGGGATCGTCGCGACGGACGATCCGGGCGGGCAGGGCGCCCGATCGAGAAAGCCGCAGGTATGCGAGGATCTCGAGGGCGTGGGCGGGGTCCAGGTCCTCGGAACCGACGAGCTTCTCGAGCAGCGTCGCCATCTCCTTGGGAGTGGTGAAGCTGCGGTCTTGAGCACCGAGGGGACTCTTGACGACCGTCCGGGTCAAACCCCAGCGCGCCAGAGCCGAGGAGACGAAGCCGGGGCCGATCAGCTCCAGGATCGCACCGGCCGTGGATTCACCACCTGCCAACAGGCCGCCCACGTCGGCGGTCGCCGCCTGCGTGCCCGACGGCGCCGTCAGGAGTGCGAAGAGCAGGTCCCGCAGGGTGGTAGTGCCGGCCGCTCCGGCCGGGCGGGTCAGGCTCGTGCGCCCCTCTTCCACCGCCTGGTAGGCAGCCATGGCCAGGGGCAGGCGGATCAGATCGCCGGCTGCGAACCGGTGATCGTTGTGTTCCCAGGCCGCGCCGGTGACGCGGTGACGATACGCGAGACCGATCTCCACCCTGGGGCTCCCGAGCAGCGGCCCGAGCTTCAGCGCAAGTTGGAAAGGGAGTTCCACGGTTCCTTCAACCCCCGGGCCCCGGCCTCACCCTGCGACGAGCACCGGCACACGTTTCATGGCAAGCTAGAAGAGTGTCCCCAGAATTCGATCTTTGCTGAAGGGTCCATTCTTGACGATCGCCCGATCCTATCACGAGCGCGCAGAGGCCTTGCACCGGCGCGTCCCGCTCGTCGATGCGCACGCCGATACGCTCGACCGCTGCCTCGACGAGGGCGTGCCCTTCGGAGGCGAGGCCCCGGCGCTGCACATCGATTTGCCGCGCCTGCGCCAGGCCGGCGTCAACCTGCAGATCCTGTCGCTGTGGGTGCCCCCGGATCACAAGGGCGGTCGAGCCATGCAGCGTGCCCTCAAGATGGCCGCGGTCTTCCACGCTGCGGCTCGCAAGGAACCTGACGCCCGCCTGGTGACGAGCGTGTACGAGGTGGCGGCCGACAGGCCGGGCTTCTGCCTGTCCTTCGAAGGCGCCGAGCCCCTGGCCGACGATCCGACCCTGCTGGAGGCCTTCTACCAGCTGGGGGTCCGCCTGATCGCCCTGACGTGGAACGGGCGCAACGGATTCGCCGATGGCCTGACCGTGGCCGACCGGCCCGGCGGCATCACCCACCTCGGTGCCGAGCTGCTGGCCAGGATGGGCGAACTCGGCATCGTGCTCGACCTGGCGCACATCGCCGAGGCCGGGTTCTGGCACGCGCTCGAGCTCACGACGGGACCGGTGGTGGTCAGCCACGCCAACGCCAGGGCGCTGTGCGATCATCCGCGCAACATGACCGACGAGCAGCTCCGGGCGATCGCCGCTCGCGGAGGAGTCGTGGGCGCGTGCTTCGCCCGCTCCTTCCTCGGGCCGGAGCCGTCGATCGACGACGTCGTCCGGCATATCATGCACATGATCGAGGTCGCGGGGCTCGATCATGTGGGCCTGGGCGGAGACTTCGACGGCGTGACCGCCCTGCCCGACGGTCTCGGCGGCGTGCAGGATCTGCCCGCCCTGACGGCCGGTTTGCTGGAGCAAGGCCTGGCCGAACCCGACGCCGCCAAGGTCCTGGGTGGCAACTGGCTGCGCGTGTTCGGCCAGGTATGGAAGTGACACGGCCCGCCGGATGCCGGATTCTACGCGAAGGCAGCCGCGCCGGGCACGGTCGAGATTTCTTGCTAGAATGACGCCGGACGGCCTCCCGGTCTGTCCATAGGAAACGACGCTGATGTCTTTGAGTTCTTCTTTGGCCCTGGGTGCGCGGGAGCTATCCCGACTCGATCCGCAAGACATGCTCGGCTGCGTGCGGCGCATGCCCGAGGTCGCAAGTCTTGCGTTCGAGCGCGGGACCGCCTGGCAGCCTCCGGTCCCCAGCCCGCGCCAGATCTTGATCTGCGGGATGGGCGGTTCGGCGATCAGCGGCGACCTCGCCCGGACGCTGCTGCAGGGCCGCTGGTCCGTGCCCATCTCGGTGGCCCGGCAGCCGCAGTTGCCAGCCTGGGCAGACGACCGGACGCTGTGCCTGTTCCTGTCGTACTCGGGCAATACGGCCGAGACCCTGGCCGCCTTCGGCGAGGCCACCGCGCGCGGCATCCCGACAGCGGCCATCGCCAGCGGTGGCCAGCTTGCCGACCGCTGTGGCCAGAGGGCGATCCCCGTCCTGCCGGTCGAATCCGGCTGGCAGCCGCGTGCCGCCCTGGGCCACCTGTACTTCACCCTGCTCGGGATGCTGGCGGCGCTCGGGGCGCCGGTCGAACCTGCGGCGGCGATCTCCCGCCTGGCTGAGCTTGCCGTCGAGTACGCGCCCGACCGCGCCGACAGCGACGCCATCAACCTGGCCCGGCGCCTGCACGCCTTGCCGGCGGCCCCGCTCATAGCAGGCGTCAGCCCCTCGACCGAGGCGGTGGCCCTCAGGTGGAAGGGCCAGCTCAACGAAAATGCCAAGACCACGGCGCTCTTCGGCGTCTTTCCCGAACTCACCCACAACGAGATCGTCAACCTCGTCGCCTCCGGCGAGGAGCGCGCGGTCGTCGTCCTGCGCGATGCCGAGGATCCGCCCCTGCTGGTGCGCCAGATCGGCCAGACCCTGGGGCTGCTCCGGGAGGAGAGGGTGAGCGATCCCGTCGAGATCGTGGCCTCGGCGAGCGATCCGCTGGCCCGGCAGATGGAGCTGGTCTCGCTGGGCGACCACGTCAGCGTCTACCTCGCCCTGCTCAAGGGCCTCGATCCGACGCCGGTCGCACCCATCGTCGCCTTGAAGGCGAGGATGGCCTGAGGAGAGGGTCCGGTGAAAGCCATCCTGGTCGCCGGGGGTGAGGGCACGAGGCTACGCCCCCTCACCTACCACACGCCCAAGCCCCTGTTGCCGCTCTGCGATCGGCCGATCATCGTCTACCAGATCGAGCTGTGTCGAAAGCATGGCATCCGCGACATCGTGATCAACCTCCACTACCTCGCCGACAGCCTCGAGACCTATCTGGGCGACGGCTCGCAGCTCGGCGTGCGCATTTCGTACAGCCACGAGCGCGACGCCCTCGGGACCGCCGGTGCGGTCAAGCTCGCCGAACCCTTCTTCGACGGGGAGTCCATGATCGTCTTCAACGGAGACGTCCTGACGGACCTCGACCTGTCCCGGCTGCTCGCCTTGCACCGGGAACGGCGTGCCGTGGCCACCCTGACGACTACCGAGGTCCATGATCCGACCCCTTTCGGCCTCATCGTCTCGGACGCCAGCGGCCGGATCGATCGCTTCCTCGAGAAGCCATCCCGCGAAGAAGCCCTGCGCTTCGGCGATCGCTTCTTCATCAACGCCGGGACCTACGTGCTCGAACCCGAAATCTTTGCCACCGTCCCCACCGGCACCAACTGGTCCTTCGAGCGACAGGTCTTCCCGGGCCTGCTGGCCGCCGGCAAGCCGCTTTTTGCCTTCCACGGCAAGGCCTACTGGCGCGACGTCGGCTCTCCCCCGAGTTACCTGGCAGCCCACCGGGATCTGCTGGCGGGCAAGCTGGCACGACCCGAGCGCTGGATCGCCGCGGGCCCGGGGCCCCGCGCGTTCCTCGGGGGGCCGGCGGAGCTTCCGCCCGACCTCGAGATCTCGGGGGGGCCGTGCTTTGTCGGCCAGGGCGTTCGCTTCGGGCGCGGCGTCCGTCTCGAGGACCATGCCGTCCTCGCCGACGGGTCCGAGATCGGCGACGGCGCTCTCGTGCGCGGGGCGATCGTGGGAGCGGGCGCCTCGATCGGGGCGGGTTCGGAGATCGTGGGGGGAATCGTGGGTCCGCGCTGCCGGGTCGAGTCCGACGTCAAGATCATGGGCGCGGCCGTCCTGGCGGACGGGAGCGTGATAGGGAAAGGCTCGGTCCTCGGGTGAACCAGTCCGACAAGCTCAAGTTCGGCACGGACGGCTGGCGTGCCGTCATCGGCGATCAGTTCACCTTCCCCAACGTCGCACGGATGGCCCAGGCGGCCAGCGAGGCGCTGATCGCCCGGGGAGCCACCGGCCCCCTGATCGTCGGCTACGATCACCGCTTCCTCTCCGATCGCTTCGCCGAATTGGCGGCCCGGGTGGCCGCGGCAAACGGCCTGTCCGTGCGCCTGGCCGAGGGTCCTGCCACGACGCCGTGCATTTCCTGGGCCGTCCGGGAGCAGGAGTCCGCCGGGGCGTTCATCCTCACGGCCAGCCATAATCCGTACGAGTACAACGGCTTCAAGATCAAGGAACCGCACGGTGGTTCGGCATCGGTGGAACTCACGGCCGACATCGAGCGCAGGCTGGGACCCCTGGACGCCGTCAAGGAAACCGGTGGGTCCGAGATCGCACGCTTCGATCCCAAGCCCGCCTATTTCGAGCAACTCGGGCGCTTGGTAGATATCGAGCGTCTCAACGCAGCACTTTCACCCCGCGGGACTCTCACCTCCGCGCTCAAGTGGCCCGATCTGCTGACGATCGTTGATTCCATCGGCGGGGCCGCCGGGGGATTCTTCTCGCGTCTCTTCGGCCTGCACCGCCCCCAGACCGATTTCTCAGCCCCGCAGTTCCTGGTCGAGATCCGCAGCTCGCGGGATCCGCTCTTTGGCGGCGTCAATCCCGAGCCCATCGCGCAGAATCTCGGCGCGCTCTCGGAGGCGGTCCGGCGGGAAGCCTCCCGGTATCCGATGACGATGGGCGTGGCGCTCGATGGTGACGGGGATCGCGTCGGAGCGGTCGATTCAGATGGATCCTTCGTCAACTCGCACCAGATCTTCGCGCTCATCCTGCGCCATTTGGTCGAGGGTCGCGGCCTTGCGGGTGGCGTGGTCAAGACCTTCTCGACCTCCCGCCTCGTCGCGCAGATGACCGAGGCCTATGGCCTGCCGCTGCACGAGGTGCCCATCGGTTTCAAGTACGTCTGCAACAAGATGCTCACCGACGACATCCTGATCGGTGGCGAGGAGTCGGGCGGCATCGGGATCAAGGGGCACCTTCCCGAGCGCGACGGCATCCTGTGCGGCCTGCTGCTCATGGAACTCGTCGTCCAGCGAGGCAAATCCCTGGGGGCTCAGATCGCCGAGCTATCGGAACGCTTCGGCCCGCACGCCTACGATCGGGTCGACCTCCACCTGCGGCGGGTCGAGGACGGCAAAGAGGTGGTCGAGAGCATCAAGCGTTCCGCGCCCGCATCCGTAGCGGGCCAGCACGTGGCCGAGGTCCAGACCCTCGACGGCGCCAAGATGGTATTCGACGATGGCTCCTGGCTGCTCCTGCGTGCCAGCGGCACCGAGCCGGTCTTGCGGGTATACGCCGAAGCCCCGGATGCAGCTCAGGTCGCTCGCCTGCTCGCTTTTGGCCAGGAACGCGCACAGGTCACGGCTGGACCGGGCCGGCAGGCGTAGCAGCGGATCCACGAGGAGGTCGAGATGCCCGATCGGATGCGAGTCGCCGTCATTTGCGGCGGCACATCGAGTGAACGCGAGATCTCGCTCAAGAGCGGGCAGGCCATGCTCGGCCAGCTCGACCCCGGGCGCTTTCTCGCCGAGCTCGTCGACCTGGCCGATATCCTGGCGCGCAGGAAGTGGCCGATCGAGAAGCTGGTCGAAAAGTTCGACGTCGCCTTCCTGGCCCTCCACGGGCAGGGGGGCGAGGACGGCCGGCTCCAGGGGATGCTCGAGCTCTTCGAGATGCCCTATACCGGCTCGGGGGTGCTGGCCAGTGCCCTGGCGATGGACAAGAGCATGGCCAAGAAGGTCTACCGCGATGCCGGACTTCCGGTGGCGCGAGAGGTCGTGTTCAGCGCGGTCGAAGCCGCAGCCGTCGCGAGCACGGAGGCTGCCGATCGGGTGATGGCGGAGCTGGGCTATCCGGTCGTCGTCAAGGCCGACAGCCAGGGCTCGACCCGCGGGGTGCAGCTCGTACGGGACCGAGCCGCGTTCGAGTCGGCCTGGGGCGATGCGCTGTCGTTCCGCGGAGGCATCCTGATCGAGGAGTTCGTCAAGGGCCGCGAGTTCACCGTCCCGGTCCTGGGCGGTTCCGAACCCCAGGCTTTTCCGGTGATCGAGATCGTCCCGAAGGCCGCCGAGTTCTTCACCTACGAGGCCAAGTACAGCCCGGGCGGCTCCGAGGAGATCGTGCCGGCTCGCATCGATGCGCCGAGCGCCCGGGCGCTCGCCGACCTGGGCCTGCGCGCCCACCTGGCGCTGGGCTGCTGGGGGGTCTCGCGGACGGATATCTTCATCCGGGAGGACGGCCAGCCGAGCCTCATCGAGACCAATACCTTGCCGGGAATGACCGCGGCGAGCCTGCTTCCCAAGGCCGTGCTCGCCGCGGGATGGACGCTTCCGCAGCTGGCCGCCAGCCTCATCGACTGGGCTCTCGAGCGGGCGGCCCTTGCCGCCCGGCCGGAGGCTACGCCGGCATGCTAGGAACTGGATTGCCGATGGCCGTATCGCTCGGGGTGACGGCGGCCGCACTGGCCAGCGTGATCCTGGCGATCGCGGGTTACTGGACGGGCCTGGCCCTGGTCGCCGCCGAGTTCGGCTCGCTCATGGCGTATCACGTCACCCGAACCGGCGATGTTGCCGGGATCGCCAGCAGCATCGCCTGGGCTGTGATCCTGGTAGCCGTGGGGTTCGGCCTGGAACCCCTGGCCAAGCGGCTGGGTAGCCACTTCTACCGCATCCCGCAGCAGACGCTGATGTACGCCGCGGTCGCCATGCTGGTGGTGATGTTCGTCGCAGGCCTGTCGTGGACCGTTCCGGCGGCTTTTGCCGGGGCCGTCCTCGGTGGGGTCATGAGCGGGACCCGCTTCCGCTCCGCCCTCACGGACGGGGTCGGGGTGCTCTTGGCGATCTTCGGCCCGCAGGGGATCCGCCTGCTGTGCGCCTGCTCCCTGGCCTCGCTGGTCGTCGCCGTGGCGCCCCTGGCCCTGCTGGGATCGTAGAGAAGGGGCCCGGAGCGCTCCGGGTCCAGCTGGAGGAAGAACCGATGACCGTCACCGAGCTGATGCGCCAGGACGTGCAGGTGGTTCAGCCGGATACACCGGTGGCCGACGTCCTGCGTCTGTGGCAAGAGCGCGGCGATCGGGGGGTCGTGGTGGTCGACGCCCACGAGGTCGTGGGCATCGTCACCGAGGGCGACCTGGTGGCCCGTCGCACGCCCCTCAAGCCGGTCCGGTACTTCACCATCCTCGACGCGATCATCCCGTTCGGAGAGGTCGGTTCCACGGGACTCAAGGACCTCAAGCGCCACATCGGAACGCAGGCCGGCGACATCATGAGCCACCCCGTCGTCACCATCCGGGCAGATGCAGACGTCGCCGAAGCCGCCGAGATCTTCATCGAGCGCCGCATCCGGCATCTGCCCGTGACCGACGAGCGCGGGCGACTGGTCGGAATGCTGTACCGGTCGGACCTGCTCTCCCACGCCTTCGAGGGCCTGTTGTAGCTGATGCGGGCAGGGTCTCGCCGGTCCTGGCCAGCACCGCTACTGGTGCTGGTCACCGAACTGGCTTGGGCCTCGCCGGTCCTGGCCTTTACTCCCCTGGGCCGCCTCGATCCCCCGGACATCCCGGCTCCAGGCCACTGGCAACTGGAGACCGATGCCTGGTACACGCCCTACACCGAGACGCTCGACGGCGTGCCGCAGGCCAAGGATTGCCTGCCCGGGCAGACCAGCGCCGACTGCACGCCGGGTCGTCCGGTGATCTCGCGGCACTGGGCGGAGGCGGGTTTCGGCGGCGAGGTCGGACTCGCCCGGGGGGTCGGCCTCACCTTTCGCATCCCGGTCGACGTCGTGATTCAGTACGAGCAGGATCCGGCAAAGCTCCCTGCGGGTCTGCCGCCCCGGAACGTCGCCGTCGGTGACGTTACCGTGGGCCTGGACCGATCCCTCGTCGACCGGGCGGCCACCCACGTCAAGGTCCGGCTGGCGGGCAGCGCGGCCCCCATGGGATCGCCGGGCGGCAACTACGTCTACCAGGCCAACGTGCTCGATGCGGCGGGCAACCCGGTGTCCGACGCCAGCGGCAACCCCGTCACGACCACCGATGTCGTTTTTCCCGATCCCCCGTCTGTCGGGCTCGAGTTCGCGGCTGCGCAGGATCTGCTCGATACGCTGCGGCTGACGTTCAACGCGGCCGTCACCTATCCGCTCGTCCGGACCGGGCCCGAACCGGTCACCTCGTGGAACGGCACGAGCTACGCGTGGGGCGCGGGACTCGGCTGGTGGGCGCTGCCAGGGCTGGGAGCCAACCTCGATCTGCTGGGGGACTGGACCAACCCTGCGCAGCAAGATGACGTGCGCGTTCCGTCGACAGGCTACGACATCTGGTACCTCTCTCCCGGGCTGGCCTACCAGCTGGACGACGACACCACCCTGGGTGCCAATGCCCTGATCCCCGTCTTTGCGACCGGCTACCAGTGGGATTTCATCTATCCGCTCCTTGGCGCCGTGTCGCTCCGCTTCGACCTCTGAATCGGGCTTGCTTTCGCTGTGCTGCGCAACCGAGCTCCGTTCGACTCCTCGGACCCGCTCCCTGCGCGCGGAGAGAACCTCCTTTCAGGAACCAAGAGGCCTGGCGGGGAATCAGATCCTTGGAGCCGAAAACGTCTGCCGGTTTGGGGCCTTGGCAAGACCCGCACCATCGGGCAAGATCCGAACCCGCACTCGAGATCCACGCGCCGGCGGCAAATCCAGGCCCCGTGGCAACTCGAACAGCACGGCACGAACCACGAAAGAGGGCATCGATGACCAGTTCCACCCCGCAGCCCAACCTCTTCAAGGTCGCCAGCAACTCCAACCCCGCGTCGGTCGCAGGCGCCATCGCGGGCAGCATCCGCGAACGCGGACGTTGCGAACTGCAGGCCATCGGGGCCGGGGCCATCAACCAGGCGGTCAAGGCGATCGCCATCGCCCGCGGCTACGTCGCACCGTCGGGACTGGATCTCGTGTTCGTTCCGGCTTTCCTCGATCTGTTGGTCGGGGGCGAGGAGCGAACCGCGATCAAGTTCCTCATCGAACCCAGGCGCGGCGGTTGAGGCCCCGCTGCCTTACTTCTTGCGGACGAGCTTGATGGGCTTGTTGCAGGAAAAGCAGTTGAACTCGCGGATCTCGGCCAGGACATCGTTCCTCTGCCCGCAATGCGGGCAGGTGATGGACTTCTGACGGGCGTTGAGACCCCGGTAGAGAATGACCCCGCCCCAGGCGCCGAACATGAGCGCCATGGCGATCAGGGTGAAGCCATACTGCCGGTTGAAGAACAGGGCAATCACGCCCAGGATCAAGATCACCAGGGCCGAGGCCAGGCGGCCGAGACCGGGGCTGATGATACCGAGGCGGTTCTTGGGGCGATTGGGAGGACTGGCGAGCATGCAACCTACATGCCCACGACCCTCGCCTTGATCACGCAGCCCCGGCAGCGATGGCCACGACCCTTGGCGCCCGAGGAGTCCAGCGGCCCCGCCGGCGTTCACAGCAGCGCCCCGCAACCGCAGTGCCGTGGCGAAGTCTGACCTCCCGTCGGGCTTCCCCACGCTTCGGGACGGCAACCTTGACGGCGGCGGACAGCCCGTGGGACAAGTGGTGACTGGAACCATACGGCCGCCGGGCGCGTCCACCCATCAGTTCCAGTCGGCAGCTCGATCCGGAGGACCCCTTTCCCGTGCTGAGATTATTATCCCTGCTCAAGGCCGGCGGGATCATGATGTTGCCCATCTCGCTGGCCTCGATCGTGGCCATCGCGCTCATCCTCGAGGCCTGGTGGATCCTGTCGCGGTCGCGATCGCGGTACGAGGAGCTCCGGGAGTGGCACGGGCCCTTGCCCAAGGGGAGACGTGGCGATCTCTTCTCCGTGCTCCT
The DNA here is from genome assembly GCA_021781555.1 of bacterium. GTDB lineage: Bacteria > Cyanobacteriota > Sericytochromatia > S15B-MN24 > VGJW01 > JAJXWQ01. The sequence continues at coordinate 37,175 of JAJXWQ010000005.1, forward strand.
GGCCTGGCTCCATGGCCACCCCGGGGCGAGCGAGGAGGATCAGCGCGCCGAGGCTTCCGCCATCCTGGCCGGCGTCGAGCGCAAGGTCGGCTGGCTGAACACCATCGCGGCCATCGCCCCGCTCTTGGGCTTGCTCGGGACGGTGTCCGGGATGATCTACAACTTCGCTTTGGTCGCCACGACCCGCCCGACCGATCCCCTCAACCAGCTCTCCCGTGGCATCTCGGAGGCCCTCGTCTCCACGGCGGGTGGCCTCATCGTCGCGATCATCTCCGCCCTGGGCCACCACTGGCTCATGAACGGCCTCGAGGCATTTGCCGACGAGGTCGGCACCTACCTCAAGGGCTACGCTCGCAATCGTGCCGATGCGCATGGCCACGAGGCAGCCGGAGCTCGGCCGGTCAATGCTTGAGCTGAGGAACGGTACGACCCCGCGCGTGGTCGTACGCCGCAAGCGGCCCGTCCGCTTCGAGCTGATCCCGATGATCGACGTCTTCATGATCATCTCGCTCTTCTTGATGGTGATGGCGTTCCTGCCGCAGATCACGGACTCCCTCAAGGCCGACCTCCCGACCAGCAAGACCGCCGCCAAGACTCCGCCCGCCACGGTGGTGCAGATGACCCGGAACGGCGACATCATCCTCTCCGGCCAGACCGTGCCGCCCTCGCTCCTCGAGGCCCGGCTCAAGGCTCTGCTGGCCAGCCGCCCCGATCTCGCGGTGATCATCGCGGCCGACAAGCGCCTTCCCTACGAGAAGGTCATCGGCCTCATCGACGACGTCAAGACAGCCGGAATCAAGCACCTGGCCCTGGCCACGGCGCGACCTGGCAGCCTGTAGCAGGCCTCCCACCCTCAAAAAGCCGGAACGATCTCGCCCACGTCGAGGCCCGCGTGATTGGTCACCGTCAAGCGGGTCAGCGGCAGGAGTTCCTCGTACTCGTGGTCATGGAGCAGACCCAGGCGCCGTAACAGCGTCACCAGAACCGGACCGACCGCCCGTGAGCTACCATCGGCGATCTTGACCGCGAACCCGATCCCTAGCTCCGGCAGGCAGCCGGCGGCGACGCCCTCGGCACCGCCCTTGGAGAGCACCCGGCCGCCGGTGACCTGCATGAGTCGTGTGTCGCGCCGACCGGTCCCGGAAACCATGGCCGGGTGGGTGCACATCGCGGCTGCGATGCGGCGGCCCGCCGGATCGCCGGGAAGCCGGGCGTAGGCCAGCGCCAGGCTGGCCATCGGCATGTACCACGTAGGGACGCTGCAGCCATCGATCGCGCACGCCAGCCGCGTCTCGCCGAGTTGCTCGATCCCGCTGGCGATCTCGTGCTGGAGCGGGTGGGTCGGGTCGGTATAGGAGGCGACATCCCACCCCGAGTGCACGCACGTCGTCAGCATCCCCGCGTGCTTGCCGGAACAGTTGTTGGCAAGAGACGTTGGCGGTGCGCCTGCGTCGGCCAGTGGCCGGTGGGCGCCGCAGCGAAGGTGGTGCGGCGTCAGCCCGACCTGCTCGAGGATGCGCGCGACGCCCGCTTGATGGGGAGCCTCGCCCGCATGCGAAGCGCAGCACAGCGCCAGATGCGAGTCGTCGAGCCCGAGGGAGTCGAAGGCCCCCGAGCGCACCAGGGGCAAGGCCTGGAAGGGCTTGGCGGCCGAGCGCACGAAGATCGAGGGTGCGCCCGGGATCTCGTAGAGCACGCTCCCCTGGGCGTTCATGACCACCGCCCAGCCGTGGTGGAGGCTCTCCACCCGATCTCCGCGGCGAACTTCGGCCAGTACTTTCATCGTCATTGCAGTTTTTACCAGGGAAAGGGCATCGGCGTCACGCTCGGGGTTGCAAAACCATTGGATCGGAGCCCCGGCGCGGTCCTCATCGTGTCACCGCGGCCAGGGCGTTGACGACCCCGTAGCCGAAGAAGCTGTTGAAGCCCGTGTTGGCTGTCGGCGGCTCGCCGGCGGTCTTGATCAGCTCGGCCTGGATCTGGGCCGCCGACCAGGTCGGATGTACGGACAGGATGAGGGCCGCGACGCCCGACACCATCGGCGCGGCCATCGACGTACCGCTGGCATAGGCATAGGCGCCCTCGTCCGGCGTCGATGCGGCGGCGCCGTTGGCCAGCTGGCGCGGTACCGTGGACAGGATATCCACGCCCGGAGCGGCCACCGAGACAAACGGGTTGAAGTTGGAAAAGTCAGCGTGCTCGGTCTGGATATCGCTACCGTTGCTCGCATCCACCAGACGGGTCGCCGCCACCGACACGACGCCCGGATAGGAGGCCGGGTACTCCAGCGGATTGCCATCGAGCGCCTCGTTGCCGGCGGCTGCTACCACCAGGATCCCCGCTTGCAAGAGCTTGTCGATCTCGTCCTGCTCGATGGCGCTGGGTTCGGTCGAGCCCAGGCTCAAGTTGACGATCCGGGCCGGTGTCTCGAGCACGTGATCGAGGCCAGCGACCACGTTCGCGGTCGTCCCACCTTCGACTCCCATCACCCGGATGGGAATCACGCGCGCCTGGGGAGCCACGCCCACGGTCCCGAAGGATCCGATCTGGGCCGCGATGATCCCGGCGACGTGGGTGCCATGCCCGAAATCGTCGAGGGGCAGCGTGCTCTTGGCGGGATCGTAGTAGTTGGCCGCGTTCTTGAGGTCGAGGTTGTTCACCAGATCCGGATGCCCCACGTCGGCACCCGTATCGACGACCGCGACCTCGACGCCGTTGCCCAGGGCGCCCTGGTCCCAGGCTTGCGGCGCCTCGATCTGAGTCACGCCCCATTGCCCGGGGAGACCTCCCGAGGGCGGGTACAGCGGGTTGGGAACGTTGTACTGCACCCGGTAGCCGGTGCTCACGGCGGTCCCGTGAACGGGGCCCGGGGTAAAGCCGCCGACCATATCATCGTGAAGGGTAAAGGCCGGCTCGGCATGCACCACGTCGTGGTCCCGATCGAGGCTCTGGAGGGCCAGGATCTCCGAACGGCCCGAAACCCGGGCGGACCAGATGTCGGCGGTGAGCTGCTGAGCCGGAGTCGCACCCGCGGACTGTTGCTCCTGACGCATGCGGGCCGCCGAGGTCCCTGAAGCGAACTCGACCAGAAGCTGGCCCGGCACGTAGGTCCCGCCCGGCGGCAACACCGCCGTGGGCAGCAGCGACAGGCAGCCGGGGAGGAAGGTGGCGATCGTGGCGACGCCCACGAGGCGACCGGAGGCCGCACCCGGCCTCCGGACGCTCCGCGCCGGCTCGTGCCTCATCGCATGAACCACATGCCGCTGGTGTAGGATTCGAGGGTCTTCTGGCGGTAAGGGGCGAAGATGGGTCCGCCCTCGGGCTGCAGCAGCCCGAGCGAAGAGGAGGGCCGGGAAACCGCCGATCCGGTGGCGATCTGGTCTGGAGCCGGCAGCACGTCGTTCGGATCCAGGGCCGATGGCGACGTACCCTCGAATGCGGACGAGATTGCGTAGACGTCCCACGAATACGAGGCGCCGGGGATCAAGGCCCCCCCGTTGATGTCGCCGTCGCTCCACCAGGGATAGCCGATGGCCGTGGTCGATCCATCCACCGCGGCCTCCCACTTGGGCGCCGTGTCGCCCTGCTCGATCACCTTGACCACGTAGCTGTCGGCCCCTGCGACCGGATCCCAGGAGAACACGGGGTGGGCCCCGACCCCCTTGGCGCCCGTGGCCGGGCCTGTGGGCTTGGGCGGAGACAGGAGCGTGAAGGAAGCCTTGGAGGGATCGTCCGTGGCGATGGAGACCTCGGAGACCTCGCTGCCATCGGCGCTGGTGGCCTTGCCATCCAGGATGTAGCGGTAATCCGGGCCGATGCTCGGGATGGCGACACTCTGCTGGCTCTGGTACTGCCTGGCGACAAGGAGCGAACCGAGCAACCCGAAATCGATCGAGATGTCGGTCTCCACCTGGCTGGCCCAACCGATGTTGCTGTAAGAGACGTTGGCCGTCCTCGCGAAGGTGCGGCCGAGCTCGAGCGGCTGGGGATCCGGCCAGGGAATCACCGACGCCGTGCTGCCGGCCGTGGCTGAATCCGCAAATGGAACGCTGACGATCTGGTAGTCGAAGCTCATGGTGTTGCCGTACGACTTGAAGCTGAAAGCACCGCCGGTCGAGGGGTCCTGGCTACCGGCCGCGAGCTCTCCACCGCCCAGGACCCCCGAATAGACGTTGCCGGGGAGATTGGGGTCCATCTCGGGAAAAGCAAACACGCCGTTTGCGAAGTTCGTCTGGTATGAGCCGAAGAACACCGTTCCCTTGAGCGTGGGCGCCGGCTGCGGGCCGCTGGCCGAGTACTCGTCGACCTGCCCGGTGATGACCGCCTGGACGATGTGATAGTTGCCGCTCTGGGGAAAGAGCGGCGAGAGGTAGTACTGGCGGCCGTCCGTGATTCCGCCGTCCTCGTACGTGGCCGAGGTGTAGCCCGCCCGGCTGATGCTGACGACCCGGCGTGAGATGTCGCCGTACAGGGAGAAGTTGCCATCGTTGTCGGTCGTGGCCCAGCCGACGTCGCCCTTGCCCAGGTCTCCCATGACCGAGGCATGCCCGATGGGCTGGTCGGTCAGCGCGTCGAGCACCTGACCGTGTAGCGGCTGGCCGAGGCCCGGGAACAGGCCGGGCAGCGAGGGGGAGACGAGGAGGACGTCGCACCCCCCGAGCAAGGCGCTGACGGCGAATGCGACCAGGACGGACACCTTGAAGGATCGGCTGGAGAAAGCCGAAGCAGGGCGCCAGAGGTCGCTCATCGCCGGCATTATACCCTCGGCAGGGAGCCTGTCGTGTCTGGGAAAGCCCCTGATGGCGCCCTTTCTCCAGAGGTCGCTCGGATGTTGCTCGAAAGATCGGCGCCCGAGCACCCAAAGGGCGAGCAGCGCCACCTGGAGTTGGAGAGTTTTTCGATCGATCGCATTCTCCTGCTTGACAAGCTTTTAAAACTCACTTAAAATGCTTTTATTGAGCGTTTCACTTTACATTTGCTTGCGTTTGGAGGGACCCATGACCATGAACAAGCTCGCGCTGATCGTCGCGGTCGGTGCCCTGGCAGGCTGCGGCCTCGCCCCCAGTACGGGGATGCCGACGAGCAACCTCACGGTGAACACCGTCTCGGCCCAGTCCACCCAGGGCCTCGAGGCAGGCTGGACTTCCATCCACAAGGCCATCTTCAACAAGATCGACGTCAACCACGACGGCTACATCGACGAGTACGAGGCCGGTCCCTACATCTCGCTCTCCGACTTCCAGAAGGCCGACGTCAACCATGACGACCGGCTCGACTTCAACGAGTTCATGATGTACGCCACCCAGGGCGGGTTCCTGCAGGGCAACGACACCGAGTCCTCCTTCGTGTCCCGGTTGCGCAGCCAGCTGGGCGGCATCTTCAAGGACCTGGATACCAACCACGATGGCTGGCTCTCGTCTTCCGAGCTCTCCAACCAGGCGCTCACCCGCGAGGGGCTGGCCTTCTACTACCCGAACCTCCACATTTCCATCAAGCTCACGAGCGTGACGCCCGCCGAGTTCAAGGCCGCCGATCACCTCGGCACCGGCATGCTCTCGCAGGCCGAATGGGAAGACCTCTATGTCCAGATGGTGTGCGACGCCATCAACCCGGCGTCGGCCCCGACCCCGGTTCCGAGCCCCATGCCGGCCCCCAGCGCGGCTCCTAGCAAATAGACCCCACAACGCAAGCAAACGTGGACCGCTGCCCTCGAGGGCGGCGGTCCATCGTGCGTGTGGGGCAGGCCGGGCGGGATTACCGGTAAAGGTGGGGGAGCGGGAGGTCGAGAACCGTGTGCAGGCCCGGAGCGACCTTGACGATCGCCGGCACGGCATTCAGCAGCGCCGCGACGGTGGCAAGGTCGCCCGGCAGACCTCCGGGGACCACCAGATCGAGCGAGGGGGTGCCCTCGAGGTGGACCTCGTCGAGGTCGTCGACGCCCCCGAGAGCCATCGTGAGATCGAGCTCGACCACGGTACGCCCTTCGACCTGGCCCGAAGCGATCTGGTGCAGGCCCGCGACGCGGCCGATCGGGACCTCCAGGTGCGAGCTGCGCAGCGGGCGATCGGCCACGATCGGGGCGATCTCGTCGACGACCCGATCCACGCGCCAGCCCAGCGCAGCGGCCAGCAGGGCGCAGGATTCCGCCAGCCCGATGTGGCCCATCCTCCCGGCCTCGATCTGCTGCTGGAACTCCGCGACGGTCATGCCGGAACCGGTCTTGCGCTGGAGGTTGAGCCGGCGGCGCGAGGTGTCGACGACCCGCACGACCCGCGCGCTGCGGACCTCCTGGGCCACCCCGGAAAGGGCGGCAGGAAGGGCATCCATGGCAAAGCCAGGGTTGACCCCGACCCCCACGACGGCGACACCCTGCCGGCGCGCGGCGGAATCGATCTCGCGGGCAAGCTCGGGATGCTTGAGCCAGGGATAGGAGAGCTCTTCGGTACTGGAAACCACGTGCAGGCCCTTGGCGACCAGGGCGAGGATCTGGGGCGCCACATCCTCGAGGAACGAGCCGGTCGTATGGACGGCGACCAGCGGCGCGGCAGGCGAGGCTGCGGGCAGCTCGGCGATGCTGCCAGCGATGGGAATTCCCCAGGCCTTGTCGTCGACCAGGGTGCCCACGTCGGAGCCCTGCTTGGCGGGGTCCGCGTCGGCGGCCGCCAGGATCGAGAGGCCGGCGCGCTGTCTGGCAAGCCGGGCTGCAGCCTGCCCGATCGCCCCGAGGCCGACCAGGGCCAGCGGGACCGGAGAACCTGGCACCGTGGCGGGAGCCGCGTTGGCGAAGGTTCGAGACACGGGAGTAGACATGGTCGTCATGGGCACCATCCAATCATCATCGTCCTGGTTCGTTCCCGGCGAGGTGCGATCCAGAGCTTTTCGAGGCCAAGACGCACGGCACGGCACTCAAGTCCGGTTCCGGCGCATGCCCATCTTGGCACCGGAGCAGGCGCGTTGCCAGAGCGCAGGCTGAAACGGCGTGCCGGGCGAGCTCCGCCGCCTCGCCAGCGCTCGCGCAACGCCTGCGGGGCCGAGCCCGAGGGACTTCTGGCACCGCGCGTTTCGAACCGTCAGTTGTTCAGGTGGGCGCCGTTGTAGATCTGGATGGTCGGCATGCGGGGCTTGGGGCGCACCGGGCGCGGCCGGGGCTGCACGGAGCGGTAGATGATCCGGGTGTCGTGCACCACGACCGGATGGGGACGAGGCACGACGACGGGCTTGGGCCTGGGGACCTGGCCCATCACCATGCCCTCGAGGGCCTTCAAGGGGATCCGGGGGGTGACCTGCGAGGTATCGCCGGGAGCCCTCAGCGTCAGGTGCAGGTTGCCATCTTGCTGGAGAATCGTCAGGAGGGGCACCTGTTCCGCCGGCACCGCCAGGGTGACCGCTCCACCATCGGTCTGCGGGTCCCCGCTGGCCGATGCGTTGCTGCTGAAGCGGTTGCCAACCGACAGCACGCGGACGTCCTGCAGGATCTGGGTCGAGATCAGGCGACGAGAATCTGCCGATTCGGGAAGGGTGGCGATGAGGTCGGCGTGGTCGTCTGGCCTGGCCAGGCCGATATCCGGTGCACCCTGCGGAACGAAGAGGAAGGCCTGCTCGTCGCCGTGGAGCTTGGGAGTGATGCCCGTCCGGGCCCCCGGATCGGCCACCCGGATGCCCAGCAACACCTCGCCCTTGGCCAGCGGAGCCAGGGTAACCTTGCCGACGGGAGAGTCCGTCTTGCGGAGGTAGCCCTCGGCCAGAAAGTTCTGCGGAACCTTGCGAATGGCCACGTCGGCCGCGGTGATCTCGTGGCGCGCTGGAAGGTTGGTCTCGGCCACCCAGACCGCGCGCTTGATCCCCTTGCCGGCAATGCCCGCCGAGATGTCGACCAGGTAGACCACGGCCAGAAAGGCCGCCAGACCCGCAACGGCAGCCGCGATCAGCAAGAGCCGCGGGTTGAAGTCCAGCGCCTGCGACGAGGCCACGGGTTTCTTCCTGGCACCGCCAGCCGCCGGTCGGCGTCTCGCCGGCTGGCGATCGCGGAGCTTATCGCGCAGGTCCGCCAAGGCGACCTCCCCTCAAGCGATGATCGGGTGCGAGCACCCATCGTACAGCAGCAGGCCCGAGCCGCGCGGGACGGCCCCCGGTCCTCAAGTCGCGATGCACGTCCAAAAACGGGAGCGGATCGATCCGCCGGCATCACTTGCCACTCACGGTGTCGTAGATCCATGGGTTGGTCTCCAGGATGCCCACACCGGGGAGGTGCGCGGGGGCCTCGCCCGGCATGTAGGCGCTGCCAGAGACCGTCAGCGGGGCTCCGAGCACCGACGGCGGCGCACCGTAGGCCCTGGATGCCGACTCGAGGTTCTTGCGCGTCGGCTCGAGGAGGCTCAACTTCTCGCTGACCTTGGCTCCGTAGAGCACGAAACCGAGCGAGAACTGTACCGTATGGCCGTCGACCACCTGGGAAGACCGGGCCGCAAAGGCCATCGCGTAGGGCCCGAGCGGAAGGGGATGGAGCTGCTGGGTGGGCACGCGCGTCACCCAGCCCCAGCCCGGTGCGCCGACCTGCACCTGCAGTTGCGATCCCGCGGCGGCCTTGGCCGCCGGATCGTACGCGGACTCGAGCGTGGCTGCCTGCAGGACCCCGGCACCCGTGAACTTGTTGACCGGCCCCCGGGTGGAGTCGATCGCCGCCTGGCGCGCTGCAACCCGCGCGACCATGAGCATCCGCTGACGTTCGATCAACCCTCGCCCCAGGTAGCCAACCGCCAGCAAAAGCAGCAGACCCAGAGGAATGGCGATCGCGGCCTCGACCAGGGCCTGGCCGCGGATCGCTCGGAGGTCAGTGCAGGATCGCATTGGGATACCCGTGCAGGCCCCCGATCGCGAAGAGGCGCGGGGAATACCACGGCATGCCAAAGCCGCCGACGGCCAGGTCCCCGTCCTTGGGATCGGCCTTGGCGATCTGACTCGAGGATGCCGGACCGGCAGCCGCCAGAGCTGGCAGCGTCATCGCCCCCAGGCCGCCGATAAGGCCCGTTCCAAGCGGCATGTACCGGGGTTCGACCCAGACGAAGGTCTTGCCGGCGTCGCCCGAACTGCCGGCCGACTCACTGCGGTAGTTGATCCCGCCGATGAACTCGCCGGACTTGATCGTGCCGCCGTTCTCGACCAGGTTCTGGTCGCCATCCATGAGCTGCAGGTTGGTCTCGTTCGCGGTGGCCCCGGATCCGGAGTCGTCGTTCATTCCGGCGACGTTGGCGGCATAGCCGATGCGCGCAGCCTCGGCCACGATCTGCGGACCGGCCTGGGCCACCCAGTGGTTGTAGGCGTCGAGGGTGTCGCGGAGCTGCTTGAGCTTCTTGAGGTGGCCATCGGCCTTCTTGATGTACGCAGTGACCTCGGCCTCGGCTGCAGCCGCCCCCGGCCCGGCCGGGTAGCTCCCCAGGATGGCCACGGCCTTGGCAATCCGCAGCCGGGCCAGCGTGGCCTCGGCGGTCATCGCCGCGTAGGCCAGGGTGCGGGTGTTGTGGATGCCGACCTTGACGGACACCGCCGCCAGGGCCGCTGCGTCGGCCGCATCCTGGGACTGGATCTTGGCGGAGGTGAGGCGGGCCATGTCGTAGGTGGAGTAGAGAATGCCCACGAGGACGGCCAGCACGATCGTCATGTAGATCATGGCCTGGCCGCGCTGCCGCCGGGCCGCGCCGGGGGCGTGACGAGAGCGGGCGCAACGCCCTCGAGCGAACGTGCGGACGCCCGGCTCCGCCCGACGGCTTGCCGCCTTCGGGCCCAAGACAGGACGAGGTCGCGTATTCATTTGGGCCCGAACAGGAGGCTCTCGGCCGATTTGACCTTGGCGGCAGCTCCGTCGAATCCCCCCGGGACGGCAGCATCGATGTGCGTGAAGATCGAGGCCACGGTCTGGACGGCCTGGCCCGGGGGCCCCGGTGCCGCCTGGGCGGCGGGCAGGGCGATGACGACGGCGTCCAGGGCGGCAAAGCCCGAGCACAGCATCGCGGCATTGGTGCTGGTCGCGTCCTCGTACCGGGAGCTGACGTAGAGCTTGCTCTGGCTGGCGCCGCCGGCGGCCATGTGGCGGTCGTACGGGTTGGCGGCCACGGCCTGGACGGCGGGGTCGGCGGCCAGCAGGACATCAGCGCCCCCCAGGCTGGGCAGGCCAGGCCCGAGGCTGGGGACGAGGGAGCCCAGGCTCGAAAGCTGCGAACCGAGGCCGGGCAACCAGTTCTGCCAGGGGACCTCGACCTGGTAGTCGATCATCTCGTCGGTGGGCCGGTGGGCGGCACTCTTGCCGGCGTTTCCCCCGGGCACGAACTCCTCGTTGATCGGGGCCGCGGCGGTCCACTGGTCGATGGGAGCGAGCGATCCCCCCTGCATCGCGACCGCCCCCGTCAGCAATGCGGTCCATGCATCGCCGTTCCTCGTGACGCGGACGCGGATCAGCCGGCCCGAGGTGGTGTCGGCCTTGGCCGTCTCGGCCGCCTGCTGGATCCAGGCAGCGTGCGAATCCTGGGCGTAGGTCACCAGAACCTGCCTGGCCACGGACGCAGCCTGCGGGCCCTGTACCGCGGCGGCTCGAGCCGCAACGAAGGCCGCGCCTTCGAGAACGATCCGGCGCTGGAGGTAGAGGCCGATCTCGATCGTACCGAAGGACAGGACCAACAGGAGAGGCAGCACGACGGCAAACTCGACCATGGCCTGGCCCTGCTGGCGCCGGGAGCGCGGCGGCGCAAAGGCCGGCCCTGGCACGCGGCCAGGGGTCATGGGCCGCCCGAAGGGCGGTGAGGGCCTCCGGACGGGAGGCTTGGCGCATGGCATCGCTACAGCCGCCAAGCCGGAAGGTTGATCAGGGGCGGTCCGAACATGGCGGCCAGCGTGCCCACGGCGATCGAGATTCCGTAGGGCAAGAGCGGTGCCACGGACTCCTGCACCAGCGGCGCCGGGTTGATTCCGCCCTGGAGCGCCATGAGGTAGACCCGGAGCTGCCGGAGCAAGCGGCCCAACGCCCCATGGGCAGCCGCCCAGGCCAGGCTGAAGACCCCTCCCGCGAGCGCGACGTAGAGCAGCCCGGAGACGGCCAAGGGCCACCCGAGCCAGGCTCCGACGGCCGCCATGAGCTTGAGGTCGCCAGCCTTCATTCCGCCAAGGAGAACCAGCAGCAAGAAGACAACCGTGGTGAGCCCGAAGCCTGCCAGCGCCTCGAGGCCACCCGACAGGGCACCGCCGGCCCCGTGGTGGAATGCCCCGGCTCCGATCGAGACCAGGAACCCGAGTGCAAGAGCCGGGAACGTAAGCCAGTTGTAGATCTTATGCCAGCGCCAGTCCGTATAGACCGCCACGAGCACGACGGGCACGAGGGCCCATCTCCAGGGTTCGGCGACCACGCTAGATGCCCTTTCCGCCCTCTATCTACCCGAAAGCTGCACTGGAGCATCGCCAGGGCCCGTCCAGCGACCGCCCGCAGAGCCCCGGCAGGGCCGACCTGGTTGCCCCTGCCGGCGTCGACGGATCCAGGCTTGCCGGGGCTCCCCTGGCCGAGGCCGCAAAGCTCCCGTCAAGCTCCATGGACCATGTTGTGCAGCAGGGTCTGGAGGGCCATGTTGATGTTCTGGCCGACCTTGGTGAATGCGCCGATACAGACCGCGGCGATGACAGCGACGATGATCCCGTACTCGACCATGCTCTGGCCGTCCTCGTCCGCCTGCAGGACCTGCAGGTTGATCATGATCAATACCTCTTGCAGCTTGAACCGGTCCCTCGGCGCGGTGGCTACGCTACGCAACCGGGCCCCGTTTGACTCCTGCGGCCCGATCGCGTCGAGGCGAAACCGCTCGGGGCACCTCCTGCGCCGACAACCGCTACATCCGTTATCCGGATGCCAGCGGCCGGCCTTGCCGCCCTTATGATTAGGCAGAGTTTAATCGGCGTTTAAGGACCATGAACCTGGCGGCCGTCGCCCACGGATGCGGTCACGCGCCGCGGTAGCCGGGCCTGGCGCACGCGGCAAAGCCCCCGCTCGGGGGCGGGGGCTCGCGAGGCCAGGGCTAGCCCCAGGCTGCCAGCAGCTCCGGGCGGTTGATCGTGATCTGCTGGTGGGAGATCGAGATGATCTCCTGGTCCTGCAGGCGGTTGAGGGCCCGGGTGACGGTCTCGCGGCTCGAGCCGACCATGTTGGCGAGATCCTGGTGCGTCATCTTGAGGTTGATGAGGATCCGGTTGTTGGTCAGCTGCCGGCCCTCGATCTTGGAAAGGTTGCAGAGCGTGGACGCGACGCGCTCGTGGACATCCTTGAAGGCCAGGTCCTCGACCTGCTGGTTGACCTGCCGGATCCGGCGCGTGAGGTCGCGCATGATCTTGAGCGCGATCTGGGGATGCTCGAAGATGATGCGCTCGAAGTCGCGCTTGGCCACGGTGAAGACCACGGCCTGCTCGTCGATGACCTCGGCCGTGGCCGACCGGGGAAGCTGATCGAAGATCGCCATCTCTCCGAAGAAGTCGCCCGGCTGCATGATCGTGAGCGTCTTCTCGCGGCCATCTTCGGTGATCTTGGAGATCTTGACCCGCCCGGACTTGAGGATGTACAGGGTGTCGCCGTGATCTCCCTCGTGGAAGATCACGCTCCGGCGGGAGTAGGACTTCTCCCCGGTAATGGCGGCGATGCGCGCCAGAGAATCGCTTCCCACGCCCGAGAAGATGGAGACCCTTTGGAGGAACGCCAAGCTGCTTTGTTGCGGTGGTAGGGAGCGTGTCTTCTCCACGACGTTGTTCTCCTTCTCTGGCACGCTGTCGCGAATGCGCTAACGACTCTTTGTTTACATCTCCGACTTGTGCGTAGCTTGCCGGACGCGCGGTGTCCTCGTCAAGTACATTTGCACATGCATTTACGAAAGTTGTGTCGGCGCCGTGGAGGTTGTAACGATCTGTGCGGCGGATCGGTCGAACATGCGGCCTAAGGACGCGTCGATTCCGGGAATGATGCAAAGCCACGGCGGGTAGAACAGCCGCTCGAACGGGAAAACCGCCCCCCTCGATAACACTTCGCAATAATATTAGGTTGATATTAAGACAACCTTTTAAGGTCCGGAGAGCCAAACTTAGAGTGCTCCCGGTTTGAATGGATCGAGCCCGATGAGTCAAACGGGGCCCGGTTGCGCAGCGAAGCGACCGCGCAGAGGGACCCGTTCAAACTGCAAAAGGCCTAGACCCGTTGCGCAACGACCGCGCAGCCGCGCGGAGCAACCGCCCCCCAGCCGCCCGGAGCGACAACCCGAGGGTAGCGGGCCAGCTCGTTACTTGCTGTAGGTGATCGGCCAGGAGCCCGCCGGGCCGACGTCGATGCCGGAGACGGCCGAGAGGTCCGAAACGTTGGTCCGCAGCGCGGACAGGCTCACGGAATAGGTCGTGCCGGAAGTCATGGAGTAGTTGCTGCCCATCTGGGCGTAGCCCGGCCAGCCAAGCTTGGTATCCGGCAGGGTTCCGATCGTGGCGGACTCGGTGCTGACGAGGACCGCGAACACGGGGTTGCCGGGTGCGCTGGCGGGGGCCAGGGTGAGGTAATAGGCGGTCGCGTCCGGAACCGGCGCCCAGTTGAGCGTCGGCTGGGCGCTGGGGGCCGCTCCGCCCGCCAGACCGGTGCCGGAGGCCCCGACGATGGTCGGCGCGGTGGGAGCGCTCAGACTGGCATCGTGCGACAGCATCTGGACGCTGGCGATGTTGGACCGGATCAGCTCGGACGCGTTCACATCCAGGGCGCGGATCTGATACGACTGGCTGGCTCCCGGGGTCGTGACCGTAGGATCCGTGTAGCTGGTCTTGGTGGTGAAGTTCGGGGTGATCGAATTCAGATTGGTGGGGGATGCCCCAGCCAGGACATCGTACGACGTGGCCCGCGGAACGGCATTCCAGGCCAGGAACACGTTGTACTGCGCCAGCCCTCGCGAGGCGTTGTACTGGGTGACGGCCAGAGCTTGCAGGGTGAGCGAAGACTGGGTGTTCTGGCTGCCCGCCGGGCAAGCGGTCAGCAGGAAGCTGGTGAGAACGGCGGCAGGGGCCAGGCGAAAAGCGGTCATTGCATTACTCTCGACGATCCGGGCGACAAGTTCTCGGGCATCCGTCACGAGTCGTGATCCTCGTCGCCCCGAGCCGGTAACTCCCTGACACCAGGGATAGCCACGGACTGGACGGGCCCAGCCATCAAGAAGCGCAACACGACCCGATGGCTCAGACGATGAGCTCCCTCAGCTTGGTTTCATTTCTCAAGGTGAACTGGTTGCGATCGATGTCCACCAGTCCGCGATCCTGGTACTCCATGAGGACCCGCGTGAACGTCTCGCGGCTGGTCCCGGTAAGGTTGGCCATCTCCTGCCGCGTCATCGTCGTCTCGAAGGTGAGACCCGAGGTCGAGGCCTTGCCCTGCTCGCCGGCCATGTCGAGCAGGAGCCTGGCGACGCGGCCGGGCGCGGAGAGGAACGCCAGGCTCTCGACGTGACGGTCGGTCTGGCGCAGACGGTGGGTGAGGACGACGAGGAGCTTGAGCGTGAGCGTGGGATCGGCCTTGAGCTGGCTCATGAACTCGTCGCGCTGGATGGTGAGGATCTTGCTCTCCTCGACCGCGATGGCCGTGGCGCTGCGAGGCTCGCCGTCGAGCAGGCTCATCTCCCCGAACAGATCGCCCGGCCGCAAGAGGCCCAGGATGTGCTCCCGGCCGTCCTGGGAGTTGACGACGATCTTGACGCTACCGTCCGTGAGAATGTAGCAGCTCGTGCCGGGATCGTCTTCGTAGAACAGGATCGAGCCCTTCGGGACCGACCGCTGCCGACAGAGCCTGGCAATGACCTCCAGCTCGACCTCGTCGAGGTTGGAGAAGAGCGCGGTCCGACGCAGGACGGGCTCGAGCAGATGAGGCAAGGCGATCTCTCCTCCGGGTCGATCACGAAGCGCTCACCATTGTAGCCCGGCGCTCGAAGCACCGTCCATGAAGGCTCTCCCGCCGGTAGCGCTCGCCCCTTGACCGCAAGCCGGACCGGCAAAAGGCCCCAGAAGGCCGTCAGTCCTCGAGCGTCGAGAGATCGCCCTCTGGCTGCCCCATGGCGCGGGCCTTGAGCACCCGGCGCATGATCTTGCCCGAGCGGGTCTTGGGGAGCTTGTCGACGATCTCGATCTTCTCGGGCCGGGCGATGGGACCGACCTCCCGGGCCACGTGGGCCGACAGCTCCTCCACCAGCCCTGGACCGGGCACGAACCCCTCGCGCAGGATCACGAAACCGTGGATGACGTTGCCCTTGAGCTCGTGCGGAACGCCGATCGCCGCAGCCTCGCTCACGGCAGCGTGGCTGACCAGGGCGCTCTCGATCTCCGCGGTTCCCAGGCGGTATCCGGAAACCTTGATCACGTCGTCGACGCGACCGATGATCCAGAAGTAGCCATCCGCGTCGACCCGCGCCGAGTCGCCGGTGAGGTACTTGCCGGGATAGGTCGACCAGTACTGCTTCACGTAGCGATCGGGATCCCGGTGGATGCCACGGAGCATCGCGGGCCACGGCCGGGTGATCACCAGCTTGCCTTCCTCGCCCGGTGCCACGGGCTGGCCGGCCTCGTCGACCACCTCGGCGAGGATGCCGGGGAACGGCTTGGTGGCGGAGCCCGGCTTCAAGGGCAGCGAGGGTACCGGGGTGATCATGAAGGCGCCGGTCTCGGTCTGCCACCAGGTGTCGATGATCGGGCAGCGCCCGCCCCCGATGACCCGATGGTACCAGCGCCAGGCCTCGGGGTTGATGGGCTCGCCGACCGAACCCAGCAGGCGTAGCGTGCTGAGGTCGTGCCGGTTGACCCAGGCCTCGCCGAAACGCATCAGTCCGCGAATCGCGGTGGGCGCGGCATACAGGATGTTGACCCCGTATTTCTCGACGATCCGCCACCAGCGATCGGGGTAGGGATAGGTCGGTGCGCCCTCGTAGATGATCGACGTGACCCCGAGCATCAACGGGGCGTACACGATGTAGCTATGGCCGGTGATCCAGCCCGGATCTGCCGCGCACCACCAGCGATCCTCCGCCCGCACGTCGAAGGCGTACTTCATGGTGGCGCTGATGCCCACCTGGTAGCCGCCGTGCGTGTGCATGATGCCCTTGGGCTTCCCGGTGGTGCCCGAGGTGTAGAGCAAAAACAGGGGATCCTCGGCATCCATGACTTCCGTCTTGCAGGTGCCGTGGGTCGCGGGGTTCCTGGCGAAGGGCAGGCCCATCAGCTCGTCGTACCAGTAATCCCGACCAACCTCCATGGACACCGCAAGTCCGGCGCGCTTGACGACGATGACGTGCTCCACCGTGCCCGAACGCCGCAGGGCCTCGTCGGCAATCTGCTTGAGGGGGACCGGCTTGCCGCGCATGAAGCCACCGTCCGCGGTGATCAGAACCTTGGACTCGCTGTCCTGGATGCGCTCTGCCAGCGCCTCTACCGAGAATCCGCCGTAGACCACCGAGTGCACTGCGCCGATCTTTGCCGTGGCCAGCATGGCGATGGGCAGTTCGAGGACGCGCGGCAGGTAGATGGTCACCCGGTCGCCCTTGTTGACGCCCATGCTCTTGAGGACGTTGGCGAAGCGGCAGACCTCGCGGTTCAGCGCATGGAAGCTCATGGTGCGCACCGTACCGTCTTCACCCTCCCAGATGTAGGCGAGCTTGTTGCGCACCGGCGTGTTCTGATGGCGGTCGAGGGCGTTGAGAACCACGTTGGTCTTGCCCCCGACGAACCACTTGAAGAACGGCGGGTTCGACTCTTCGAGGACCTTGTCCCACGGCTCGAACCAGGCGAGCTCCTTGGCCTCTCGCTCCCAGAACCCCAGCGGGTCCGCTGCCGCCTGGTTGCGCAGGGCGTCGTAGTCCTTGACTAGACAGGTCTCGAGGGTTTCGGCGCTTGGGGCCCAGAGCTCCGGCTGCAGGCGATCGGCTTCATCGGCCATTCGCGTGACATCTCCTTTCTGGTTCTGCCGCAGTATAGCAGCCAGGCAACGCTCGACGCTCCAACCCCGGTGGCCGCAGGACCGGATGCCGTCTCCGGGATCTCCGGGATCTGCGCGATCATCGCCCGCGGGCGCCGGTGGTTCAGGCGAGGGTCAAGCTGGCGGTGAAGGCCTTCCAGGTGGGCAGGCGGAGATCCTTCTCGGAGAGCTCGGCGTCGGCCACCGGCCACGGCAGGGCGAGGTCGGGGTCGTTCCACAGGATCCCGCCTTCGGCCTTGGGGGCGTACTCGGTCGTGCACTTGTAGAGCACGTCGGCCTGGGCGGAAAGGACCTGGAACCCGTGCGCGAACCCGGCCGGAATGTATAGCTGGTGAAGATTCTCCCCCGACAGGGTCCGTGCCACCCACCGGCCGAAAGTGCTCGACCGGGGCCGGACATCCACCGCGACGTCCCAGATCTCCCCCGCCAGGCAGCGAACGAGCTTGCCCTGTGCGGCGGCACCCGTCTGGAAATGCAAGCCGCGGACCGTTCCCCGGATGGACCTGGACTGGTTGTCCTGCACGAAGGCCTGCCCGATGGATGCCTCGAAGTCACTCGAGCGATAGGCCTCGAAGAAGCTTCCCCGGTTGTCAGCAAAGAGGCGGGGCACGACCAGGACGACTCCAGGCAGCTCGAGGGCTTCGAAGGAAAAAGGCAAGGGCAGCTCCTTCAGGCAAGGCGGACACCGCCGTCGGCCCTCGATCCTACCACGGCCCGGGAGCCCGGCAACGGGGCCTCAGTGCCACGCCAGGAGCGCAACCACGAAGGCCAGGTAGAAACCGCCGCCCGCCAGGAGGCTGAAGGCCGACAGGCGGCGCCCGGCCCGCCACCAGAGGAGCCCACCGGAGGCCACCGCGAGCCCGCTGCTCACGAGCGCCGGCCAGGAAAGCTTCCAGGGCGTCAACCACAGCCCCACGGCGACGAGGACGGTGCTCTGGAAGACCATCGCGCCCGTGATGTTGCCGATCGCCAGACGGTCCTTGTTCACCCGCAGCCAGGTGACGGAGTTGTACTTCTCGGGCAGTTCGGTGGCGATCGGCGTGATGAAGAGCGACAGGACGAGCGGTGAAACGCCTGCGTTGCGCGCCAGGTGCTCGAGCGCGTCGACGAAGAAGTGCGTGGCCGCCACGATGCCCGCCAGGGCCACCAGGACCTGGGCCAGGACCCGCCAGAGGGGCGGCCGGGCGTGTCGGCGGGCGAAGTAGAGCGGGTCGAGATCCTCGCCTGGCTCGCCCGGTCCGGTGATCGTCCGGTAGGTATACCAGGCGTAAGCGGCCAGGAAGACGAACCCCAGCGCCTGACGCACCGTGACGGCGCCCGCGATCCGCCAGGGGGGCAAAAACGAGATGCCGATCGCCGCCGCGTAGGCCAGCAGGAAGACCGTGAGGTCCAGCCGCACGTCCTTCGGCTCGAGGTCGAGGGCCTCCTCGCGCCAGCCTCGCCGCGTGAAGAGGACGACAGCCACGCCGGAGACGAACATCGCCAGCGTCGCCAGCATGAAGGGCGCTCCCACGATCGCCCCGACCCCGATCGCCGAGGGGGCCGAAGCCAGGGAAAGAGCGCCGGCCCCGACGATGGCCACGATCGGTACGAGCGTCTCGGGCAGCGCCGTCCCCACGGCTGCCAGCACGCTGCCGACGGCCCCCTCGTGCAATCCCAGCAGGCTTCCCAGCCACTCGATCCCGTTCGTGAAAGCCTCGCAGGCCACGACGATCAGCCCGATCAGCAGGAGCAGGGCGAGGATTTCGAGGAGGATCGCGCCGATCACCGGAGGCTCGCGTTCGCTCCGGA
Organism: bacterium; assembly: GCA_021781555.1. Taxonomy (GTDB): domain Bacteria; phylum Cyanobacteriota; class Sericytochromatia; order S15B-MN24; family VGJW01; genus JAJXWQ01. The sequence continues at coordinate 55,974 of JAJXWQ010000005.1, forward strand.
AGGCCCCTGCGGCGGCGCCTCCCTCATCTCACGCACGAACCGGGAGGGGATGGCATCCTTGCGATGCCCGAAGCGAACCTTCTCCCGGGAGAAGCTGACCTGCAGGTGCTTGCGCGCCCTCGTGATGGCGACATAGCAAAGCCGGCGTTCCTCGGAGATCCCGCCTTCCTCGATCGCCATCTGGTACGGCAGCGTCCCTTCCTCGAGCCCGAGCACGAATACCGCATCCCACTCGAGCCCCTTGCTCGCGTGGATCGTCATCAGCTGGACGGCCTTCTTGCTGCGCGACTTCCGATCGGGCTTCAGTGTCTCCTCCACCCGACGCAGGACGTCGCCGACTCCGGTCGCTTGCCAGCGACAAACCTGGTCGTGAAAGGTCGATAGCACGTCCAGCCGGACGCGCGCCTCCTCGCCGCGCTTGTTCTCGAGCGTCTTGCGAAGCCGCGTGTCGTCGAGGATCTTGAGGATCAGGGCGGCCACGGGTCGGCGATCGGACCGCCACGAGGCGATCAGGGACATCGCGTGGCGGATGGCGGCACGCTGCATGAGGGTAGGCAGCGGGAGGCTGTCGGCCTGCTGCGCGGCCTCGAGCAGGGTGGACTTCGATCGCTCGGCCTCCGCGCGCAGGATCGCCAGCGAGTTGCTCTCGACTCCGAAGCGCTTCAGGAGCTGTTCCAGGCCCAGGTCGGCCAGTGGTTGCACCCGCGGCATGGCCAGACGCAGGTAAGCCAGCAGCTCCTGGATCGCCGGGTTTTCGTAGAAGTGGCCGCTCTTCTTGGCGGAATACGGGATCTTCGCCTCGGAGAGCGCCTCGATGATGAGGCCGGACTGGGCGTGCGTCCGATAGAGCACGGCCATCTCCTCGAGCGGCATCCCCGCGGCGGCGAGCTCGACGATACGGGATGTCACCCCCGTGGCCTCCTCGAAGGAGTCCTGCGCCTGGGTGATCAGCACGTCGGCACCGGCCCTGGCATGAGCGCGGATCGTCTTGGCGATCTGGCGCGAGTTGTGGCGGATGAGATTGTTGGCGAGCGCGACGATCGGGGGCGTGGAGCGATAGTTCGTCTCCATGACGATGCGCCGGCAACCCTCGTAGTCGCGCTCGAAACAGAGCAGGTTATCCAGATCGGCGGCGCGGAAACCGTAGATCCCCTGCGCGTCGTCGCCCACGGCGAAGAGATTGTTCTGCGGTGCGGCAAGCAAGCGGGTGAGCGTGTACTGGGCCCGGTTGGTGTCCTGGAACTCGTCTACGAGAATGTGGGAGTAGCGCGCCTGGATCTCCGTGCGCGAATTTGCGTCTTGCTGCATCAGACGGATCGGCAGCAAAATCTGGTCATCGAAGTCGTAGAGATTTTGCCGCTTGAGACGGCCTTCGTAGCTGCGGTACAGCCGGGCCATCTGCACCTCTGCGTCGTCCGAGCTCACCCGCTTGACCTCGTCCGGGCCGAGGAGCCGGCTCTTGGCTGCCGAGATGTACCGGGCCAGCTCGTCGGCGCGAACGTTCTCGGCCCCGGCATCGCGCCTGAGAACGTCGAACAGGGACCGCTGGGTCGTCTCCAGCAGAAGATGCGGCTTGGCCGAGAACCCCACCTTCTCGTGGCGCCCCTCGAGAAGCTTGCCGCCCAGCGCGTTGAAGGTGCACAGCGTCATCTTCTGGACCAGGTACTTGTCCCTGAGCAGTGCCAGGAGGCGCTCTGCCATCTCCTGCGCGGCCTTGCGGGTGAAAGTCACGGCGAGGATCTGGTCGGGCGGAACGCCCTGCTGGATGAGGTGGGCGATCCGGCGGGTCAGGACCAGGGTCTTTCCGGATCCGGGCGCCGCGATCACCAGCACCGGCCCGTAGGCGTGCGACACCGCGGCCCGCTGGTCGGCGTTCAGGCCCTCCAGGAGAGGCCCTCCCGGACCCTCGCTAGGCGATCCCAGGAAAAGCTGAGGCATGGTTCGGTGCAGGTGCGGCCAAGAGGGATGAAGCCGGGAAAAGACCTTGGATCTCGCTCGGGGTTACGATGGCTCCGGGCGGAGCCGAAGATCACCGTGGAGAGTGCGGAGATCGCTCAGGTGATGCGTCGAATGAGATGGAGTTGATGGAAACAACCGGATCGACGGGAGCCTCGATCGTAGCACGGTTGGCGGTAGAATCGAAATCATGACGATCAAGGTCGGAGAGGGCCTCCTGCCCGACCCCGGAGCCCCGCAGATCGGCCCCCGGTCCAGCCAGGACCCGGAGGATCCCGTGGCGTTCCGCAACCAGCTCTCGTACCAGAGCGGTTCCGGGGAGGAGCCGATCGATCAGCTGCTCGGGGATATCCAGGCGCAGGCACAGCGCCTGCTGGCCAGCCCATCGCTCGGAGAGCTCGCGGTATACCGGGACTCTATCCGGCGCTTCATGAAGGCGATCGCCCCGCGCCTCGGCAAGCTCGACAAGAATCACGATCGGCGCAACCGGACTCTCGTCATCATCCGATCGGTCGATGATAAGCTCGAGGGGCTGGCCAAGGCGTTCCTGGAAGACCAGGGCAAGGGAATCGACCTCCTGGCCGCTCTGAACGAGATCCACGGGATGCTCCTGGATCTTTTGATCTAGAGTGCTCCCGGTTCGAATGGATCGAGCCCGATGAGTCAAACGGGGCCCGGTTGCGCAGCGAAGCGACCGCGCAGAGGGCCCCGTTCAAACTGCAAAAGGCCTAGATTGTTTGCGGGGTGAGCGGTTCGCCAGCAGCCGCGCGGAGCGATCCGTCCAAGCTGGAAAAGGTCCGAACGGACAGCCAACGGGCCTGGCCAACCCGGACGTAGGCGGAGTGGCGGAAGATGGCCTATCGTGCAAGAAACGCTCCCGGATAAGGCCAAAGCGCCAAACTCGTCACCGACTTCGCGGCAAACCTGTTTCAGAGTGGTGGGAGAAGCGACTGCGGGCCTCATTCCGCTGCGCAGGAGGTGCGTGGATGTATCCGGCCCTGTTGGACCACTTGCTGTGGGCGATCGCCTTGGTCGTGCCCCCTCTCGTCATCCTTGGCGCTGCCAATCCGAGAACGCCCCCCGAGAACAGACATTCTGGCGAGCCAGGCCCCTGATTTGTTCCTCTGCCCGCTACCGTGCTGCCGGAGTCCCGGAACCGCGACCGGGACTCCGGCTTTGCCACCAGAGCTGGCGATTACTGCTTGAAGTAGAGGAATGCCTCGGCCACGGCCAGGACCACCGTGGCGGCGATCGGAATGTCCTGGTGGAGGTCCGGATACCAGACCTCGTGCACGTCGATTGCCGAGCCCTCCTGGATGAGGGGAATGTGGTCTGGATCCGCGATCAGCCGGTCGAGATCGAAGCGCTCGCTGCTTCCGGTCGTGCTCTTGACGTCGATGTCATCGCGCGCGGCTCGCGGAGTGGGCCCCCCCGCGGCCGCCAGGGCCTCGGTGAGCGAGGGCTCGGTCGTGAACTCGTAGACCCCGGGCTTCTCGACCTGCCCGAGCACCGAGATCCTGAGGCTGTGGAAATGCTCGACGTTGACCACGATCAGGGGGGACGTCAGGAAGGGCCGGTAGGCGCGCTGCAAGTCGGTCGTGACCTGGCCGACGGTCTTCCCGCCGACCACGAGCTGGCTGACCAGGGGCAAGGAGATGCGCCCGTCGGGCCGCACCGCCTCGTCCGTGACGGAAAGATCGGGATGCCCGACGACGGTGACGTTCAGCGTGTCGTCCGGGCACAGGCGGTACACGGGAGTTGCGGCGGACACCGGGAGCTGCCAGGCGAGCAAGGTCGCGAGGATGGCCATTGCGAAGGATCTGCGTTTCATGACGGTTCCCTTTCCTGGATCTCCGCTTCATGCGGAGCAAGCACGGCCGGATTCAAGAGCCCCTTCAAGGACAAGTTGATCGGAGCGCGGCGCAGCCGGCCGCGATCGGCGGCCTGCGCCGAAAGCGCCCAGAGCGCCCAGAGGAACTGGTTGATGAGAACGTGCAGGAAGACGCCGGCCACCATCACCCCGAGGAGTCCGGCGACGAGGGCTCGCTCGGATCTGCCACGCCGGCCGAAACCGAGGTGGGTGACGAGCACCCATACGAGGGCCACCAGACCACCGAAGCCGGTCTCGACGAAAGCCTGAACATAGGTACTGTGCGGATCCCTGGCCATGTTGAGCCCCGCGAGGGTCGGGGTGATCCGCCGTGATGCGTGCAGGCCCACTCCGGTCGGCCAGCGGCGAATGCCCTCCTGAATATCGGCCTTCCAGATGATGGTCCGGTCGGCGCCCGTCGGATCCCGCGAGAGATCGAAGCGGCCCAGGTGGGGCGCAAACCCGACATAGAACGCGGCCAGGGCCATCAGGCCGAGGACGGCGGTCTTCCAGCGCCCGCGGAGCAAGAAGAAGGTGACGGCGACGGCGAGAAGGCCCAGCGTGCCACCGCGGGACTCGGTCAGGATCGCCGCCCCGCCGATGAGAGCGGCCAGCACGTACCCGAACGGGCGGATCCCGTCCCGTGGCATTCGCGCCAGTTCGAGCGCAGCTGCGAACGGCAGCAGGAGCTCGGCCACGACGAAGTTCGGGTCGGTCTGGGCACCCAGCAATCCCATCGTGAACCTGAGGCTGGATGTCTGCACCTCGCCGGCCATGGCCGAGACAAGGATGTTCAGCGCGGCAGCCCCCCCACCGAAAGCGAAGGCTCGCAGCGTGAGCTTGACCTCCCGGCGGGATAGCTGAGCCGAGGTGGCCAGGAAGTAGGTGAGACCATTGATCCAGACGCGGAGCAGGCCCAGCCAGGTGAGACCGCGATCGGCCGAGAGGAAGTACGAGGCGTTCATCGCGATCAAGAGGGCCAGAACGGCCAGCTGCCTGCCGGCACTCCGGCCGCGTCGCGGCGCGCCGAGGGCCAGCGCGAGGCTGGCGACCAGCCCGCAGGCCAGCAGGACCCAGTCAAGCTTGATCTGGTTGAGCCAGCTCTCGCCGGGCAGGAGAAAGGCGTAGGCCAGCCAGGGCCACAGCCAGTGTGGCAGGCGATCCGCCGACTTGGCGGCAGTGACCGGGTTGCGGCCTGGAACGTCGATCATGGCTGGTCCTCCCGAACCGGGTCCAGCCATGGTGCCAAGCGGCCCTTACCGCGATCCAGGCCAGCTTGGCCAAGAAACCTTGGATCCGAGGCGACCGCTCCGCAAAAGGCCAGAAGCGTGCCGCAGGGCACGCTTCTGGCAGGAGAGTGAGATCGCCGGGAGCCGCCTACTGGTACTCGTAGGCCCCCGCGTCCGGCGCGGAACCGACCACCCGCGGGTTGCCCGCATAGTCCGTGGTGACCGGGAACTGGTTGCCGCTGGCGTCGACGAAGGGCGGAATGGCCAGTCCCTTGTCGATGGCGGGCGATCCGGAGAGCAGCTGGAAGTTGTCTGCCGCGGCGTCGACGAAGCCGGTGACGGACGTCAGCCAGACGTTGTTCGAGATGCTGTACGAAGAGCCTGTGCTCTGGTCCTCCTGGGTCGTGCCGGTCGTGTAACCGAGGTTGTTGATCACCTGGGCCGTGTTGCCGTAGCCGGCGAAATACAGCGTGATCTGGTTATTGAAAAGGGTGTTGTTGGCGAAGAGGACGTCCTGGGCTCCGGTGTTGGGGGCCGGTCCCGGATCCCAGATGCTCATCCCGTCGCCCTGTGTCTGATTGAAGATCACGTTGTCGTAGACCCAGACATGCTGCGTGGTGTAATGCGTGTCCTCGGACGAGACCGTGATGCCGTGCTTGTTGTCGTGCACCCAGTTGTGATGGATCCGGAGGTAGTTGACGCCGTCGACGTAGATACCAACCTGGGCATTGTGATCGACCGTGTTTCCGACGACCTCACCGTTCGAGCCGCCCATCCAGAGGTCGATTCCGATCTGATTGATGTTATCGACGGTGTTCCCCTGGACCAGGAAGTTCGTTGCACCCACGCTGATGCCCTGACCGTTGGCTGTGTAGACTCCGTCGTGAACATAGTCGTTCACCACGCTGATGTTCTGGACTGGCTGATTGCCGCTCGCGGTATTCAGGTAATAAGCGTTCGTGATCCCATCGTTCTGCATGTTTGTGACCTCGCAGTTCTGGATGGTCTCGTTGTTTGCCAGGTACACCACGCCACTGTTGGCAGAGTTTGCGATCTTCAGGTTATAGAGTGTTATGTATGGCGCCCACATCTCGACAACACCATAGTTGACGTGATCTGTGCCCCAGCTGGTGTCGGTGTTGGCGATCCGCGAACCGTCGATCACGGGAACCCCGCCGTAGCCCTCGAAGATGATCGGGGCGCCGGACGTGCCGCCATTGTGGAGCGTCAGGTGCTCGTAGTAGGTACCCGGCGAGATATAGATCGTCGTCCCGGGCTTGGCGCGACTGGCGGCGGTGGCGATGTTGCGCAGGGGCGACGCGGGAGACGCTCCCGAGTTGGAGTCGCTTCCGGACGTGGACACGTACAGGGAGTAAGGGGTCGAGGGAATGGCCGGGGCCGGGAAGACCTGCACACCGCTGGCCGGCTGGATGCCCCCGACGGGTGCCGGGGTCGGGGTGACGACCGGAGCCGGGGTCGGAGAGTCTACGGGGGCCGGCGTGGCGCTCGGGCTCGTCCCCGGCGCGGGCGTGGGCCAGGTGGTCGGAGACGTCGTCGGGGCCGGGCTGGGCGACGGATCGCGCCAGGGATGCTGCTTGAGCCAGTTTTGGTACCGGGGGGATACCGTCGTGCGCCAGCCAGCCAGGTTCTGCGTCGCAAAATTCGACCCAGAAGCTGACGGGAGACCGGTCGTCGCGCAACCAAGCAAGCAAAGTGCCAGCATGGAACTCATGCTGATGTAAATCTTGCTTGATCGGTATGGAGAAGCGGATGAATTCATTATGCAGTGTTCCTTTCCGGAAATCTCGGCGTAGCTATCTGGTTGCGCTCAAGATACTGCCCATACACTAGCGATGTTTCGTTTCACGCATTCTCTGGACTCGCTAAACGAAGGTCTTCTCCCGCCCGGTCGAATTAGCGGGACTCATAGTGCTTCCGGCTTGAATGAATCGGGTCCGAGGAGTCAAACGGGGACCGGTTGCCCGGCGCAGGGACCGCGCAGAGGGACCCGTTCAAACTGCGAAGGGTCTGGTCGGTTCCGACGACGACAGCAGCCGCCAGCCGCCGGAAACTGGACGGGCCTGTCGCATGCATCCACGAGGGAACGAATGAACATCCTGCTTGTCACCAACCAGCTGGCGGTCGGCGGGGCCGAGTCCTTCCTGGTCCGGCTGGCCGGCGAGCTGTCGCGTCGCGGTCATCTGGTGGGCGTGGCGGCCCTGGATGGAGAGCTGGTCGTCGCACTGGCTCCCTCGGTCCGTTACTACCGCGCCCCGGCGCGGCCCGACCGCGCCATCGGCTTCCTGCGCCTGGCCGAGTGGCTCCATGGGGTCATCCGCGCCCACGCCCCGCACGTCATCCACGCGAACTCCTCGACGAGCGCAGCTGCGTCCTGGCTCGCCCGGGGCATGTTCCGGGTACCCATCGTGGCCTCCGCCCACGGGGCCTGGTACGGAGCCAGGCGCCACGTGGCGGCGCGTCTGTATGGGGCGTTCAGCGACGTCGTCGTGGGCTGCTCGCAGAACCTGACGGACGACCTGGTCGCCTGCGGCCTGCCCCGGCACAAGGCCCGGGTGGTCCTGAACGGCGTACCTCGGCCCGACGTCCCGGGGGAAAGCCGCTCGGCAGCGCGCCGAGAGCTCGGGATCGCTGCCAACGCTCCGGTGATCCTCACGGTCGCTCGGCTCGATCCCATGAAGGGCCAGGATGTCCTGATGCGCGCCTTCGCCGAGGTCAGACGGGCCCAGCCCCAGGCACGCCTGCTCGTGGCGGGAGAAGGTGACTTCCGCTCGAAGCTGGAGGTGGTCCGCTCGGATCTGGGACTCGAGGCGGCGATCTCGCTGCTGGGATTCCGTGCGGATGTGAATCGCTTGCTGACGGCCAGCGACATCTTTTGCCTGCCATCATTTCACGAGGGCCTGCCCTTGGCCGTCTGCGAGGCCATGGCCGCTGGTTGCCCGGTGGTCGTGACCTCCGTCGGTGGGGTCCCGGAAGTGGTTCGAGACGATGTCACCGGCTGGCTCGTCGCTCCTCGCGACGCCGCAGCCCTTGCCGGTCGCCTCCTGTCGGCCCTGACGAATCCCGTCGCGAGAGCGCGAGTCGGCGAGGCGGCGCGCCTGCATGCCGAGAGGTTCCTCAGCCTCGAGCACATGGCCACGGAGTTCGAGACCCTCTACTCGCACAGCGCAGTGCACTTCGCCGAGGCGCTGGCATGAGCATGTCCCCCACGAAATGACGGCTTTCTACGGAGGATTTGGTCTTGACACCGACCATTTCTGTGATATTGCCGGTCTTCAACGGTGGCCCCTATCTGGAGCCGATGCTGGAGTCCTTGCTCGCGCAAACATACGGTGATTTCGAGATCGTGTGCGTGGACGACGGCTCTACGGACGGATCTTCCGCGATTCTTGCTCGTTTTGCCGAACGCGACCCGCGCGTGCGGGTCTGGCGCCAGGTGAATTCGGGGATCATCGCGGCCCGCAACGCAGCGATTTCTCGAGCCCGGGGAGCTTTTCTGGCCCTGCAGGACCAGGACGATCTTTCCGAACCCCGACGCTTCGAGGCCCAGATCGCGGCCTTTGCCTGCGACCCCGAACTGGTGCTTTGCGGGACCCAGGCCATGCAGATCGATGGCAAGGATCGCAAGCTGCATTCCACGCACCTGCCGGCCCAGCACGAGGACGTGATCAAGCGTTTTCCCGTCGAGAACCCCTTCTGCCACTGCTCGGTGATGATGCGAAAGTCGGTCCTCGACAAGCTGGGCCGGGCCTACATCTACCCCGAGGTGGACGACTACGAGCTCCTCTTCCAGGTCGCCAGGCTCGGCCACGCGTCCAACCTGCACCAGCGGCTGTACCGGTACCGGGTCCACCGGAACCAGTACTCTCGTCGGCATCACGGGCGCATGCTGCTGGCCCGGGCGGCCTTGCAGCGCGACGTGATCTGCCCGGCGCTGGGCGTGCCCTACCGTACGGTCCGCTTGAATTTCGCCATGCTGGACGAGGCCATCTTCAGGGCGCATCAGGCGGGTGATCGCCGCCTGGCCCTGGAGGCGACGCGAGCGCAGCTCCAGAAGTTCTGGTGGCACTGGCGCCCGTACTCCTGGCTGGTCCGGATCTGCATCGGCGAGGATGTCTATCGCGGGAGCCAGCGCCTGTTCGAGCGCCTCTTACCGGCGTGAGGCAAAAACCGCGATGAGGGCGGCTGCGCCCGCGGGGCCGAGCGGCAAGCAGGGCGGCAAAGCCTGGACCTGGCGCCAGGGTGGCACCAGGTCGAGATCGCTCTGCGCGGTCGCTGCGCCAGGCCCGATCGTCAGGGGGCGTACCGGAGGCCCAAGGGGGGCGACTGCAGATACCGGACCGCCTGGCGCTTGGCGACGATCGCCTCGTAGATGTGCGCAGCCTCCACCGAGCCGAGGCCGAGGCGTGCGGCCAGGACCTCCGGCGAATCGCCCCGGTCCAGGGACCACAGGGCGAGGTCCATCTGCGGGTAGGGCAGGCCGAAGAAGAACTCGTCCTGGCCCTGCGCAAGCGTGTAGGTGTCGGTGGTGGGCGAGGACGTGCAGATCTCCTCGGGAAGGCCCAGGTGGCGGGCCAGGGCGTAAACCTGGGTCTTGTAGAGGTGCGCGATGGGCTTGAGGTCCGCGGATCCGTCGCCGTTCTTGACGAAGAAGCCTTGGTCGTACTCCAGGAGGTTCGGCGTTCCGACGACAGCATAGTTCAGGCGGTCGGCGTGGTGGTACTCGGTCGCCTTGCGCAGCCGCTGCTTGAAGTTCTGCGCGGCGACGATCTCGAGGTACTCGCGGTGGGGCAGGCGGGCGGTGTGCTCCACGCCGAAGGGATCCCTCACGACGAGGCGAAAGTGGTGGAACTGGCCGTCTTGACCGCCGCCAAGGACGATCTTGTTCTTCCAGCCGGGGCCGTAGTCCGGAAAGACGTTGCGGATGGCGCGATCCCGGCGATCGTAGCAAGCGATGCCGGCAAGAGCTGCCGTCAGATCCTCCACCAGGAACGGGGCGCCGACCGAGCGAGCTGCCGCCTCGCCCAGACGCGAGCTGCTATCCGAGCTTTCCCGCTCCGGCATCAACAGCGCCAGGACGCGCTCCGCCCCCAGGGCCCGGGTGGACAGCGCCAGGCAGACGGCGCTGTCCACCCCTCCGGACACACCGACGATCGCCCCCCTGCGATGGAGGCGGCGCACCACGATGTCGCGGATACCCTCCTCGATCCGGCGGCACTCGGCGTTTGCATCGAGGGCCAGGCAGGACGCCACAGCGGCGGCCGACGTGCCGCTCATGCCTGCGGCTCCGCGACCTGGAAGCCGAGCTTTTCGCGCACATAGGAGACGATGGCGTCGACCGAATCGAGGTTGCCGGGCAGCAGTTCGCCGTCCTTCACCTGGATGCCGAATGCCTGCTCGAGGAAGGCAACCAGCTCGAGGACCCCGGTCGAATCGAGGATGGAAAGCTTGCGCAGCGAAGCGTCGTCCGCAAGATCGGTGGGAAGGGCGACCATCAGGAGGTCTTCGAGGATGAAGGTGCGTACCCTCGCTTTGATGTCCACCGTGGCACTCCTTTCTCGACTCAGGCTGCAATCGGCGCGGCAGTCACGCGACAGAAATGGTGCTGCAGCAAAAGCGTCGACAAGATCCCCACGAAGGCCATGTTGTCGGCAAAACCGATCGCCTCTTGGCGCTTGCACTTCAAGAAGAGCTTCAACGTGGCCTGCGGATCGAAAAGTCCGCTTCTGCGCAGCGAATCCTCCGAGAACAGGTCGGCAACATAGTCGACCGGGTCACCCGCGCAGAAGAAGCTGGCTGCATCCGGCGCACGGTACGGCCTCTTGGGGCGCCAGACCACAGCTGGCGGCAAGATCGGCGCCATCGTCCGGCGCAAGAGGACCTTGTCTTTCAATCCCGCCACCTTCAGGCGCGGCGGCAGGGAACTGGCGAAGGCGATGATGCGCGGATCGAGGAATGGCTGGCGGGTCTCCACGGCGTGCGCCATCGCCATCCGATCGCCCTGGGCCGCCAGCAGATAAGCCGCCAGCAGGGTGCGGGCTTCGAGGTACTGGTCGGCAGAGAGCGGATGCCAGTTCGCGATGCCAGCAGGCAGATCCAGGCGCAGCGCGTCGACCGGGTCCCGCGAGAGCGCGGCCTTCAGGTCCGGAGCGAAGAACCTCCAGGCCCGCTGCGTCAGCCGCCAGCGGAGCAGGTGGCCAAACCCTGGTTCCTGGGCGCCTTCGAGGCCCGTCCCGAAGAAGTCGCGAGCGAACGGCGTCGCCGTGGGTGAGTACTCGAGGTAGGAGTAGAGCCTCTCGAGCAGGCGCGGGCGGATCCTGGAGTCGGGCCGGCGCGCCCAGAAGCGCCGGATCTGTGCCTCCTTGAAGAGATCGTAGCCACCGAAGACCTCGTCCGCGCCTTCGCCCGTGAGGACGACCTTCTGGCCTTCCTGGCGCACCCGTTCCGACAATAGCCAGAGCGGAGCCGGGGCCGTGCGGACGACGGGCGTCTCCGCGTGCCAGATAACCTGCGGAAAGGCCGCCGCGATGTCCTCGGGCCGGGTCTCCACGCAGATATGCCGGCTACCCAGGAACTGCGCCATTTCCATCTGGTGCGCCGACTCGTCGAATGCTCGCTCCGCGAAGCTGACCGAGAAGGTCCGGATATCGGCCCCGAGACTGCGCGCCAGGGCGGCGACGCTGGCCGAGTCGATGCCGCCCGAGAGGTAGGCGCCGACCGGTACGTCGGCGCGCAGCCGGATCCGGACGGCATCGCGGAGCAGTTCCCCGAGTTCCTCGGCGTAGGCCTCCGGGGCTCGCTCCGGAGCTTCGCGAGGCAGGCGGGCGGGGTACGACCAGTCCCAGTAGCGGTGGATCCGGGTCGAACGATCGGCCCGGGCAACGAGCAGGTGCCCCGGAGGCAGGGCGAGGATTCCAGCAAAGGCCGTGCGCGGGGCGAGCGGCCCCCAGAAGGTGAAAACCTGCGCCAGACCGTCAGCATCCAGGGAGCGCCGGGCTTCGGGCAGGACGAGCAGCGCCTTGATCTCCGAGGCAAAGGCGAGGCGGCCGGCTCGTTCCTGGTAGAACAGGGGCCGGACTCCGGCCGGATCCCGCGCCAGCACGAGGCGGCGGTGGACTCGGTCCCAGAGGGCCAGGGCAAACTCGCCGTTGAGATGATGGACGAACTCGTCGCCAAATTCCCGGTAGGCCTCGATCAGGACCTCGGTATCGGAGCGCGTCCTGAAACGGTGGCCGCGGGCCTCAAGCTCGGCCCTGAGCTCGACGTGGTTGAATATCTCTCCGTTGAAGGTGACGCACGCGGACCCATCGGTGGCCTCGAGGGGCTGGTGGCCGCCATCTGGATCCAGGATCGACAGGCGCACGTGCGCCAGGCCGATGGGGCCCTCGGCCAGCACGCCCTCGTCATCGGGTCCGCGGTGGCGCAGCATCGCCGCCATCTGCTCGAGTTCGCGCCGGGCCGGGAAGCTCCCCTCCGGACCCGCGAAGATTCCCGCGATTCCGCACACTACCGGGCTCCTTTCCGAGCATCCGCCGGGCTCGGGGAAGGTGCCGCTGTGCCAGCCTGGGCCAGGCCAGGGTGCGATTCGGCGCGCCGGGCGTACGCGGCATCGAGCAGGGCGGCCACGCGGATCGCCTGGCCCCGGCGATCGAAGGGTGCGGCCGCGTCGGGCGGGACCGCTGCGGCCAGACGGCCGGACTGGTGCAAGGCGAAGAGGCCGGCGAAGGCAGCCTGCAGGGCCCTGGAGTCTGCGGGCGGCACGGTCGTACCCGCACCCACCTCGGCCAGCAGGCGGGAGAGCGGCCCGGGCGGCGCGATGGCGAGGAGCGGCTTGCGGAAGGCGAGATACTCGTAGGTCTTGCCCGGAATGGCCGTCTGGCAGCCTTCTTCCAGGGAGGTGACCAGGAGGAGCACCGAGGATCGGGCCATGGCCTGCAGGGCCTCGCGGTGGGGCAGGAAGACCAGGTGTTCGACCGTGGCAGCCAGGGTGGGATCGGCGGCCAGGATGCGATCGAGGTTGCACTGGTGCGCGGGCCCGATCAGGCGAAGACGCGCCTGCCCGATGAGCTCTTGCTCGGTGATGAAGGCCTTCCAGCCAGCCAGGATCGACCCGGGATCCCGCGTCGATCCGAGGCTGCCGACGTGAGAGACCGTGAAGATCTCGGGGCTATCGAGATCGAGGCCCTCGAGATCCTCGGGATCGAAGCCGTTGCGGATGCAGACGGGAAGGCGCGAGCTCTGCTGCGCCACGACCTCGGCCAGCTCGGGCGTCGTGACGACGATGGCGTCCGCTCGCTCGAGGCAAAAGGCCTGGAGCTTGCGCTCGATCGCCGTCCGCAGCGGCCCGCCGGCATACAGCGGGTTGCCGACCCACTGGTCGCGGAAGTCCACCACCCAGGTGAGGCCGAACAGGGCCTGGGCGAGCGCTCCCACGAGATGTGACGAGTTCGGCGGGCTCGTCGTGAGCACCGCCTGGGGCCGATCCGATCGAAGCAGCCGGCGGATCGCCAGCAGCGCGGGGATGACCCACAGGACCTCGGGATCGGGCACCAGCAAGGCCTTGGCGACGCGCCGGAGGCCTCGACCGGACGGCCAGGGGGCGATCGCCGGCGCTGTCAGGCGTCGGCCCAGGCGGCGGTGGGGGTACCGGACGTGGACGACCTCGATGCCTCGAGCCACGAGGCTCGGATCGTGGTAGGCCGCTTCGTAGGCGGCTGGATCGGCAGCGATGACGATGGGCCGCCAACCAGAAACGGGAAGGTACTTGGCGAACTTCGCCGCCCGGATGACTCCTCCGCCACCGTGCGGTGGGAAGTCGTGCGACACGATGAAGACCTCGGGCAGCGCGGCAGAAAAGGACATGTTGCAGCCTCGCACGGATCACGGCGGCAGGAATGGGCAAGCGAATGTGCCGTCCGATTGTGGTGGTCACGAAGTTGGAGTGTCCTCGTCCGATCCGGCAGGTTTTCTGGTGCACGCTTGCCTGACCGGGCCGAGGGCCATGGCGCGAAACTCAAGAAGATCCGCTTTTGCGATGAGGATTGCAGGTGCCGCAACGTACAGACTTCGCACGACCAGCCCGCTCGCTCCAGCCTGGCGGTAGCGCGGATACGGGCCGAGCTGTCGCAAGAAGTGCCAGCAAAGCCGTCGAGACCCTCCGCGTCCTGCACTCCTGCCGGGACTGGCTGCCGCTCACCGAGACCTGGCTCTTCGACGAGATCCGCTACCTGCCCGAAGACGTCTCGAGCCAGGTGGTCTGCGAACGACTCCGGAACCGGGCCGTATTTCAGGCGGTGCCGGTAACGCAGCTTGGCGGACCGGCATTGCTCGCGCAGAAGGCCCTGCGCGGCCTCGGTCTGCTCGGCCATCTCCCGGCCTACGGCCGTGTAGCCAGGGACACGCAAGCGCGCATCCTGCACTCCCATTTTGGCGACGCG
>JAJXWQ010000075.1 GCA_021781555.1 bacterium
GCACTCTAGACCTTTTGCAGTTTGAACGGGGCCCTCTGCGCGGTCGCTTCGCTGCGCAACCGGGCCCCGTTTGACTCATCGGGCTCGATCCATTCAAACCGGGAGCACTCTAATGCCTTGCGCGAGAGCGGGTCGGAGGTAACCTCTGCGCGTGCGCCCGCGGGGGAGGCCGCTTTTGGAAATCCAGGACATCATCATCGAACGGCAGGACCAGGGCACGTTCTGCGGCGTGTTGACGTTCAGGCACCGACACGAGGAGCAGGCCTTGACCTGGAGCTTCCAGTGGGGCGAGAGCCAGAAGGTCGTGCTCATGCTCTATCCCGCCAGACCGACCACGGCCGATACCGGCGTCATCCAGTCGCATTACCGGGAGCTAGCCGACGCCATCCTCGGAGAGGTCTTCCGCCGGGCTTGATCCGATACCCAGCTGGCGGCGGATCTCGACCATGAACCGGGAGGTCCCCGAGACGCCCTCGGGCGGCGCCCAGGAGGGCCACCGCTTGTGCGTCGCCTCGTCGTAGGGGCCCTCGGCGATCTCGAGGAGGGTGGTCCCGGGTTCGATGGCGAGGACCATGTGCCAGGTGCGCGGGGGGATCTCGACTCCACGGGCGCCTCCGCGAGCTGCGATCGTGATGCTGTCGAGGATCGCGCCGTGGTCATCGAATTCGATCACGAGCGCCTTGCCCCGGAGAGCCACGAACAGTTCCACCTGATCGGGATCCTGGTGCCGGTGGGGGCGCACGTAGCTCTCTGGCTCGACGCAGTGGATCATGCGCTGGACGCGTTCATCGTGCTCGTGAAAGCGGTGGATGTGCCGGTGTCGCGGAGACTGGCGGGCCTCCTCGCGCACGCCGTCCATCAGGGCATCGTCAATGACCTTGAGTCGGGACATCACGGCGATCTCAGGGTCCGCTGGTCGCGACGGGAAGATCGAACCTGAAGAGCAACTTGCTGGCGTCGGGCCACGTGCCGAGCACGGGGGTGGCATCGGGAACGACCTGATCGGCAGAAGCCTCCGCCACCGAAAACGACGGGCCGACCTTGTAGATGAGGTACGATTCCGGGGAGCGGAGCTCGCCCGGGGTGAGGGCGCCGGCCCCCTGGGAGTCGGACCAGCACAAGAGCAGGAAATCCGCGACCTTGTGCGTCGAGCTCGCCTGGATAAGGAACGTATGGCTGGCATCCGACGAGGGAACCACCACGGTGGTGAAGGCGAGCTTGCCCGAGGGATCGGTGGGCAGGGAGAAGCTGCCCGATGAATCGTCCCCTTCGAAGTAGCGCAAGAGGCCGACCTTTACCGAGGTCTGGCCTGGCATCGACACCCAGCCGTGAAGGGTGACGGAGTCGCGGCTGTAGAGCTGGACCTGGCTGGCTGCCGCCAGCGCCAAGGCACAGCCCGATGCGCTGGCGCCCAGGACCAGGCCGGCGGCGGCCCGCAGGGCCAGCTTGCTGCGGTTGGCCACGCCTTTGGACGGTTTGCCCACGGGGCTACATTCCGCTGGTACTGTAGTCGACCCGGTACTTGGGTTGCGCATCCTCGCGCCGGGCCTCGTTGTAAGCCTCGTACGCGCCCAGGCCCCAGGGAATGGCCGCGGCGCCTGCACCCGCCAGGACCGGCAAGCCCATCTGCCCGGGTGAGTAGTTGCCAGCCAGTTGCACCAGCGCGAAGGTGGCGGCAAAGCTGATCGCCGTGAACGCCAGGTAGAACAGCGTCCTGTCGTAGCGATTGGTGTAGGCGTTCCCGGCGCCGGGGAAGCCAATACCGAGCAGCAGCGCCACGCCCGGGTTGGGGAGGTCCTGGATGGCGACGGTGTCCTTGGCGACCTTGATATTGCCGTTGGCCGTCTGGACCTGGAAGTCCTGTGCGGTCTGCTTGAGGATCTTGCCCTGGACTCGCGTGCCGTTCCTCAAGTAGATGGTCTCGGCAAGCGCCGGGGCCGCCGTCGCACATACGAAAGAGAGCGCAACCCCTAAGGCGATGGTCGTGCGAACAGGCGGCAAGAGCGGGTCCTCCTTGCAAGTTACCCTACCCCAGCCGGCGCCGCCTGTCACGCCACGGCTCGCCGCCGCTCCCAAAACCGTCCCGAAGGGAGCGCCGGGATCAAGCTGCTGCGCAACCGGGTCCCGTTTGACTCCATTCGACCCGATCGCCCCCAGGCGAAACCGCGCTAGTGGATGAGCCGGCGCCGCATCAGCAGCAAGGCCAGGGCGAGGGCGGGCAGCGAAGCTACCAGGAACCAGGCAAGATCGCCCAGCAGGGCCGGCTGCAAGTTGCCGAAGGCGAGCGCCCGGCAGAGCGTCACCAGGTGCGTCAGCGGCAACCACCACGCCACCTGCTGCGCCCACGCGGGCAGGGCGTTCAGCGGGAAGAAGATCCCGCTGAACAGGAACATCGGGAACAGCACCAGCGACAGGTACAGGTTGAAATAGTCGTAGCTGTTGGCGGTAGCGACGAAGCACAGCGCGACCGAGGAAAAGAAGATCCCGGCAACCACCAGGGGGATCGGCACCAGGAGGATCCACCAGCTGGTCAGGATATGGAACGGCGCGATCACCAGGGTGATGAGACATCCGTACCAGACACTGCGGGCGGCTCCCCAGGCGATCTCCCCGACCGTCAGATCGTCGACCGATACCGGAGTCGCCAGGATGGCGTCATAGGTCTTCTGGTGGGTCAGGCGCGAGTAGCCGCCATACAAGAGCTCGAAGGTCGGGCTGAACAGCGCGGCCTGGGCGATGAGCCCGGTGCCCACGAACGCCGCGTAGGAGAGGTGGGCCGGCCAGTTCCGGCTGGCAGCCATGAAGCTCCCGAGTCCGATCCCCATGGCCAGCAGATAGAAGATAGGCTCGAAGAGGTTGGGCATCACGCTCCAGAGCCAGCCCCGGCTGTAGACGCGAATATTGCGCCAGGTCACGCGAAACGCCAACCAGGAGACGTCGAGCCCGACCGGGCCTCGGGTGCTTGCTGTCATGCTGCCCTCAAAAGCCACCGGGCATCCGCCCCACGGAGAGGATCCCGTCGGGGTCCATCGCCTTCTTGATCTCGGCCGCGATCGCCCACTCGGCTCGGGTCGGTCCGAAGCACTCGCGGCCGTCCTTGGGGCCCCGCTCGAGACGCCACCAGCCTCCGAGCGCTTCGATCTCGAAACTCCAGGCTTGCAGGCGCCCGACGGCCTCGGGTCCGCCGCTGGCGGCCGTCAGGGTCGCGATGCCGCTGCCCAGATGCGCCGCGACCCCTGCCGGCCCGCCGGCGAGGCACCGTTCGAGGGCCCGGCAGAGACGATCGGGCAGGACGCCGAAGGTCCATACCAGCTCCTGGCTCGAAGGGGCCTCCGGTCCGCCGGCCGCGTCCGCCTGCTCTGCCCGGGCAAAGCGCGCCACCAGGCGCTCCGACTGCCAGGCGACCGCGTCCGGCTCCCCCTCGAAGGCGACCTCTACCGCGATCTCGGGGCGCGCTGTGAGTTCGATCGAGGCGGCCCCCAGATGAACCGCCAGCTGGCGGATGGACTCGGCTCCGGCAAGGGTGGTGGCGATCCGCCAGACCGCGGCGGTCTGCGGGCGGGGTGCGACCTTGAACGTGAGCTCGGTGAAGATCGCCAGCGAGCCCAGGCTGCCGCAGAGCAGGCGCCCCACGTCGTAGCCGGCCACGTTCTTGACCACCTTGGCGCCGATCTTGAGCCAGCGCCCATCGCCGGTCAGCGCCCGGGCGCCGATGAGCCAGTCCCGAGGGGTACCCCGCGAGAAGCGGTGCCGTCCGGCCTGCTCGGCGGCGGCGATCCCCCCGAGCGTCGCGCCCGGTGGCCCCTCGAGAGGCAGGACCTGGGAACTGGCTGCCAGGAACGTGTCGAGGTCGGACAGCCGCGTGCCGGCCTGTGCCGTCACCACGAGATCCGGTGCCGAGTACGCGCCGATCTGGTCCAAATTGCGCAGGTCCACCGCCAGGTCGAAGCGGCGTGGAACGTTCCCGATGGATAGCGCCGTGCCCCCCCCGATGGGCACCAGGTTGAGCCGGTCGCGCCGAGCCCGAGCCACGAGTTCCGCGACTTCGGCCTCGGATTCCGGCCGCTCGATGCGCCTGGCCGGCAAGCCGTCGATGGCGACGTCGGCCGCGCCAGGCGACCAGCCTCCCGCCACCGGGCCGCTCACCGGAGCCCCCCTAGCTGCGCTCGCGCAGTGGCGCCAGAGAAGCGCGCGACCTCCCCGCAGGCCCGCTGCGGCAGGAGCTTGCCCGGGTTCATCAGCCCCTCGGGATCCCAGATCCGCCGGATGGCATCCTGGATGAAGAGGTCGTCGGGGCCAAAGAGAAGCTCCATGTGGGCCAGCTTCTCGATCCCGATGCCGTGCTCTCCGGTGATCGAGCCGCCGAGGCTGGCGCAGAGGCGCAGGATCTCGCCGCCGGCCGCGATGACCCGACGGATCTCGTCCTCGTCCCGATCGTCGAAGAGGGCGATCGGGTGCAGGTTGCCGTCTCCGGCATGAAAAACGTTGGCGATGCGGATCCGGTACCGGTCTGCGATCCGGGCGATCTGCGCGAGGACCTCGGGGAGCTTGCTCGGCGGGATCACGCCGTCCTGGGTGGCATGTGCCGGGGCGTAGCGGCCCAGGGCTCCGACCGCCCGCTTGCGCGACTTCCACAGCAGTTGCCGGTCGGCCTCGTCCTTGGCCAGGCGCACCTCGCGGGCTCCAGACGCCTTGAGAATGTCGCTGGCGCGGACGGCCTGCCGATCGAGGCCGGCGGCCAGGCCATCGAGCTCGACGATCAGTACGGCTGCAGCGTCGAGCGGGAAGCCGAAGCCATAGGCCGCCTCGACGGCGCGGATCACCAGGTTGTCCATCATCTCGAGCGCGGCGGGAACGATGCCGGACCGGATGAGCGCGCCCACGGCGTCCGATGCGTGCGCGATCGAGTCGAAGACCGCCAGCATCGTGCGGACGGCTTCGGGGAGAGCGACCAGCTTGACGACGATCTCGGTCGCCACGCCCAGCGTTCCCTCGCTGCCGACGAAGAGCCCCACGAGGTCGTACCCGGGCAGGCCTTCGGCGGTCCCTCCCAGGGTGACGATCGACCCATCGGATCGCACGACGGTCAATCCGAGAACGTGGTTGGTCGTGACGCCGTACTTCAAGGTATGCGGCCCGCCCGCATTCTCTGCGACGTTGCCGCCCAGCGTGCAGGCGAACTGGCTCGAGGGGTCGGGGGCGAAACCGAGGCCCTCCGAGCGCACGGCCTCGGAGAGCGGGGTGTTGACCAGGCCAGGCTGCACCACGGCACGACGATTGGGGACGTCCACGGCGAGGATGCGGTTCATCCGGGCCGTGGCGATCATGACCCCGCCGTCGGCCGCCAGAGCTCCGCCGGACAGGCCCGTGCCGGCGCCGCGGGGCACGACCGCCACCCCGGTGGCGTGCGCCAGCTTGCAGACCGCGGAAACCTCCTGGGTGCTTTCGGGGAGCACGACGACGTCGGGGCGGTGCTTGGCGATCGTCAGTGCATCGCACTCGTAGGCCATCCGGGCGGCTGGGGTGTGCAGCACCCGATCGCGACCGAGAAGCTTCTCCAGACTGGCGATGAAGGCCTTCATGGGGGAGAGTTCGTGCAAGACCGCGCCTCTTGTGTTTTTTGCAGCTGGAACGGGTCCCTCTGCGCGGTCGCTGCGCTGCGCAACCGGGCCCCGTTTGACTCCTGCTTGGGCGGGTCCCTCTGCGCGGTCGCTGCGCTGCGCAACCGGGCCCCGTTTGACTCCTGCGGCCCGATCCCGTCTGGGCGAAATCGATCCAGGATAGCCTGAATCGGGCGGCAACGCTCGACCGGGCACGCAGCCCCGGCGCTGGTCAGGAAGGGTCACGTGGGATAAAATGAGCCCAAATTGGCTTATCCTGGGCCCGGTTGCGCAGGCGGCAGACTGGTTGCGCACGGGGGCCCGCTAGAGACGGCTGGTCTTTTCAGTGTTCACGGGTCTTGTTCAGGCGGTTGGCCGCGTGGTATCTCGCTCGGGGGATACCTTCACGATCCAGGCCGAGTTCGCCTCCGACCTGGCGATCGGCGAATCCGTCTGCGTGTCGGGTATTTGCCTGACCGTCACGGGAGTGTCGGGCGACACCTTCGACGTCGACGTATCTCCCACGACGGTGAGTCTGACGACGGCGGGAGGCTGGGAGCAGCACCCTCGGGTCAACCTGGAACGCGCCCTGGCGCTCGGCGATCCCCTCGGCGGCCACATCGTCACGGGCCACGTGGACGGGGTCGGAAGGCTGCTCGAACGGGTGCCGCTCGGCAACAGCGAGCGCCTGCACTTTTCCGCCCCGGCCAACTTCGCAGCGCATTTCATCGCCGAGGGCTCGGTCGCAGTCGACGGCGTATCGCTCACCCTCAACGAGATCCTCGATGAGCCCGGCGGCGGGGTGTCGTTCTGGGTGACCATCATCCCCCAGACCTCCGCCCACACCACGCTGGCCGATCGGGCGGTCCAGGACGGCGTCAACCTGGAGACTGACGTCCTGGGCAAGTACGTGGAACGCGTGCTGGCGTTGCGGGGCCTGGCTCTCGAACCCGCGGGGAGGTCGTAAGGTCCGTGTCCGGTGTTTCCGAGCTAGCCGAGGTTCCCGAGGTCCTCGAGGCCATCCGCTGCGGCCAGATGGTTCTGGTCGTGGACGACGAGGATCGCGAGAACGAGGGCGACCTCATCATTGCCGCAGAGCATGCGACCCCCGAAGCCATCAACTTCATGACCGTTCACGGCCGTGGCCTCATCTGCCTGGCTCTCACGGCGGACCGCGCCCAGGAGCTTGGCCTCGACATGATGGTGGCCAACCCCACCGATCCCCGGGGAACGGCCTTCACGGTGTCCGTGGACGCGATTGCAGGCGTCTCGACGGGTATCTCTGCTTCGGATCGCTCCCGGACGGTCGCCACGTGCGTGGATCCGAAGAGCCAGGCGTCGGACCTGCGGCGGCCGGGCCACATCTTTCCGCTGGTCGCCCGCCCGGGGGGGGCGCTGACTCGTGCCGGGCACACCGAGGCTTCCGTGGATCTGGCCCGCATGGCCGGTCTCAAGCCGGCTGGCGTGCTGTGCGAGGTCCTCAAGCCCGACGGCGAGATGGCGCGCCTTCCGGATCTGGTGCAGATGGCCCGGGAACACGGATTGCTGATCACGTCGGTCGCCAAGATCATCTCGTACCGGCTGGGCAGCGAGCGGTTCGTCGCGCAGCGCCATTCGGCCAGGTTGCCGAGCCGGTTCGGCGACTTCACGATCTACGGCTACGAAAATACCCTCAACGGCACCGAGCACGTGGCCTTGGTGATGGGCGACCCCACGACGCCCGGCATCCTGGTTCGGATGCACAGCGAGTGCCTGACGGGAGACGTCTTCGGGTCCCTGCGCTGCGATTGCGGCGAGCAGCGCGATCGTAGCCTCGAGGCGATCGCGGCCGAGGGCAACGGCATCCTGGTCTACCTGCGCCAGGAGGGCCGCGGCATCGGCCTGATGAACAAGCTCCACGCCTACAAGCTCCAGGACGAAGGCTACGACACCGTCGAGGCCAACCTCAAGCTCGGATTTCCAGCGGATCTCCGCGACTATGGCCAGGGCGCCCAGATTCTGGTCGATCTCGGGGTCACGCGCATGCGCCTGCTGACCAACAACCCCCGCAAGGTCGTGGCCCTCGAGGGCTACGGGCTCGTCGTCGAGGATCGCGTGCCGATCCGGGTCGAGTCCAATCGCCACAACCATCACTACCTGCAGACCAAGGCCGAGAAGCTCGGCCACCTGCTCTTTTGAACTGAATACATGCCGACGATTCTTTCCGCTCCGCTGGTAGCTACCGACAAGCACTTCGCCATCGTCGCCTCGCGCTTCAACCAGCTGGTCACCGACAAGCTCATCGAGGGCTGCGTCGACGCCCTCGTCCGGCATGGCGCGCGTCCGGACGATGTCACCATCGTCTGGGTTCCGGGGGCGTTCGAGCTCCCGGTTGCGGCCCGGCGCATGGCGCGCTCCGGGTCGCCCTTCGCGGCGGTCATTTGCCTGGGGTGCGTGATCCGGGGGCAGACGGCGCATTTCGAGTACGTGGCGGGAGCGGCGGCGACCGGTATCGCCCAGGCCAGCGCCCAGGGCGAGGTCCCGGTCATCTTCGGCGTCCTGACCACACAGACGCTGGAGCAGGCCCTCGACCGCGCCGGGGCCAAGGCCGGGAACAAGGGCGCCGATGCGGCGCTGGCGGCCATCGAGATGGCCAACCTGCTGCCGCTACTTTCCTGAGGCGAAGGCTCTCAGCCGGCCGGATCGCGAGCTGGCAGCGGAGTCCTGCGACTGCCCGGTTTTCGAATGAAGGCGCCCAGCAGCGCCAGTTCGGCGTTATAGGGTGCAAGCGACGGGTACGATACCAGGCAGAACGCTATGAGCTCCCGGCCGTCGAGGAACCGTTTGATGCCGACGCAGCGCCCGCTCGGTCGAGTCCATGGTCGCCACATCGCGGCCCTGGCTACGGCGGCTCTTGCTCTGATCACCGTCGGCTGCCCCCCGACGGGCGGTACGTCCGGGACCGGTGTGGGCGGAGTGCCGGCGATCTCGGGTAGCGGCGGCACCGGAACGATTGCCACGGCGGCGCCCGGTCCTGCACCGTCACAACCGTCCATCGTCATCACGCCAGCGCCCGGCAGCGGCGGCGGCCACAACGCCAGTCCGCCGCCGCAGAGCCTGTTCGCGACGCCTACACCCGCTCCGACCCCGATGCCGAGTCCGACCCTGGAGCCCCTGGACCTTCAGATGGCCGAGGGCTACGAGAGTTCCAACTTCGCCGACAACCTTTTCATCGTGCCGGCGGTCGGTGATCTGCCGCATCTCGATCCGCCGTCGTCTCGCAGCTACTCGGCCTTCAACGACATGGGGATCGGAGCGACCCTGGCCTCCAATTCTGGCTTCCCCCAGACCTACGTTTCCACCCAGAGCGTCCCGGCGGACTGGAGCATCAGCCAGGTTGCCACCCTCGACGTCCGGGCGCCTGCGGGAACCGGCTTGCCGACCGCCTTGCCCGACCTCATCTTCTTCAAGCTGCCCGGTGGGGCCACCGCTTCCAGCATTTCCGGAGCCAACGCGACGGACACCGTGGAGATCGACCTGGCGACCGTATCGCAAGGCGTGCTGCTGACTTTCACCGCCAACGTCACCGCCAGCACGCAGCAATCCTTCGACAGCAGTTCCTCGCCTTCGGTCACGGTGCAGGTCCTGGCCAGCAACGAGGGTAACCTGTCGTTCTCGATCTCAAGCCTCCGGCAGTGCACGCCCGATCGGATGACGCCATGAAGACACCGGTTGTTGCCCGCTCTCGCCAGGCGATAACGCGATCGCTGCGGTTGCTGGTCTGTGCGATCTTGGTGGCTCTGGTGGCCGTGGGCTGCCATGCGCCCCTGATGCAGGTCCGCATGCCCGCGGCGGGCAGCTCGCAGGCAGGGGCCAGCAACGTCGACAGCGGCGTCAAGCTCAGCGTGGGGAGTCCCTCGGATCTCCCCTCCCGGATCGCGAGCAGCGCCGGCCAGCCCACGGTCCCGTCATCCCTCTTTGGCCAGCCGTATGGTGCCGTGTCCATTTCCCTGACGTGGCCGGCCGTGCCCAAGTACCAGACTCAGGCGATTCCGGCCGGTGCCAACTCCCTGCGCTTCCGGATCATCGGCGACGATGGCAAGGATCGCCTCGCCGTCTGGTTCTTTCGGCCGCAAAATGGCCAGCTCGCGGTGCAGAATCAGGTCTTCTTCCTGCCGGTCGAGACCGGCATGTTCGTCGAGGCGCGGGCGTATGCACAGACGCAGGCCCAGCTCGGCGTGCCGCTGGCGACGCCGTCGTACAATCCCATGGGCATGCCGGACTACGCGGCCTACGACGCCTCCGGCAACAACTTCCGCGTCCTGGCCGAGGGGCTGCAGTTCAACTTCTCGGTGACGGTCCTCAAGCAGACTCCCGTCCAGGTTACCCTCGACACCACCCAGCTCGTCGCGGGCATCGGCGGCAGCGGCGGCTTCAATTTCGGTGGCAATCCCTACTACAGCAACTTCTTGCAGGATGCGCGCTTCGCCGAGATGACCTACCCCGGCGCCCTCTTCCACGACCATTACGGGCCCAACGACGCTGCCAACCTCGCGGCCGGCCAGCGCGATCGCCTCCTCTTCCTCGACTACCCGGTGTTCAACAACGTGCCGGCGCCCACCGAGCGCGACATGGTCGAGCTGCTCACGACCGACGCCCTGGAGGGCAACGCCGACAACCCTTCGAGCGTGCCCTTCCCCGAGCCGGTCAAGCTCCAGATGGGCGGCGGCTCCGCGCCCGTCACCAATGCCAACGGCGACGGCAACACGCCGGCCTTCGCGGTCCTTTCCAACCCGACCAAGCTCACCTACCTGCCGGGTTCTCCGGACACGTTGTTCATTCTGCAGGCCTCGACCTCCACGGCTCTCAACAGCGTCCGCTACTTGCAGCCGGTCTCGGCCTCGGCGATCGTCAACAGCCTCGCCGCATACAACGGCGACACCAGCCACAGCAACCCGCAGGGCCTGGTATCCATCTCGGCCGTGCCCGGCTCCGACCAGCTCCTGGCGGCCGACGTCGCCACCCACAAGATCGTCATCGCCGACGCGAGTTCGTCTGTGGCCGAGCTCCTGGCCGGGGGCGGGGCGGCAACGCCAAGTACCACGG
The DNA here is from genome assembly GCA_021781555.1 of bacterium. Taxonomy (GTDB): domain Bacteria; phylum Cyanobacteriota; class Sericytochromatia; order S15B-MN24; family VGJW01; genus JAJXWQ01. The sequence continues at coordinate 10,686 of JAJXWQ010000075.1, forward strand.
CCACCCCTTCGTTGGACGTCGGGTTCTCGGACAATCTCAAGTGTGTGGCTTCGGCGGGAGGCTCGAGCTTCCTGGTGCTCGACGGTTCCACGGTGCTGCGCAACGTGGGCGGGCAGATCCGCATCGTGGCGGGCCAGGGCGGCCAGTCGCCGAGTGCGGATCCCTCGGATGCCGACGCCAACAACCTGGCCTTCGGCTCGACGCGGGACATGGTCTTTGATAGCCTGCAGCAGTATGCCTACGTAGCCGACGACATCGACCAGGAGATCTACCGCCTGGGGCCGATGCCCGGAGCCATCGGATCGCCGGTTCCCTTCAAGAACATCGGGCTGTCCTTCGAGCCCATCGCCCTGGCCACTTCGCCGACCAACCAGCACATGCTGTACGCGCTCTCGTCTGCCGGCCAGGTCTATGCCATCGACAACCCGGATTCCGCGCTGCCCGGTGCGCCCACTTTGGTCCTTGACCTTTCGGGCCAGTCCTTCAGCGTCAACGGCCTGACGTGTGGAACCGATGCGAGCGGGAACGACGTGCTTTACGTCACGACCAGCGAGAACGGCGGCAACGTCCGCTGGGCCTCTCCCACGAACCCGCCACTGGCGAACATCCAGCGCATGTTTGCTGGCGGCACGTTCGGCGGCATGACGCCGCTCTCCTTTGCCAGCGCCGATCTGTACGTCGGCGATGGGGCCGACCTCCAGGCCCAGATCGGAGACCACCTCGGGGGCCTCCAGCTCAACGGCACCGGCTACCTCAACGGCCCATCCTACCTGAGCGCCGACTCCACGGGCGATATCTACATTGCGGATACCAGGAACGATCGCATCCGCGAGATCCAGGTCTCTCCCGACAATCCAGACGACCCGATCGACATCCTCTCCCTGTACCGCGCCGACCTCTCGCTGACGCCACAGCAGATCGCGGTCAACGAGCCACAGGGTATCGATGTGGACGAGTACGGCGACGTCTTCGTATCGAATACGGGCAACAACGTCATCGATGTCTGGCGACCGCACTGCGACTCCTACGAGTCGACGACGGCGTGGCCCATCGCGGGAACCTCGACCGGTGGCTACGACGACGATAACGTCAACGCTCTGCTGGTCCAGCTCAAGGCACCCACCGCCATTCGCGTGGAGCGGCATGCCAACCCCACGGACGGTACGCCATCCCGGCGCCGCGTGTTCTTCATCGATAGCGGCAACAAGCGCGTGCGCATGCTCTCGCCGGTCCAGCCGAATCTGACCGCTCCCGGCGCCTGTGGCGACGATCCCTACTTCCACTACATCATCTCGACCGTCGTGGGCGGCGGCAGCGGCGGGGACGGCACCAATGCGGCCCAGGCTGCGTTGACGGCCCCCGAGGACCTTGCCCTCGACAGCCGTGGCTACCTCTACATCGCCGATGGCCCCAACATCCGCCGGGTCGATCCCGTCACCGGTTCGATCTCGACGATCTACACGGCCAGCAGCAACCTCGGCAGCATCACGGTCGATGACGTCCACGGCGATCTCTATTTCACGCTCGCCGGGCAGATGACGATCCGCAAGATCCTGCTGCCCCAGTAGGCACCGGGGGCAATCGACCCGCCAGCCGGCAGGTCGATTGCCCCTGCAAACACTAGAATTTGTGGCTTGAACGGATCCCCCTGCGCGCTCGTGCCGCACGCAGAACAGCCAACGAGGAAGCGCGCCACTCGCCGCGTTCTTGCGCGTCCGGCACCGCTTTGCAACCGGGCCCCGTTTGACTCCTCGGGCCCGCTGCTCTCAGGCGAAAGCGCCTTAGAACTTTTGCAGTTTGAACGGGGCCCTCTGCGCGGTCGCTTTGCTGCGCAACCGGGCCCCGTTTGACTCCTCGGGCCCGCTGCTTTCAGGCGAAAGCGCCTTAGACCTTTTGCAGTTTGAACGGGGCCCTCTGCGCGGTCGCTTTGCTGCGCAACCGGGCCCCGTTTGACTCCTCGGGCCCGCTGCTTTCAGGCGAAAGCGCCTTAGAACTCTTCGTCGTCCTCGTCGTCGAGGTAGACCTCGGCCAACGAATCCCCGAACAGGCGATCCAGCCGGCCGGTGGCGTAGGACTCGTCCTCGGATTGTGTCGCCGGCCGCTCGCCGGCGGAATCCGGGGTCGGGATCAGCCGGATCGTCCGCGTATCGTCCACCAGGTCGAACACGGGCTGGTCCGCCTCGACACCCAGCCGCAGGTACTCAAAGCTGTTGACGTTGAGGTAAAGGCGCTTGTTGGCGATGACGGTCGAGCTGCTGGCGTTGGAAACCACCGACGCCACGTAGCCCTCACCGCTCCGGACGACGGTGCCGTCCAGGATGTCCATGTAACGAACCGTGCCGAGGTCCCGGAGGATGCGCACGATGTCGCGCCGATTCACCAGCACACCCTCGTCAACGATGCACTGGATCTGGTTCTTCTGCTCGCGGTCGTCCATGCGGCTCGTTTCCCATCTCCGGCGGTCGCCCCGGTCCATGGACACCGCCTACCCCTCGGGACGATGCTGGCGCCCAGCGCCCGGGGGCCGATCTGGTGGCCCGACCTGGATCCTGGTTCGCCCGAGAACCCGCCCCGTTCAAGGATTATAGCATCGGACCCGGCGCCCAGAGGGCATCGGATCCTTAACTTGTATAAAGGCTAGAAAGGCACGATTACCCCAATCCTTGTCCGTGAATTAGGAGTTCGTTAACCGGAACCTGAAGCGCCCGGGCGATATCTTCTCCAGAGCCAAGGACCGCAGGGTTCGCGGCGAGGAGGGAGTTCATGAGTGGTTCGCAAGCCACGGCAGGGACGAGAGAGAAGTTCGTCACCCGCCGGGTGACCGCGTCGGCGAGGCCGGCTTTGCAGGCATCCCCGAGTCCCGCCTCGCCCCCGGCTTCACATTCGGGCTCGCCCCTGGGGGGCGATGCCTTCCAGAGGTCCCTGGCGGCGCCGGCTTCGTCGAGCAGCGGCCCGCGGGCTGCCGGAGCCTCGGCCCTTCCTGCGGCGGTACCGGCGCTCGGAGAGATGGATTACTATCAGCGGCGCATCGCGGACTTCAAGCGGCGTCACCCGGATCTTCCGGTTCCTACCTACTACTCCAGGTACGCCAGCAAGTACATCGACCGGTTCACCTACGAGATCGGCCCGACCCTCTCGCCGGCCGGGCAAGCCTGGGTTGCCCGGGCCCGCAAGAATCTCCAGGTCGCGATGGAGAAAAAGCGAGCCGCCGATCCCGCGGCCTTCGATCGGCTCGAGCGCAATGACGAGGCCTTCCGGCAGTTTGCCTTCAGCACCCACCCCGCGGCATACCTCGATGCGGGCCTGGGCAAGCTTCCGCTGAGCGATCTGATCAAGATCGGCGCGGGACCCGATCTCGAGGACATTCTCAACCCGGCCGGGCTCGAGCAGGTCGAAACGACCGCCGTCCAGGTCGCCGAGAGCAAGGCCGAGGATTTCGGTGCCAGGCTCGCCAGGGACGGCCACGAGCTCGTCGCATCGGCCGAGGCTGCATTCTAGAGTGCTCCCGGTTTGAATGGATCGGGCCCGGGGCTCAGAGTCGCTCGAAGATCGCCGTGATGCCCTGGCCCCCGCCGATGCAGAGCGAGGCGAGGCCGTAGCGGCCGTTGGTCCGGGAGAGCTCCTCGATCACCGTGAGGGCCAGGCGCGTGCCTGACGCCGCCAGCGGATGGCCCAGGGCGACCGCGCCGCCGTTGGGGTTGAGGCGATCGGGGTCGAGGTCGAGGGCCCTGGCTACCGAGAGCGCCTGGGCAGCGAAGGCCTCGTTCACCTCGATGACGTCCATCTGGTCGAGGGTCAGACCGGCACGCTTGAGCGCCTTCTGCGAGGCCGGGACCGGCCCGATGCCCATGAAGGCCGGATCCACGCCTGCCGTGGCCCAGCTCACGAGCCGGGCCCGCGGCTTCCACCCGCGTTCGGCGGCCTTGCGGGCGGTCGTCACGATCACGGCCGCGGCCCCGTCGTTCATCCCGCTGGCGTTGCCGGCCGTGACCGAGCCATCCTTGCGAAAGCGGGCCGGCAGCTTGGCCAGGGCTTCGGCCGACGTGTCCGGGCGGACGTGCTCGTCGCTGGAGACGACCTGCGGGCCCTTCTTGGTCTGGATCTCGATGGGAACGATCTCGGCCGCCAGCCGACCGGAGGCTGTGGCCGCGGCCGCACGCTGATGGCTGCGCAGCGCGAAGGCGTCCTGATCCTGGCGCGTGATGCCGTACCGGGTCGCCAGGTTCTCGGCCGTGATGGCCATCGGGGTGTCGACGTAGGCGTCGGTGAGGGCGCTCCAGAGCGTGTCGACGAAGGGCATGTTGCCCATCGTCTGGCCCCAGCGGGCCCGGGGCACCGTGTAAGGGGCGGTGGAGAGGCTTTCGGCGCCCCCGGCCAGCACGACCGTGGCTTCGCCAGAGAGCAGGTTCTGGGCTCCGCTCACCATCGCCTGGAGTCCCGATCCGCAGAGCCGGTTGACGGTCAGCGCGGGGGTTTCTTCGGAAACGCCCGCCCGCAGTCCGACGTGTCGAGCCAGGTAGGCGGCGTCCTGGGTGCACTGGATGACGTTGCCGAAGACGACGTCGTCGATCTCGGACGGGTCGATTCCCGAGCGCTGCAGCGCGGCCTTGGCCGCGACCACCCCGAGCATGGTGGGGGACCAGTCCTTGAGGCTGCCGCCGAACTCGGTGAAGGCCGTCCTGGCACCGTCGAGGATCACGATGTCGTCTGTCATGCGGTCAGCTCCTTCTTGCGCTCGCCATTCTACGCCGAGGAGGCCAGGGGTGCTGCGGGTCCTGGCCGACGGACGTGGACCGGCTGGCGGTTTCGGGTACGAGGATGACTCAGGGACCCCCCATTGCCTGCCGAGGAGTCGCCTCTTGCGTCGCGCCGTATTGCCAGCCCTGGTCGTCTGCTCGCTCCTGACGACGTCATGCGCTGCCGCCAAGAAGGTGCTTTCCAGTGCGGTCGTCGGCGCCCTCCTCAAGGCCGTGGGTCCGCTCGTCGATCTGGCCGATCCCAACCTCGGCTCGGCGCTGGACAAGGCCGCATCCGTGACCGAGGTGCTGGCCGCCATGCAACAGACGATGGGAACCAAGGCCCTTGCCCTGCAGCTCCCGGATACCCTGCAGTCCATCACGGTCCAGGGCGGAAGCTTCGGGCTGCTGTCCACGACCACGTATGGCCTGGGCTCGGTGTCGCCGGCCAGCGAGTGGGGCGAGGTCGCGGCGCTCATCGCGGACCTGTTCGCTCCGGGGAACGCGTCCCAGCCCTGGTACGAAACGCTCCCGATGATCTACGACGCGAGCAACCAGGGCGGCACCACGGCTACACCGACGCCTACCCCGTCCACCGCGCCGACCACCGCCCCGACCACCGCCCCGACCACCGCCCCGACCACGGCTCCCGTCGGTCCCGACGGATTGCCTGTCCAGGTGGATCTGCGGCAGTCGGCGCCGGCTGGCTACCAGCTCGGGGCGATCCGGGATCAGGGCCAGCGCGGCACCTGCGTGATCTTCAGCGCCTGCGAGCTGCTCGATTACTACTATCCTGGCCGCGTCCACTCGCCGGAGTTCCTGGACTGGCTCTATCACCTGGACGTCAAGTCCAAGATCCACGCATCCAGCCTCTGGACCGATAACGGCACCTACCCGCACGAGCTGGTCCCGCTGCTCACTCCGCAGGGCAACCCCAACCCGAGCTCCGCGCTGCCGTATATCCCGGCCGGGCAGGGCGTCCCCGCGGAATCCGTCGCCCCGTACGAGGATCCGATTCCCGACAACCTCCCATCGGCGTCCCCCACCCGGGTGGCTCCGGGCTGGCTGGGTTCGGGCCTTGCTGGAGAGCTCACGAGCACGCAAGGGGTCTCGCTCGGCACGGATCTTTTGCAGTTCTACCTGCTCAAGGACGACCTGCCCAGCCTCGAGCAGGCCCTGTCGGATGGCAATCCCATCATGGTGGCGGTTCCCTGCTACGAGCCGGACTGGGACCCGACGGTGCTGGCTAACGACAACAACATCATCGCCGATTACCAGGGCCAGACCGACCAGACGGGCTACCACTCCATCCTCCTGGTCGGCTACCAGGTCGATAGCAGCCGGCCCGGTGGCGGCCTCTTCCTCGTTCGTAATCACTGGGGCACCGCGTGGGGCGATGGCGGCTACGCCTGGCTGCCGTTCGACACGGTGCTGCAGTACGGCGAGGAGCCTTACATCGCCAAGCCGGTCTCGGGCAGCAACCAGACGACCTTCACGGCCAGCGAGCCCCCGGCCTCGGCACCTGGATCATAAACACCTCCGGGACTGCGGGCCCCGGCCACGATCTGGTTCTAGAGTGCTCCCGGTTTGAATGGATCGAGCCCGATGAGTCAAACGGGGCCCGGTTGCGCAGCGAAGCGACCGCGCAGAGGGCCCCGTTCAAACTGCAAAGGGCTTAGAGTGCTCCCGGTTTGAATG
>JAJXWQ010000076.1 GCA_021781555.1 bacterium
AGCTACTGGAGAAGAAGGCTGCGGGCATGTTGCCGTAGGTATCCACGATCTTGTCGATGTCGAAGTGCTCCTTGCGGGCCCACCAGCTCAGTAGCCCGTGGTCGACGAAGTTGGCCGGGGAGACCATCGTCACCAGGTTGCGTATCCGGCGCTCCTCGTCGCGGGCAGCATGCAGCGTGGCCACGACGCCACCGAGACAGTAGCCCGCGAGCGTCAGGTGCTCGGCCCCGGTGGTGCTCAGCACCCTGCGAACGGCCCGCTCCAGGTAGGTGCGCAGGTAGACGTCGAACCCCCAGTGCCGCTGGCCAGGCGTCGGAGCGCCCCACTCGAGCATGAACACGTCGAGCCCCCGCTCGAGCATCGCGGCGACGAAGCTCTCGTCCTCCAGGAAGTCCATGATGAAGGGCTTGTTGACGAACGAGGGGATGATGAGCAGTGGCACCCGTAGCGTGGCCGGTCGGTGCCTCGAATAGCGGTACAGCGCGACACCATGCTCGCGGAACAGCTCCGTCCTGGGCGTGGGGGCGATCCGGGCCCGCACCTGCTCGCGACGTTCCTTGAGTTGACTGCTGGCATCGAGGAAGCTCAGGATCCTGGCGTACTCCCGCTGGACCGCCTCGACGTCCAGCGTCTGTTCCGGCATCAACGCGTCTCCTCGCCATCGGAGGTCTTGCGGGCCGGCGCCGGCGGCCGGGTCGCCCGAAGTTCGGCCGAGACCTCCGCGACCCGTTCTTCGAGGTCGAGAACCTTGCTCTCGAGCTGGTGGATCGTCTCGTAGAGCTTCTCGATGGTCTCAGATGAGGGCAACTGGAGCATCTCGAGGGTCGATTCGACCTGGGCCTTGGTCATCGCCCGCAGATCCATCGCCCCGTTCATGTTCTGGGCGACGAGCTGCATGAACGCGGGGTCGCGCATCATCTTCTGGAAGTAGTCCCCGAAGCTCTTCTCGAACTCGGTGAACAGCTGCCGCTGGATCTCGAATGGATTCAACATGGTGACCTCTCTCTACCTGGCCGGTGGCCGGGGCTCTACGATGCGGCCAGGCCCTTCATCAGGAAACGGAGCGTGCTTGCGATGGCCGAGGCCGGCGCCGGACCCGGGGGCTCCCACAGCACCCAGCGCAGTCCGGCGAAGTGGGAGATTCCCATGAGGGCCCAGGGGATCGCCTCGAGCGCAACGTCGGCCGGTCCCGGCAGGCGCAGCTCGCCGCGTGCGAGCGCGGCTCTCAAGCCACCGGTGTAGGCCTCGGCGATCGCCTCGTAGTAGCCCCTGCCGATCGCGGGCTCCACGAACTCGGCCTCGCGCACGATGCGATAGGCATCGCGGTTGCCACGCAACCACTCCAGGAAGATCAGCAGATTCCGGCGCTCCCGCTCCATCCGGTCGCTCGCCGAGCGTCCGGCTTCGGCCGTGCGGCCCATGAGATCGAGCCGGATATCGTCGACGACCCGGGCGAGCACGGCCCGCTTGCCGGGAAAGTGCGCATAGAACGTGCCCTGAGCGACCTCCACGCGCGCTGTGATGTCGGTGATCTTGGTAGCGGCATAGCCCTGGCTGCCGAAGAGATCGCGAGCCGCCGCGACGAGGGCGGCGCGGGTGGATCCGGCCGACGGCGTCGCCCCGGCCGCCGACGCGAGCGAAAACCCTCCGGGCAGGCCGAGGTCGGTCCACCGGTCCGTCGAGCCTGCCGCGATCCCCCCGGAGGCCAGGTCGAGGAAGGTCTTCCTGACCGGAGCCGGGATCGGTTTGCCGGCCCAGGTCCCGAAGCGAAGCGCGACGAAAAACTGGGCTCCTACGACGGCCCAGGCCGTCGCCTCGGCGACGCCGAGCAGGGCCTGGATGCGTGTAGCCACCGGCTGATAGAACTCGCGCCCCCCGCTCGCCGCACCCAGGTCCAAGAACTCGGCCTCCCGCGAAACCTGCAGGACCCGGCCGTGTTCCTCGATGAAATCGAAGACCTCGGCGCACAGGCTCTCGAGGTCAACCGCTCGTGCGAGCGTGGAATCCAGCGCAGCACGGGCCCGCTCGACCAGAGCGCCGTGGATCTGCCGCTTGTCCTCGAAGTACTGATAAAAGCTGGCGTTGGCCAGCCCGCCGCGCCGGCAGATGCCGGCCACGGACGTGGCGTGGTAGCCACGCCGGGCGAACTCGGCCGCAGCGTGATCCAGGATGGCCTCGGCGGTCCGGACTCCGCGGTCGGTGGTCGGGAGGCGAAAGGTCAAGGGTTGCCCTCGAGGAAAGCCCGGATCTCGGCACCGAAACGAGCTGGCGCCATGAACACTCCGTAATGGCCCAGATCGTGCGGGAAGGTGATCAGGCGGCTCCCACCGATACGCTCGTGGGCCCTCCTGGCGATGTGCGGATGGAGCCACTGATCGGTGTCCACGTGGATGATGAGCGTGCGCGCCTCGATCCGGTGGAGTTGCTTCTCGACGTCGAGCATGGCCTGGGCGCGATTGCGGTAGATGAGGTCGTTGGAGTCGATCAGGGCAACCGCGAACAGCCCCTGGCCGAAGCCCGGCTCGCGGCCGGCCGACCTGACGACCTCCCGCGACTGCTCCCAGTCGAACCCCTCGAGCTTGTACTCGTCGAAGGATTGCTCAACCCGCACCTCGTCGCTGTAGGCCGACTGTCGGAGGAGCGACCAGCCAAAGAGGTTGCCGCGAACGGGGCGCTCGAGCACAGGCAGGTGATAGTAATCGCCGCCCGTGGCCTGGTAGACGGGATCGCTCTGGATGGCCGCCGTCATGAGGTCGAACTGCCACCGCGCCATTCCGCGGTTCTGGAACGGAGTTCCCCCGATCGGCATGAGGGCGCCGACAAAGTCCGGATGCTGCACGCCCCAGACGTAGGACAGCGTGCCGCCCAGCGAGACTCCCGTAACCAGGTGCAGATGGTTGACGCCGAGGCGATCGCGCAGCAGGCGATACATGAGCTGCACGGCATCCTGGAGACTGTACTGCGGGAACCCGAGCCCCAGCGGCCGGCTGATCGCCTGCCCCGGGTGCGATGCGCCGGGCCGCGAGGCCCCCCAGAGTCCCAGAGCATCCGCCAGGATGACGTACCACCGCGAGGTGTCGATGACCCGTCCGGGCCCGAGGTGGATCCCCTCGCTGAATGCGGTGCGCGAGCCGTCCTCGCCCCAGAACTCGAGCATGCTGGTCGAATCACCCGAGTAGAACGGGCAGATCAAGACGGCGTTGTCGATCTCGCCATCCTGGCCGCGGTGCGGCGTCCCGAGCTCGATGTATCCAATCTGGGCCGGGGCCAGGCCCAGGGACTCGAGCGTCGTGCCTCCGACGCCACCGTTCTCGTAAGATGCCGGGTCATCGAGGTCGTAGGCCCCTCCGATCCGGAATCCGGGGACCTGATGAAAGCGCTTGAGCGCGTCGAAGGTATCGACGGCCGAGGTTTCGAGGATCAGAGGCTGGTCTCGAGTGACCGCCATGGTGGAGTCCCTTTCTCGAACTGCAAGGCTCGAACGGCCATCCAAAGGGCTAGCTCAGGACCAGTTCGCGCTCGGCATCGACTCCGAGCCCCATCAATCCGTCCTGGAAGATGCGTGCGTCCATCAGGGGCACGGGCTCCTCGAAGTGAGGGGCGAAATCCATCTGATCGAGGATGTCACGACGGAGATCCACGCCGGGGGCGATCTCCTTGAGCCAGAGACCATCGGCTCTCAGCTCGAAAACGGCCCGTTCCGTGATGTAGAGGACGGGCTGCTGGCGCTCGAGGGCATAGTCCGCCGAGAAGGTAAGGTGCTGGACGGCCGCGACGAACTTCTTCTGGCTGCCCTCGCGCAGGATCCGCAGCTTGCCGTTCTCGATGGCGACCTCCAGCTTGCCGGCGGTGAAGGATCCACAATAAGCTACGCGCTTGGCGTTCTGGGTGATGTTGATGAAGCCGCCGCAGCCGGCGAGCTTGGGCCCGAAGCGGGAGACATTCACGTTGCCGTGCCGATCCACCTCGGCAGCTCCAAGGAATGCGATATCGAGCCCACCGCCGTCGTAGAAGTCGAACATGTAGGGCTGATCGATCACGCACTCCGGGCTGAACGAGGCTCCGAAGCTCAAGCCGGAGGCCGGGAGGCCGCCGATGGGACCGGATTCGACCGTGAGCGTCATGCGATCGCGAATGCCCTCCTCCTTGGCGACATTTGCCACTGCCTCGGGCATGCCGATGCCGAGATTGACGATGCAGCGATCGAACTCGAGCAACTCGAACGACGCCCGGCGAGCCACGACCTTGCGCACGCTCAGATCCAGCGGCTCGAACAGCGAATCTTCGGGATACTCTACCTGCCCCGAGAAATAGGGGACATAGGCGCGATCGAAGGTCTGCATGTGAAGCTCGGGCGTCTGGGCCGGGTCCACGACCACGATATGGTCGACGAGGATGCCCGGAATCTTGACGAAGTGCTGGTTGATCCCCTTGCCCTTGGCCAGGCGCATCACCTGGCAGATCACGATGCCCCCGCTGTTCTTGACCGCCATGGCCTGGGCCAGGGCCTCCAGCCAGACGACCTCCTGCTCCATGGAGACGTTGCCCCATTCGTCGGCCGTGGTCCCCCGGATGAACGCCACGTCCGGGCGGAATGGCCTGTAAGACAGGTACTGCTTGCCATCGAACTCGATGAGGTCCACCAGGTCCTCGGTCGTGCGATCGTTGAGCTTGCCGCCCCCGTTGCGGGGATCGACGAAGGTGTGGAGGCCAACAGAGGTGATCGTGCGCGGCTTGCCGGCGGCGATATCGCGAAACATGTGCGACAGCACGCCCTGCGGGAAGTTGTACGCCTCGATCGCCCCCCGGTTGGCCAGCTCTCCGAGCTTGGGAGCGAGGCCCCAGTGCCCCCCGATGACCCGGCGAACCATGCCCTCGTGGGCCAGGTGGTTGGCCCCCATCGACTTGCCGTCACCCTGGCCGGCCACGTAGACCACCGTGAGATCCCGCGGATGGCCCGCCTGAAGGAAACGCTCCTCGAGGGCCCTGGTGAGCGCCTCGGGATGGGCGCAGCCGACAAAGCCGGCGCTGACGACGCAGTCACCATCCTTGATCAACGCGACGGCCTCGCGAGCCGAGAGGATTTTCGAACGCATGCGGGTTCTTGCCTCGCGATCAAAGGTTAAATATGAGAGACGATTCGGTTGTAACACGAAAAGCGAGCAGGCACAAGCGGGAGCTTTTCCTGGCCTTGCCGGTCTCTTTTGCAGCTTGAACGGTCCCTCGGCGTGGTCGCTGCGCTGCGCAAGCGATCCCTGTTCGACTCCCGGGCCCGATCCCTGCAAACCGGGCGCACCCAGCGAAATACCCCTACGTAGATTTCCGACTCATTGAGTTATACGGTCGTCCGAGAATACGTAGGTATCGGGGGTATAAGTATCGAAGCCCGATGTGGGATACGGATCGGACGCAGCTCATTTCAAGAGGGGCATCCTTGCGAGTCGTTATCCTGGGAGCCGGGGTTTCAGGCCACACTGCGGCACTGCTCTTGCGGCGCAAGCTTCCCGCCAGCCACGAGGTCGTGGTCGTCAGCCCCAATCGCCTCTGGAACTGGATTCCATCCAACATCTGGGTCGGAGTCGGGGCCATGCGGCCCGAGCAGGTGACCTTCGAGCTCAAGCCGGTTTACGATCGCATGCGGATCCGGTTCCTGCAGGCCAAGGGAACGGAAATCCATCCCGAAGGCGACGCGGAGTCCGGCCCCTTCGTGCTGGTCGAGTCCACCGCGGAAGGGAACGCCGGCCAGACCGAGCGGCTCACGTATGACTATCTCATCAATGCGACGGGCCCCAGGCTGGACTTCGGGGCAACGCCGGGCCTCGGGCCCGAAAACAACTCCCTGTCCGTGTGCAGCTACCAGCACGCGGCGGCGACCTCGCGGCAACTCGATGCCGCGATCGAGCGGCTCAAGCGCGGCGAGCGCCAGACCTTGCTCGTGGGCATGGGCCACGGCACCTGCACCTGCCAGGGTGCGGCTTTCGAGTACCTCTTCAACCTGGACTTCGCCCTTCGTCGCCAGGGCGTTCGCCACCTCGCTCGCCTCGTCTTCCTGACCAACGAGGCTGGCCTGGGCGACTTCGGCGTCGGGGGCATGTTCCTCAAGGCCGGCGGCTACGTCATCCCCAGCCAGACCTTCGCCGAGTCCCTCTTCGAGGAGCGTGGGATCGAATGGATCACCGGGGCCCACGTGCATCGCGTGGATCCCGGCCGCGTGGAGTACGAGACCCTGGACGGCAACCGGGACGAGCTTGCCTTCGATTTCGCGATGCTGCTGCCACCCTTCAAGGGGGTTCTCCTCAAGGCGTTTTCACACGACGGGTCGGACCTCACCGGCGAGCTCTTCGCCCCGAGCGGCTTCATGAAGGTGGACGCCGACTACACGGCCAAGAACTTCGACGAATGGGAGGCTTCGGACTGGCCCGAGACCTACCAGACCCGCTATCCGAACATCTTCGCGATTGGCATCGCCTTTGCGCCACCGCATGCGATCTCGCGACCGCGCAAGACCCCCAACGGCACGCCGGTAGCGCCGGCCCCCCCCCGCACCGGCATGCCGTCGGCGATCATGGGAAGAACGGTGGCGCAGTCGATCGCAGACATGATCCTGCGGGGTGCCGAGCGCCCTACGCACGGCGCGTCGATGGCCAAGCTCGGCGCGGCTTGCGTGGCCTCGACGGGAATGAGCCCGATCAACGGCACGGCCGCATCCCTCACGATGTTTCCGATCGTTCCGGATCACAGGACCTACCCGGAGACGGGCCGCAGCCTGATCTACACCACCGGAGAACTGGGCCTGGCCGGTCACTGGATCAAGCACCTCCTCCACGTCGCTTTCCTGTACAAGGCCAAGGCGCTTCCGTTCTGGTGGATGATTCCCGAATGAAGAGGCACGCATGATTGCCAGATCTCAGAATCTCGTCGTCCGGCCGATGAAGCCGACCCGCCCGACCGTGTTCATGCGGGTGCTCTGGCCCTGGCAGCTCCTGCGCTTCGTCGCGATCAACCTGCGCATGACCGCCATGATCCTGAAGTCGCACCACACGCGGCTGCCGCGGGCCTAGGCCTTTTGCAGTTTGAACGGGGCCCTCTGCGCGGTCGCTGCGCTGCGCAACCGGGCCCCGTTTGACTCATCGGGCTCGATCCATTCAAACCGGGAGCACTCTAGCCCGCCGGGGGCGTACCGCCGGCAGGTCGAAGCTACCGAGTCAAGGCCACCGCGCCCGTGCGAAAGCCAGGGCGCCCCTCTTGCACATCTTTTCAACGCCCTGCTTCAACGCGTCTTGGCCCAATCTTTGCCGTCCCTTAGTCGAATTCGGGATGCTGCCGGCGAAGAGATGGGTGGGTGTTGTGATCTCGAGCCAGGGGGCTCGGATCGATGTGATGATGTGTGTGCCAAGGGGTCAACATGGCAGTCCGTCTGTCTGGCAAGAATGACGTCCTCAGGCGTCCCTCCCTGCGGGTCCTCTCGGGGGGCGGCGGCGATCCTGAAAATCCCGTCGAGGCCGGTGGGCCCGTCCCGGAGACCATCGACCCGATCGGCAAGAGCCTCGACCAGCTCGATTCCAGCCTGCCGCAGCTGGCCCCGGTCCTGACGGGCCGCAAGCCCGATCAGGGCCGTCCCTCTGGAGCACCCTCCGACAGCGTGCTCTGGAGCGAGCTCCACCAGCTGCTTGCCAGGCTCGAGCCGGCCGCCGCGCCCGCCAAGGCGCAGCCTTCGCCCAAACCGCCGGCCCAGGCGCCGGCTAAACCGTCCCCGGCCCCGATCAAATCTTCGCCCAAGCCGCCAGCGCCCAAGGCGAACCCCACGTATACCGTGCAGCCGGGGGATTCGCTCTCGGCCATCGCCCAGAAGACCCTGGGCGACGCCAATCGCTGGCCCGAGATCTTTGCCCTCAACCGAGGTGTCATCGGGGCGAACCCCAACGTCATCCACCCAGGCCAGGTCCTGCGCCTGCCTGTCGATGGGTCTGCGCCCGCACCGAGCCCCGCACCGAGCGGCAACTCCAGCGAGCCGTGGAGCCCCGGGGCCGGCGCGCTGAATGGCGCGGACTCCTCGAGCTGGCAGTCTGAGGCCGCGTTCGAGCAGTCGATCCAGGGCGAACAGTGGACGGCGATCAAGGCCGCCCAGGGGACCGGCTACACCGACCCCACGTTCCAGTCCCGCTGGAACCTCCTGGGCCAGAAGGTCGCCAGCGGCTCGATGAAGCTGCGCGTAGCCTACGACTTCCTCGATCCGGGTGACGGGGCGACGCAGGCCAAGCATTTCCTCGACGTGGTCGGCATCCACGGCAAGCTGCCGGCAGGGACGCGCCTTGCCCTCGACTGGGAAGGACCCGCGCTCAACGATCCCGGCACCTTGCGCAATGCAGCCAACTACATCCACCAGGTGACCGGAACCTGGCCATTGATCTACGTTTCAGCCAGCCAAATGTCGGCCGCCCAGAAGGCGGTTCCGCAGGCACCGATCTGGGAGGCCGCCTGGGGGCCAGCTCCCGACAGGAACGTGCCCTTCGTCCAGTTCAGCGACGGCCCGACCTACGATCACGACGTCTTCAACGGCAGCACGGCCGCACTCGACAAGTTTGCCGGCTGGGCATAGCGCCAGGGTCCCCGCGTTCGCCCCACCGCCTGCCGGCTGTGGGGCCCTGCGCGTGGTGGCTGCCCGGTCCGTCGGAAGGCAAGAACGGCGGTACAGCAGGCCCGGCGTCCGTAACGATCGCCAGGCCTCTCAAGCGTTCGATCGGCGTCTGGAGCCAGGCCGGCTCCCCGCTCGGGTCGATCCGGCGGCCGGGGGTGCCCCCTGCATCCTTCTTGCTCGCACGGGCCCAAGGTAAGACTCACCCGCAGTGGCCGGGTGAACGCCCGGTTCGGACCGGGTCCGACGAGCCAAACGGGGCCCGGTTGCGCAGCGTGGCGACCGCGCAGAGGGCCCCGTTCAAACCGACAAAGACACAAGATTCCAGGGGAACTGGCGAGGGACGACGAGCGGCCAGGGAGCGCTGGCGATCCGCTTCAGCGCTCCTGGCCCGAAGATGTCACCACGACCAGGGCGCGGGAGCCTGAGACGGCACTGAATCAGGCTGGCCGAAGATCGGCATGGGGTCCTCGTGCCCGAGCGGAGGCGATCCACCGAAGTTCCAGCCGTTGTTGTTGCCAGGCCAGCCGTTGTTATCGCCGGGCCAGCCGTTGTCGTTGCCGGGCCAGCCGTTGTTGTTGCTCGGCCAGCCGTTGTTGTTGCCGGGCCAGCCGTTGTTGTTGCTCGGCCAGCCGTTGTTGTTGCTCGGCCAGCCGTTGTTGTTGCTCGGCCAGCCGTTGTTGTTGCCGGGCCAGCTTGGATCCGGGCCATAACCCGGCTGGCCATAACCCGGCTGGTTGTAGCCCGGCTGACCATAACCCGGCTGGTTGTAGCCGGGCTGGTTGTAGATCGGCTGCCCGTAGCCCGTACCGGACGTCAGGCCGCCGAACAGGCTGGTCACGCCGTTCTTGATGTCGTTGTAGAGGCCGGAGTTCTTGAAGAGCGTGTTGGCGAGGAACGCGCCGCCCACCCCGGCCGCGACGCCCAGAAGCGTCAGTGGCAATCCGGCCGTGAGGCCCACCGCCCCGGCTGCAGCGAGAGCCAGTCCCGACGTCGCCGCGCCGGCGAGGCCGGACACCGCGCCACCGGCCGTATCGGCGGTCACACCACCCGCAGCCTGGCTCAGTTGCTCCCGGCCCGTCACGACCTCGTAGCCATTGACCGCAGCGGAAATCAGTCCACCGAAAAGAGCGCCATTCTCGGCTCCAGAGAGCAGCCCACCGCCGATCTCGGAGAGGCCCTGCTTCAGCGCGGAACCGGAGGCCGCGGGAGCCGCCGGCACGGGACCACCATTGAGAAATGTATCGGCCGCGGGCGCAGCCGCGCCGGAAGACGCGCTCACAGCGGGCGCAGCGCCGATCGCATCGCCCACGGCCGGCACGCTTCCCGCCACGGGCGGAGCACCCCCGGCACCTTTGAACGAGGACATCACGTCGCGGATGCCTGTGGCGACCTGCTCGTTGTCGAAGATGCTCTTGGCTGCATTCTCCAGCCCGCTTCCGAGCTTCCCGAAGAGACCTCCGACACCGCCCGCACCGGGCGCCGTGGGCATGGCCAGAGGCCTGGCGAGCGGCAAATCCGCGCTGATCATGGCTTGTCCCTTTGCTGAGAGTGTTTCCCTACCACCGACTCTCCTATGGGCTGTCAATAAGGTGTAATTGGTTATCTTGAACCTAATTCCAAGATAACAAAGCACTAAGGTTGGCTGGCTGTGGCTTTTGCAGTCTGAACGGGTCCCGATCCTCGCCAGCCGAAAGCACTCCAGCTCGCGGCCAAACCGGGGGCCGCCGGCGGCCGAGAGCATCGGCCACGGCGGGAGCGCCCGGCGGCTACCTCCGGGGTGCCTTGCCCGCCGGAGACTTTGCCTCGCCAGAACCCGCAGGCGAGGCAAACAGGCTCTGAACCTCACCTAGCAGGTTGATCAGCTGTTCTTGATGGCCGAGCGGCAAGCGCTCCAGGTAAGAGCGCATGAAGTCGATATGCACGAGAAAGGTGCGCTGGTACAGCGCCTGACCTTCGGAAGTCAGGGAGACGATGGTCTGGCGGCTGTCTTCCGTGCTCTTGGCACGCCGGGCGAGGCCCTTGTCTTCGAGGCTGGCGATCACCGGCAAAAGCGTCCCCTTGGTGATGAGGGCATGCTCGCCAAGCTCCTTGACCGTCATGCCCGCAGTGTCACCGAGCGCGGCCAGAACGTCGAAGCGGCACGGCGTGAGTCCCAAGCTCTCGATATGGCGGGCGCCGGCGCGCTGGACCTCCGTGTAGCAGGCATGCAGCGCTCGCAACAGCGGCAACAGCGATACCTCATCCGGAATCGGGCCCCAGGGGGTGGTGGGATCCGTCACGGCACCGTGACCTTCCGAGGTGTCGCGCAAGGGAGCCGGGTTCCTCATCGTGCGGGATCCCTGGTTTCGTGGCAGCCTGCTGATGGGCCGCCGAGCGGTTCTGGTGCCCCGGCTCGAACAGCCGGGGCACCAGAACCTGGTGACCTCAAACCACTGCTACCGGAGCTTCCTGCAGCACGGCCTCGATCTCGAGCTCGAGCTTGACCTTGTCACCCACCAGGACGCCACCGGTCTCGAGAGCCGCGTTGAAGCTCATGCCGAAATCCTTGCGGTTGACGGTGCCGCTCACGGTGAAACCGGTGCGGGTGCCACCCCAGGGATCCTTGTGAATACCCGCGTATTCGGCATCGAGGACGACCTCTTTGGTGACGCCGCGGATCGAGAGGTCGCCCACGACTCGATACTCGTCTCCTTCAACGCGCTCGATGCGCGTGCTCTGGAAGCGAATGGTCGGGTGGTTGCCCGCATCGAAGAAGTCGCCGGAGCGGAGATGATCGTCGCGCTGGCCTTCCCGCGTGTCGATGCTCGTGACGTCGATCTCGCCCGAGATGCGCGACCTGGTGAGGTCTTGCGTATCCAGGTCGAGGCTCCCGGTGTACTTCTTGAACTCGCCGCGCACGGTAGCGATCATCATGTGCTTGACCGAGAAGCCGATATGGGAGTGGCTGGAATCGATCTGCCAGGGCATGTGAGATCCTTTCGTGGTCGAGGGGGAGGAGATAGGTCTAACTAGGCCTGATATGCATCATAGGTCTACCTAGACTGTCCTGTCAAGCCCTTTCAAAAGCCCCTCGAGAAATCCCTCGAAAGGGCTGCTAGAGTGCTCCCGGTTTGAATGGATCGAGCCCGATGAGTCAAACCGGGCCCGGTTGCGCAGCGAAGCGACCGCGCAGAGGGCCCCGTTCAAACTGCAAAAGGCCTAAGGAAGCCGGCCACGCGGGGAGGGCGGAGGGCCGGAGGCCGCGTGGGCCAAGGGCCTCAGGTGCCGGCCAGAGCTGGTTGCCAGCTCCTCGCGCCCCTACCCCGGTTCCATGGCCACGACGATGCGATCGATCAAGTCGACCACTGCGTCCTGCAGCTCTCCCCCGGCAGCCCACAAGGCGCCGAGATCGGGCGCCGGATCCACCGAAAGCACGACCCAATCATCCGCGCCTGGCGGCAAGAGGAATCCGACCGCGCCAAACCGGAGGTCGAGAGCGGCCAGGGCGGCCCCGGCCGCGGAGCGCAAGCTGGCAGGGAATTTGGCGATCGCAACTCCGTCTGCGTCGGTTGGCTCCAGTCGACCCACGTACGTCACGACCGCTTCCCCGTCCAGCACGATCGCCCCGCCGGGGCGACCCGTCCGGCACTCCTGCACGTAAACGCCCCCCCAAGCCTCGACCAGCCCGGCGGCCGCCTGCTCCAGGGCTTCCGGCCGATCGACCAGGATCGATGCGGCGGCCTCGATTGCAGCCGGCGTTTTCGCATATACGGGAAAGCCAACGGCCGCTGCGAACTGGCACATCTCCGCGAGATTCCGGGCGATCACGGTGCCATCTGGCAACGCGGGCGAACCAAACAAATCCCCGGCCGGCACCGGAAGCCCGGCCGCGGCCAGGCGATGGGTCCTGAACTGCCGCCAGACGACATTGGCGCATGCGGAAGAGAGATCGAGGTCGAAAACCCTCCCACGAACATGGCCCACGGCGCCGCTCGGGTAGCGGAGCTGCAACGCGTAGCGGAACTCGTCGACCGCAACCGAAATGCCGCGCCGCGGGGCCACGGCAGCGACGAGCGACAGGGGAAACGGCAGAATCATGCCGGCCCCTGCAAAACGGCCGCAGCCTCCGCTCCCATCGCGCCGAGCAGGTCGGCCACCAGCGCCTCGGTCCGCTCTCGCGGCCCGGATCCCAGCGCCGCGTAGCCCTCCAGCGCGGGCGGAGAGTTCACATCGATGGTGTAGCAGGTGCCGGATGAATCCACGAGGATGTCGAGCCCGACCAGACGCAAGCCCGAGGCGTGCGCCACGGCGATCGCCTCGGCGGCGAGGCCTTCCGGCAGGGCATTCCAGCGCTCGACCAGACGCCCACCGGCCGGAAACCCTGCCGCCAGGCCGACACGGCAGGTTCTGCCCGCCTCCGGTACGAGGTCCCGGGCCAGGCCCTGGTCCGCGAGAAATGGATCGATACGCGGATCGCCGGCCGTGACGTCGGCCGGAATGCCGGCGCGGCGGCTGGCATCGAGACTGGCCTCGATCAATTGTTGGCATGTGTTGCGGCCATCTCCTACGATCTCGAAGGGGTCCTTCCGGTAGGCGAGACGCACCGCTTTGTCGAAGACCACCAGACGATACTCCTCGCCCGCGATGTAACGCTGGACGATGAACATGCAGTCGAACGCCAGGGCGCCCGTGATGGCCTCGGCGAGCTCGCCGGGAGCGAACGCGAGCTGGACGCCGCGGCCCCGCAGAGAGTTGGCCGGCTTGACCACGACCGGGTAACCGAGCTCCGCTGCGAAGGCGGAAGCGGTCGCCTGGTTTCGCTCGATTCCGAATTCCCGGGCCCACGAATCGGCGAAGAAGACCTTGTATTCGGGAACCGCGTGCCCCGCCTGCCCGAGGAAGCGGTAAACACAGGGCTTGATATCGGAGACGACCAAGGACGCCGCCCGGTTCACCGCGAAGTCGCTATCCGGGACGTACCGGATGACTCCGTTCGGGTAGGTGAAACGAAAGAGGCGGGGCGCGGTCGTCTCGACGTCGCATCCGATGCCGAGCCGGGAGGCTACCCGCCGGATCAGGTCACTCTGCGACATCGCTGCAACGGGAGGTATCGCACCGCAGCAGCGTAACAGGAAGCCGCGCTCGGTGTAAACAAGGCGGAGGCCTGCGAACGCAACCCTGGTCTACGGACCCACCGGATCGGCTGAAATCAGCGCGCCTGGTACGATTCGAACGCACGACCCCGTGCTCCGGAGATTTGAGCGGACGGACGCAATCGGAATCCAGGCGCTGACCGCCTTTGGTACCACGTGGCGGCGCGTCACCCGAGGATAGGCCAGCGACAGAAGGTTGTCCAGTCCGGCCCGATGGCGCCCGGTTCATGCATGAACCGGGGTCACCGCAGGCGCGGGGGAGCCTGAGATGGTCGAGGTGCCCGTGAATGACATCATGGTCCATCCCCGCAGGCGCGGGGGAGCCGCCATCAATGCGGCCGGCTGCGTGATCTGGGAAGGTCCATCCCCGCAGGCGCGGGGGAGCCGGGGTCGAATCGATGGCGGCGGCGGCCGACACCGGTCCATCCCCGCAGGCGCGGGGGAGCCTTTTGGCCGTCGTGGGATTGAAGAATGCCATGAGGTCCATCCCCGCAGGCGCGGGGGAGCCCGGTCGCGACGAAGATGAGCTTGCGGTTTCGGAGGTCCATCCCCGCAGGCGCGGGGGAGCCTTGCCGTCCGGATCCTTCTGGGCGTCGAAACGGTTGATCGTCTGGCGCAGCATGTACTCGCCGACGTTGCGGAAGAGCCGACTGCGATCCTGCACGCGCCGCTTGAGGGCGCCGAGCTGCTCGCCCACGTCGCCCTCGAACCGGATCGTCAGGCGCGGCATTTCAGCCCCTCACCTCGAGCGGGTACAATGAAGTGGGTTCGCCGCGATCCAGGACGCAGCCCCAAAGGGTCGCACGCGGGCGCCCGCCCCGCTGCGTGGGGAGGGTCTCACTCCCCGACATCGATCAGCCTTCCCCACCTCTGGGCGTTGAGATAGGCGATATTCGTGGTCGGTATGAGTGTCCAGGCGCGCAGGAACCCGTCTTGGGCGGTCGCGACGAAGATGAGCTTGCGGTTTCGGAGGTCCATCCCCGCAGGCGCGGGGGAGCCGCCCGCTGCTTGTCGATCTCAGGCAAGATCCAGGGTCCATCCCCGCAGGCGCGGGGGAGCCGCTGGCCAGTAGAAGCTGACCGTGCGTCCGGCGGGTCCATCCCCGCAGGCGCGGGGGAGCCGGTCGGTCGGTCGGTCGGTATACTCGCGTTCCGGGTCCATCCCCGCAGGCGCGGGGGAGCCGCTGGCCAGTAGAAGCTGACCGTGCGTCCGGCGGGTCCATCCCCGCAGGCGCGGGGGAGCCGGTCGGTCGGTCGGTCGGTCGGTATACTCGCGTTCCGGGTCCATCCCCGCAGGCGCGGGGGAGCCTGGCCGTCGCGCAGGAGGAGGGCCTCAAGGTCCGGTCCATCCCCGCAGGCGCGGGGGAGCCGTCATCGGCACTGAGGCATGGGCTGCCGGCCAAGGTCCATCCCCGCAGGCGCGGGGGAGCCCTCGAGGGCCGACATCAAGATCTGGCTGCTCCTGGTCCATCCCCGCAGGCGCGGGGGAGCCTGCCGACGGTCAGGGCGCGCTCGATGTCGAGGAGGTCCATCCCCGCAGGCGCGGGGGAGCCCACGGTCAGCGGCAGGTCTCGAGGCTCGAGCTTGGTCCATCCCCGCAGGCGCGGGGGAGCCATTGCTGCGACAATTGGACTGGCTGGTATCAGCGGTCCATCCCCGCAGGCGCGGGGGAGCCAAGCACGATCCCTGCCGGAGGCGTCTTTGTACCGGTCCATCCCCGCAGGCGCGGGGGGAGCCCTACGATGCCATATAAAGAGCTTCCTGACACCGGGTCC
Organism: bacterium; assembly: GCA_021781555.1. GTDB lineage: Bacteria > Cyanobacteriota > Sericytochromatia > S15B-MN24 > VGJW01 > JAJXWQ01. The sequence continues at coordinate 15,545 of JAJXWQ010000076.1, forward strand.
ATCCCCGCAGGCGCGGGGGAGCCCTGCTGAGGTTGTCGACCGCGTCGTCAATGCACGGTCCATCCCCGCAGGCGCGGGGGAGCCGTACTCCCCGAGCGTGCAGTAAACGCATCAGCGGGTCCATCCCCGCAGGCGCGGGGGAGCCAGCGTGTAGTAGCCCTGGCCCCAGCTATAGCCCGGTCCATCCCCGCAGGCGCGGGGGAGCCTACGACATGGTGCGCGACCTGTGGACGCAATACGGTCCATCCCCGCAGGCGCGGGGGAGCCTGGCGTGTGGATCGCGATCGGCCCCCTGTGCCAGGTCCATCCCCGCAGGCGCGGGGGAGCCGCGGACGACGAGGGAGACACCGAGTTCGCGCCCGGTCCATCCCCGCAGGCGCGGGGGAGCCCTATCACCAACTCACTGCCCTGTGCCAGGATGTAGGTCCATCCCCGCAGGCGCGGGGGAGCCCGAACCGGGTGCAGCGGGTGATGACGCAACTCCGGTCCATCCCCGCAGGCGCGGGGGAGCCAGCGTCCTGGTCGAGGTCGACAAAAATCCGAAGGGTCCATCCCCGCAGGCGCGGGGGAGCCACGTCGAGGCCGCTGCGGTGATGCTCAACCACGGGTCCATCCCCGCAGGCGCGGGGGAGCCGAAGTCCGGGAACCTGTCGCCGGCGATCTTGAGGGTCCATCCCCGCAGGCGCGGGGGAGCCAGCAGGGCGCGCTGGCTCGATGCTGCTATCGGCGGTCCATCCCCGCAGGCGCGGGGGAGCCTGTTCGCGGTCGGGACACTTGTCCCCTGCTCCAGGTCCATCCCCGCAGGCGCGGGGGAGCCCATTGCATGGACGAGGGCGTGACGCCCCTGACGGGTCCATCCCCGCAGGCGCGGGGGAGCCTCGGAGGGGTACCATGGCGAGCGTTGCAGAGTAGGTCCATCCCCGCAGGCGCGGGGGAGCCCGTGGTAGGCGTAGTCGGCGCTCTCGATTTCAGGGTCCATCCCCGCAGGCGCGGGGGAGCCGGTTTGCGATCACGGGCCAGCTTGTCGACGCGGGGTCCATCCCCGCAGGCGCGGGGGAGCCTTCTCGGCGGCCTGCCAGAGGCTCGAGGCGGCCGGTCCATCCCCGCAGGCGCGGGGGAGCCGCGAAGGTGAGCCAGAAGCCCACGTCCTGGCGCGGTCCATCCCCGCAGGCGCGGGGGAGCCTCGATCAGGTAGAACAGGATCTGCTCTTGCACCGGTCCATCCCCGCAGGCGCGGGGGAGCCACCAGGGCCCGGCTGAAGTAGAGACCGCCGCTCGGTCCATCCCCGCAGGCGCGGGGGAGCCTTCTTGCCGGCGCGAACCTCGCCCACAAGCTCGGGTCCATCCCCGCAGGCGCGGGGGAGCCGAGACCGCCGCTCTTGGACGGAACGCAAAAGAGGGTCCATCCCCGCAGGCGCGGGGGAGCCGAGGCGAAGGTTACGCGGAACGCGACGATATCCGGTCCATCCCCGCAGGCGCGGGGGAGCCCTACCCCGGTTTAGGCTTGGGGCTCCGCCTTGCGGTCCATCCCCGCAGGCGCGGGGGAGCCAT
>JAJXWQ010000164.1 GCA_021781555.1 bacterium
AGTTCGCTCGCATCATGGAGTGGGCCGACGAGTTCCGCCGCCTCCGCGTGCGGGCCAACGCCGACACCCCGGAGGACGCCAGGCGGGCGCGGGAGTTCGGTGCCGAGGGCATCGGCCTGTGCCGCACCGAGCACATGTTCTTCGCCCCCGACCGCCTGCCCGTGGTGCAGCGGATGATCCTGGCCAAGACCCCCGCCGAGCGCCAGGCGGCCCTGACCGATCTCGAGAAGTTCCAGCGGGCCGACTTCGCCGGGATCTTCGAGGCCATGGCCGGCTTGCCGGTCACGGTCCGCCTGCTCGACCCGCCGCTCCACGAGTTCCTGCCCGACATCTTCAAGCTCACCGAGGAGGTCGCCCGACTCGAGGCCACCGGAACCGACCGCGCCCAGCTCGAGGCCCAAAAGGAGCTCCTCAAGACGGTCCATAACCTCCACGAGATCAACCCGATGATGGGCCTGCGGGGCTGCCGCCTCGGCCTGTTGCACCCGGAGATCTCCGAGATGCAGATCCGCGCCATCCTCGACGCGGCCTGCGATCTCAAGGCGCGCGGCATCTCGGTGCTGCCCGAGGTCATGATCCCGCTGGTGGGCCATCCCGGCGAGCTCGATGCGGCCAAGAAGCAGTTCGAGACCGTGGCCGCCCAGGTGTTCGCCGCTCGCGGCATGACGGTGGACTACCTGTTCGGAACGATGATCGAGGTGCCCCGGGCGGCGCTGGTCGCGGACCAGCTCGCCCAGAGCGCGTCGTTCTTCAGCTTCGGCACGAACGACCTGACCCAGATGACCTGGGGGTACTCTCGTGACGACGCCGAGCGCTCGTTCCTGTTCTCTTACCTCGAGCAGAAGCTCCTGCCCATCAGCCCCTTCGTGGAGCTCGACCGCGACGGCGTCGGCCGGTTGATGCAGACCGCCATCGAGAAGGGCCGCAGCGTCAAGCCCAAGATCAAGCTCGGCATCTGCGGCGAGCACGGTGGCGATCCATCGTCGATCGAGTTCTCGCACCAGATCGGACTCGACTACGTGAGCTGCTCGCCCTTCCGCGTACCGGTCGCCCGCCTGGCCGCCGCCCATTCGTCCCTGTCGGCGCCCGAGCGCGACAAGTAGCGCGGGCTCCCCGCGGTCTGAAGGCCGGGAGGGCAACCTCCCGGCCTCTGTTTGATGCCTTTCTTGGTTCGAACGGGCCCCCTGTGCCCGATCGTGCCCGGGCGAGAGCGCCCTATTCCCCGGCGCCGGACGACGAGACCGGAACGCGCTTCATGATGACCTTGGGCTGGTTCAGCATCTTGCGGGCGAAGTCCAGGGCGATCGATGCGCTGGCGTTGGTCGGATCGAACTCGATCGCCTTGCTGAACTTGTCGTAGGCGTCGGCGTAGTCCTTCTGCGTGACGAGCTGCCGGCCCTCGTCGTAGAGCTGGAGGGCTCCCTGCTGCTTGGCTTGAGCCAGCAGATTCTGGGCGCCCGTATCGTTCGGCTCGATGTTGAGGGCATCCCGGAGCAGATCCACCGCGGCGACGGGGTTGTTTTGCTGGACGAAGCCCTGCGCGCCAGCCACGAGCTGCTTGAAGCGCACGGCCGGGGAATTGGCCTCTGCCTGGTCCGCGGCCTGCACGCTCTGTTCGTCCTTGTCGACCTGCTGCAGGAAGGCCAGGGAAAGCTCGCTGTTATCGCCCTGCAGCGCCGAGTTGAACTCCTTGCGCGCCAGATCCCACTGGTGGGCGCTCAGGTCGTACAGGCCCAGGGCGTCGTGGTAGGGATCGGCCAGATTCGCAGGCACGCCGAGCTCGGCCAAATGATCGAGGACCGGCTTGGCCTTGGCGAAGGCCCGATCGTTGACCATGTAGGCCAGGGCGAGCAGCAGGTTGCTCTCGGGATCCTGCGGATCGTCCGCCACGAGCTTCTCGTACTCGGAGGATGGCCCCACGTGGCGGAAGGTCGTGAGCATGCCGGTCCTGAGGTTGTAGGCCTGGTTGGCCATGGTCAGGGCGTGGTTGTCGTCCTCGACCCGGGGCGGGAAGACGTTCTCGTAGCACGAGGCGAGCAACTTCCAGCCCTCCGGGTCGTCGGGGAACTGCCGGGTGAACTTCTCGAGGGGGCGGATCGCATCGGAATAGCGCTGCTGACCGATCATCTGCTTGGCTCGGGCCAGCTCGCCCGCCAGCGCGGGTGCGGCCACGACCAGCTGGGCCAGCGCTGCCGCCACGACTATGCTGCGCATCCGACGCATCTGCTTGGGCTCCCCTCGAACTCTCGAACCACTGGCGAGGCTAGCTCGCCCGGTCTTCAGGATGATGGGTCTATACCCGCCGGGTACTCGACGAGCACCTGCTGGACGCGGATGCCCTTGAGGACGCGGACCGTGACCTTGACCCCCAAGCCGGCATCCACGACATCGCCCACCTTGGCCACCCGGCCCAGGGAGTTGATCACCAGGCCGCCGATGGTCTGGTAGCCGTCCAGGGGCAGATCGAGCCCGAGGCTCTCGTTGATCTCGGTGATGCTGGTCGTGCCGTCGATGTGCGCCATGCCCTCGCGAAGCGGCCGGATCGCGTCGCCCTCGTCATCGTACTCGTCGCGCAGTTCGCCCACGATCTGCTCGAGGATGTCCTCCTGCGTGACCAGGCCGGCCGTCCCGCCGTACTCGTCGTTGACGATCGCCATCTCGATCCCCTGCACCTGCATCTCGCGCAGGAGCTCGTGGAGCTTCTTGTTGACCGGCACCGCATGGACCGGCCGGATCCACTGCGCCAGGTCGATCGGCTCCCGACGCGACAGCGCGATGAGCAGATCCTTGACGTGCAAGATGCCGATGATCTGGTCGATCGTGTCCCGGAAGACCGGCAGACGCGAGTAACCCTGCTCGGCGATCAGCTTGAGGACGGCCTCGACCGGGGCCTCCTCGGGGATCCCGACGATGTCGACCCGCGGCGTGAGGACGGCCGAGACAAGCGTGTCGTCGAAGTCGAGCGCGGAAGCCACGAGGCTCGCCTCCGAGCCTTCGAGGGCTCCCTGCTCCTCACCCATCTCGACGAGGGTGCGGAGTTCGTCCTCCGTGTAGCGCGGGGAAGCCGTCACGACCTTGCCGCCGAGCAACCGGATGATGGGGACGGCCAGCAACATGACGCTGCCCACCACCGGCCGCAGCAGCCAGACCACGAAGGCTACCGGCCGGCCGAGCCGCTCGGCGACCTCCTCGGCGCGAGTCGTGGCGAGGGACTTGGGGATGACCTCCCCGACCAGCAGCACGACCGGAACGAGAATGGCGATCGCGAGCCCCAGCGCCCCGGGATGTGGCCACATGCGCACCACGAGATCGGCTCCCAGCACGGCCACGACGACCGTGGCCGCCGAGCCGACCAGCAGGATCGTCGACAGCAGGCGCTGCGGATGAGCGACCAGGCGCCCCACCAGGCGTGCTGCCGGAATCCCGTCCTCGATGCGCTGGCGAAGCCGGGCACGGTTGAGCCCCGTCAAGGCGGCCTCGGCCGCGCTGAACATCGCGGCGGCGATCAGGGCCAGCACCACGACGAGGAATTTGACGGAGTCAGAGGAAAAAACGGGCATCGGGCAGCTCGCCCATTATACCCGTTCGGGCCGATATGGCCCTCCTCAGGCCTCAGAGGTCGGGGAA
>JAJXWQ010000006.1 GCA_021781555.1 bacterium
GGTATCTTTTTGCAGCGGGAACGGGTCCCTCTGCGCGGTCGCTGCGCTGCGCAACCGGGCCCCGGTATCTTTTTGCAGCGGGAACGGGTCCCTCTGCGCGGTCGCTGCGCTGCGCAACCGGGCCCCGGTATCTTTTTGCAGCGGGAACGGGTCCCTCTGCGCGGTCGCTGCGCTGCGCAACCGGGCCCCGTTTGACTTCTTCGGCCCGATTCTTTCGACGCTGCTAGATGATGGAGTCGGTCGCCAGCGGTGTCGGCAAGGGGGCGGTGGGAGGGATCGATCCCGAGGGCAGCGAGGCGGTCGCGGCATCGATCACTCCCGGGGCAACGGGCCCGGCGGCTGCCGTGTCCGCCGTGGTCGCCGCGGTGAGGATTTCCTGGTAGGTCGCGCCGGTCACGGCCGCGATCGCCGCCTGATCGATGCCGCTGGAGGTGGGTTGCGGTACGGCGGCGATCTGCCGGTCGATCCGGTCCAGAAAGGCCGCCAGGACCGCCTCGGCCGTGACGCTCCGCGGCGGATCGGAACCGAAACGCAGGTAGCCTTGCCAGGCTCGCAGCGACAGCTCCGAGCTCGCCTGTACGATCCCGGCCATGCTCGAGCCGAGGTCCGTGGCGCTGTCAGCTCCGTAGGCTGACGCCACCCGGGTCGCGGCGGCCACGGCGGCCGTGTCGTTCACGCGCGCGACCAGTCGCTCGAGCGAATCGTTCTGGCGACTGGCAAGGTCGGCCAGGTCGAAGGTCCGGTTCATCCCGGCGAGTTCCATCGCCGTGAAGACGAAGGCCGTGGAGCCCCCGTCCAGGTCGATCGTGAGGCCCCCCGAGCCGGTGCTCGCGCTGGCTGTAGCCGATCCTGACGTCGCCGCGCCGGCGAGCTCGCCGGTGCACAGCGGTGCCGCGAGGTAGCCGACCGGACCGTCGGGCCCCTCGATGACCGTCTCGATCAGCAGGCCGCGGGGAGCCGAGGCCGTCCGGAAGCTCAGGCTGTAGGTGCCATCGGGTTGCGTCAGGGCCTGTTGCAGGACGCGACCCGTCGTCGGATCCACCACCCGCACCAGAGTGGTGGCGACGCGATGATCGCCGAGGAGGACCGGCAGCTGCGGCAGGTCCAGGACCCCGCGATCCAGCCCCTGACCCGTGGCATTGGCCGGGTGGTGGGAGCCAAGGCCCGACGCGTCCTGGAGGCGGTAGGGCGAGGCATTGGTCAGTGGCGAGGCATTGGTCAGTGGCGAGGCGTTGGTCAGCGGCGAGGCATTGGTCAGCGGTCGCGAATCGGCGACGACCGGCAGCTGGGTGATCCCGGGCGGCAACGCCACGGAACCCGAAACCTCCAGCTCGTCGGCTGGACGCTGGCGAGCCACCAGCTGCTCGGCCTGCTGCGCGAGAAACACGAAGGGGTCCTGGCAAGCCGTCGTGCAGACCAGCGCGATCAAGCCGAGGATCCGGAGCCCAGCCTCTGGCCAGCTCCAGGAGCCAGGGGTCGTCGTTCCCAACCGTCGCTCCGTCCGTCTTCCTCGCGTCGTATACCCGCCGCAAGGGGACGTCGAGCATGCCCCGCGGCGGCATCCGCCGGATCGCGCGAGCTCGACCTCGAGCGCGATCGCGAGCCTGGTGCGAGTTCGGCGTTGACCCGCCCACGACGCGGTGGTAGCCTTGTTAGGCTCGATTGCCGGGTCCGCCGGACTGGCGCACGGCATGCAGCGAGCGCGCCATACGGGAGCTGGCGAAGCCTGCCTTCATGCCCATCTTCAAGGGGGCGGTCGGTTCCCGCTGCTGGTTCTAGCTGACGATCCCTAGTCGAGGAGTTTTTGACGGATGGCCATCAAAGTCGGTATCAATGGCTTCGGCCGCATCGGCCGCCAGGTGCTTCACATCGCCGCTGGCAATCCCGATCTCGAGTTCGTCGGGATCAACGACATCACCGATGCCGAGACTCTGGCGCACCTGTTCAAGTACGACTCGGTGCACGGGCGTTTCGATGGCACCGTGGACGTGGCGGACGGCGCGATCGTGATCAACGGCAAGCGCATTCCGATCTCTGCCGAGCGCGACCCGGCCAAGCTCCCCTGGAAGCAGCTCGGGGTGGACATCGCCATCGAGTCGACCGGCCTCTTTACCGAAGCCGCCAAGGCCAAGGCCCACCTCGACGCGGGCGCCCGCAAGGTCATCATCTCGGCCCCGGCCAAGAACGAGGACCTCACGATCGTGCTGGGGGTCAACGAAGACAAGTACGACCCCGCCAAGCACCACATCCTGTCCAATGCCTCCTGCACGACCAACTGCCTGGCTCCGGTGGCCAAGGTCCTCAACGACAGCTTCGGCATCGAGAGCGCCTTGATGACGACGGTCCACGCCTACACCAACGACCAGCGCGTGCTCGACCTGCCACACAAGGACCTGCGCCGGGCGCGTGCCGCTGCCGCCAACATCATCCCCACCACCACCGGGGCGGCCAAGGCCATCGGTCTGGTGATCCCCGAATTGCAGGGCAAGTTCCACGGCATCTCCTTCCGCTGCCCGGTTCCCGATGGCTCGGTCATCGACCTGGTCGCCAACGTCAAGGCCGATGTCACCGAGGAGCAGGTCAACGAGGCGCTGCGGCGAGCCGCCGGAACGGACAAGCTCAGCCGGTACCTCGAGTACAGCACCGACCCGCTGGTCAGCTCGGATATCATCGACAACCCCCACAGCTCCATCGTCGACAGCGGCATGACCGTCGTTCTCGGCAAGCGGATGGTCAAGGTCGTGTCCTGGTACGACAACGAGTGGGGCTACTCCAACCGCGTCGTCGACCTGTGCGTCTACGTGGGCCGGCGACTTCCCGTCGCCGTGGGCTAGCCCGAAAGCTGACCGTGCATCCAGGCGTTCACTTCCGGGACCTCCCGGAGGTGAACCGCCGCTTTGAGCGAGGGACTTGTTGATGGTGTCCTTTCGTCGGCTCGATTCCTTGACGGACTCGGACCTCCGCGGCAAGCGGGTCCTGGTGCGGGAGGATCTCAACGTGCCCCTGGCGGTGCCAGCCGAGGGAGTGGGCGCGGGGACGCCGTTCATCACGGACGACACGCGCATCCGGGCGGCGCTGCCGACCCTGCGCTACCTGCGGGATCACGGGGCCCGCGTGATCGTTGCTTCTCACCTCGGACGTCCCAAGGGGGCGGATCCCAAGCTCTCGCTGGCTCCGATCGCCGCTCGGCTCTCGGAGTTGCTCGGAGTGGCGGTGCGCCTGGCTCCGGATTCGGTCGGACCCGAGGTCCTCGGGCTGGCAAGCGCACTGTCGGACGGCAGCGTGCTGCTGCTGGAGAACATTCGCTTCCACCCCGAAGAGGAGAAGAACGATCCTGCGTTCGCCCGTCAACTGGCGGAGCTGGCGGATCTCTACGTCAACGACGCCTTCGGAACCGCGCACCGTGCCCACGCTTCGACCGAGGGGGTGGCGCACTGCCTTCCTGCGGTGGCCGGGTTCTTGATGAGCCGGGAACTCGAGGCCCTGGGGCAGATCCTGGAGCAACCCCGGCGCCCGTTCTGGGCGATCATCGGCGGCGCCAAGGTCTCGACCAAGATCGGCGTCATTCGCCACCTCGGGGCCAAGGTCGATGGCCTGGTCATCGGCGGGGCCATGGCATTCACCTTTCTCAAGGCCCAGGGCCACGCCACGGGCAAGTCGCTGGTCGAGGCGGACCAGATCCCGGTGGCCCGGGAAATCCTGGCTGACCTCGAACGGCGGGGCGTGCCGCTGCTGCTCCCGGTGGATAGTGTCGTGGCGCCCAGTCTGGATGGTCCGGTCGCGGGCGTGGTGGGGCTGGATATCCCGGACGATTTGATCGGGGTCGACATCGGTCCCGCATCGATCGAGGCCATCCGCCAGGCCCTGGCATCCGCACGGGCGATTCTCTGGAACGGACCGATGGGGGTTTTCGAGCACCCCGATTTCGCCAAGGGGACGCTCGCGGTGGCGAGGATGCTGTCGGAGTACACCCGCGCCGGAGCCACGACGGCGGTGGGCGGCGGCGATTCGGTGGCGGCCCTCGAGCAGTCGGGTGAGGCCGAGCACGTCACGCACGTGTCGACCGGCGGCGGGGCCTCGCTGGAGTTCCTCGAAGGCCGCGTGCTGCCCGGCGTGGCGGCGCTTTCCCAGCAGGAAGCCCGGCGTTCGTGATCGAGACCCCATGCGCGAACGCCCGGTGACTGCATCCATTCCTCGGCGACCGGAACCTGCCGGCGCCGTGACGAGGTCGTGACATTGAGAGTCCCAATCATTGCCGGCAACTGGAAGATGAACAAGACCATCGGCCAGGCCCGGGAGTTCGTCCGCCGCTTGCCCGCCTCGGTCAAGTCCCGACGGGATCCGGTCGTCGTCCTCTGCCCGCCGTTCACGGCCATCGCCGCGCTGCGGGAGGATCTGGGCGGCACCGCGGTCCACGTGGGCGGACAGAACCTCGATTTCCACGAGTCGGGAGCCTTCACCGGCGAGGTCGCTCCGGGAATGCTGGCCGACGCGGGCTGCAGCTACGTCCTCATTGGCCACTCCGAACGGCGGCAGTATTACGGCGAGAGCGACGGGAGCATCAACAAGAAGTTGCATGCCGCGCTCTCTCACGGACTCATCCCCATCGTCTGCGTGGGAGAGCGGGCCGAGGAGCGCGAGGTGCAGCTCACCGATAACGTCATCATCGTCCAGGTCCAGCGCGCCCTCCTCAACGTGCCGCCCGAGCAGGCCGGAACTCTCTGCTTCGCCTACGAGCCGATCTGGGCCATCGGCACGGGCAAGACCTGTGATGCCAAGGAGGCCAACCGCGTGTGCGGCATCATCCGCGAGACCGTGGCGCGGCAGATGGGCCCCGGGCCGGCCGACGACGTGCGCATCCTGTACGGTGGCTCGGTCAAGCCCGACACGATCGCCGAGCAGATGGCCCAGCCACACATCGACGGCGCCCTGGTGGGCGGGGCCTCCCTGGATCCCGTGTCCTTCACCCAGCTCGTCGAGTTCCGCGGCGCCGGGGCTGCCTAGGGTGCTCCTGGTTTGAAGCGATCGGCCCGAGGCGGCGAACGGGGCTCGGTTGCGCCGCGCAGCGACCGCGCCGGGGATTCCTTCCAAGTGAAGAAGATCTGGACATCCCGGTGCATCGAGTGGATTCCGGAGCTCCGATCTGCCTGAGGTGAGCATGAACAAGTCTCCCATCGTCCTGATCATCCTCGACGGTTTCGGCATCAATCCCGATCCCGATGCGCCGGCCAACGCGATCAAGCTGGCGCGCAAGCCCCACCTGGACCGGTTGATCGCCACCTATCCGCACGGCCAGATCCCGACCTCGGGAGAGTCGGTCGGTCTGCCGCCCGGGCAGATGGGCAATTCGGAGGTCGGCCACCTCAACATGGGTGCCGGCCGGATCGTCTACCAGGACCTGACGCGGATCGACAAGGCCATCCACGATGGGGATTTCTTCGACAACCCGGTCCTGCTCGAGGCGATGATCCACGCCCGTGCCCGGGGTACGGCTCTGCACCTGATGGGCCTGGTATCGGATGGCGGTGTCCACAGCCACATCGAGCACCTGATCGCCATCCTCGAGATGGCCCGGCGCAGCGAGGTCTCCACGGTCTGGATCCACGCGTTCACGGACGGCCGCGATCGCCCGCCCACGTCCGGCGCAGGCTACCTCGCGACCCTCGAGGCGGCCTGTGCGCGCATCGGCGTCGGGCAGGTCGCCACGGTGTCGGGGCGTTACCACGCCATGGACCGCGACAAGCGCTGGGATCGCGTCGAGAGGGCCTGGCGCGCGATGGTGCTGGGGGACTCGCCGTACCACGCGCCCAGCGGAGCCCGGGCCGTGGAGATGGCTTACGAGCGCGGCGAGACGGACGAGTTCATCCTGCCGACCGTCTGTGCCGAGGCCGGGCGCATCGCCGCTGGCGACAGCATCATCTTCTTCAACTTTCGGGCGGATCGAGCCCGCCAGATCACCCGGGCGATCGCCCTGGATGACTTCGACGGCTTCGAGCGGCCGGTTCGCCCTCACGTGCACTTTGCCTGCATGACCGAGTACGACGTCACGTTTGGCCTGCCGGTCGCCTTCGCGAAGCAATCCCTCGATCGCATCCTCTCGCCGGTCGTGGCGGATGCGGGCCTGCGCCAGCTCCGGTGCGCGGAGACCGAGAAGTACGCCCACGTCACCTTCTTTTTCAACGGCGGCATCGAGAAACCCTACGCGGGCGAGGAACGCGTCCTGATCCCCTCGCCCAAGGTGGCTACCTACGACCTCCAGCCCGAGATGAGCGCGTTCCAGGTCGCCGACACCGCCGTCGAGTGGATCCTGGCGCGCCGCGCCGACCTCATCGTGATGAACTTCGCCAACGCCGACATGGTCGGCCACACCGGAAAGCTGGAGCCTGCGATCCGGGCGATCGAGGTCGTTGACGAGTGCGTCGGTCGCGTGGTGCGGGCGGTCGAGCAGGTGGGGGGAGCGGCCCTCATCACGGCCGACCATGGCAATGCCGAGATGATGCTGGATCCCCGGACCGGCCAGCCGCACACCGAGCACACCCTGTTCCCGGTTCCCACGCTGCTGGTCGGATATCCGGCTGGTTTGCGCGAGGGGCTGCTCTGTGATGTCGCTCCGACGCTGCTCGAGTTGCTGCGGCTCGACAAGCCGCCCCAGATGACGGCCAGCAGCCTGCTGGTCCCGCAGGGCGCCGCGATCCGCTGAGGCTTTGCCGGGGCGGATCGGGCCAACGGGCGCAACATAACGCATGGTCCCCGGCCAGATCGGTCGGTCGGCAGGGAATAAGATTTCATGGCGGGAACGGGATCTCGCCGTATTTCCCCGCTCAAGGCAAGGAGGTCTCGAACATGGGGGTTTCCGCAGTCGGAGTCAGCCCAGCCCTGGTGGCTTCGAGCCAGACGGGCATCGCGGTCCAGGTCAAGGCCCAGGATGCGGCCAAGATCGAAGGCGAGGGCATCCTCAAGATGATCTCGCCGCCCGGGACCGGGCAGAACGTGAACGCCCTGGCGTAAGGCTTCGTTTGAGGCCCGAGCCGGCATCGAGCCGGGCTCGGGCCTCAATTCGAGAGAGGGGCAGCGGCCCCTCTCAAGTCACAGCCCGAGCTTTGCGAGGGAGCCTACCCCCCGGTCACGGCCCCGGCGGCGGGCTGGGGGTGGGCGTCGGAGCCGGGGTCGGCTGGACCTGCGCCAGCACGAGCGCCTGGGTTTCCAGGAGGAGCCGGTCGGACCACTGACCGACCGCCGAGACGACATTCGGGACCATCAAGGCCATGAGGACGAAGCCCACCGTGGGCTTGACGTTCATGACGATCTGCAAGATGTTCGAAACCGACGGGGCGGCCCGGTTGATGATCCCGAGGCCGAAGTCCACCAGGAACATGACGACGATCGCCGGCATGGCCAGCTGGATCGCGATGTAGAAGAAGTCCAGGACGATGTTGCCCGCGTGATTCCAGACGTCGAGGTTCAGCTGGAACCCGCCCAGGGGCACGAGCTGGAAAGTCTGGTAATAGGCTGAAAGAAACCATAGCTCGCCCCCGATGGCCAGGAACGCCGTCTGGGACAGGTAGAAGAAGAGGTTGCCGACCGCCGTCGTCTGCATGTGCATGCTGGGGTTGAGGGTCGTCATCATCGAGAGTCCGGTGGCTGTCGCAACCATCTCTCCGGCGGCCTGGAAGGCGTAGAAGAGGATCATCGCGGCCATTCCGAAGAGGTAGCCCGTCCCGAACTCGACCAGAGCCGCCAGCACGAAGGCCAGCAGCTGGTGCGGAACGGCCGGGGCGGTCTTGAGGGTCCAGAAGTACACGAGCGACAGTGCCAGGGCCAGGCCGGCGCGCACCATCCCCGGGACCGTCTTCGCCCCGATGATGGGCGCCTGCTGCAACACGCCGATCGTCCGAACCATGATGAGCGCGAAGACCGGTGCCGCCTGGCCGAGCAGGGCCAGCGCAGATTGCTCCCAAGCCTCGCTCAAGGTCTAGTGCCCCAGCAGGCTGGGAATGGACCCGTAGAGTTCCTTGACGAAGCCCACCAGCGTCGCCAGCAGCCACGGTCCGGTGGCCAGCAGGACCCCGAAAACCGCCAGGGTCTTGGGCACGAAGGAGAGGGTCTGCTCCTGGATACTCGTCACCGTCATGATGAGGGCGACGATGAAGCCGACCAGCAAGCTGGTGAAGATGACCGGCGCACTCATGACGATGATCATGATGATGGCCTGCTGGGCAATGTGAATGACGGTTACGTCGCTCATCTGGCGTCCCTTCGCGGTGCTCGGGCAGTTCGTGGCTGGGCCATCAGATCGTCACCGGAACGAGGACACGACGGCCTGTGCGATCAGGTGCCAGCCGTTGGCCAGTGTAAAGATGAGGATCTTGACCGAGGTCGAGATCATCTGCGGCGGGAGCATGCTCATTCCCAGCGCCATCAGGACGTTGGCGACGACCAGGTCGATCACGAGGAAGGGAATGTAGATGACGAAACCGATCTTGAACGAGGTCGTCAGTTCGCTGATCATGAACGCCGGGATGGCGACCTGCATCGGAACGTCCGCCGGGGTTCTGGGGTCGGGTTCGTGCGTCAGCCTCACGAAGAAGGCCAGCTCGTGTTCGTCGGTCTGGCGGATCATGAAGTCCCGCAGGGGGTTGACCGCGTCGGAGATCGCCGTGGCCTGATCGATCTGGCGGTGCAGGTAGGGCTGGATGGCGTTGTGGTCGATGGACGTCCAGACCGGGTTCATCGTGTAGATCGCCAGGAACAGGGCCAGACCGATCATCACCGGATTGGGCGGGATCGTCTGGGTTCCCATGGCCTGCCTCAGGAAGCTGAAGACGATGACCGTGCGGACGAAGCTCGTGGTCATGATCAAGAGGAATGGCAGGATCGTGAGCATGGCCATGAAGATGATGAGCTGCATCGGGGTCGTCAGGCCCGGATGGTCGATCGGTGCCCGCAGGTCGATCTGGTTCAGCAGAGCTGCGGCCGCGGCGGACATCGGTGCCAGGAGTGCCGTCACCTTGCGACCTCCCGGGCGAGCGGGCGTTCCAGGGTAGCCATCATCCGCGCACCTCCTGCTGCAACGACTGCTCGAAGTCTGGGCCCGGATCGAGCTCGGCCAGGGTGTTGATCGAATAGTTCGTCATGCCGACCAGGAATCTCCGCTTTCCGTGGCTCACGACGATGATCGACCGCTGGGGATCCACCGGCAGGCGTTCGTCGATCCGCAGGTCGCGCGCTCGCAATCCAAGACCCCCCGGCAGCGCCAGGCGTCCCTTGCCGAGTCGGGCGGCGACATAGGCCAGCAGCCCGAGCACGACCACGACCCCGAGGAGGTTGAGCGTGTACTGCCCCAGCCCGATATCGGGAATGCCCGAGTTCAGTGGGCTGGAACTGGCCGCAGAAAGCCACGAGCCCTGGCGCGTGCCGGCTGCCGCGGCCAGGAGGCCCGACGCTGCGGCGGCGAAGGCGATCAACTGAGGGCTCCCGACAGCTCGGACTGGTAGATCCGCGTGATCTTGATGCCGAAGTTGGCGCCGAGCACGACGACCTCCCCGTCGGCCACCACCTTCCCGGCGACGTAGACGTGCACGGGATCGCCGGCCAGCTGATCGAGCTCGATCACGCTACCCTCGACCAGCTTCATGACCTCGCGCAGCGGCAGGCTGGTGCGGCCGAGTTCGACCGTGACCGTCAGCCGGATGTCGCGCAGCAGGTCGAGATTGGAGCGAACGGGATCTCCACCACCGGCCGCACCGCCCAGCGGGCCAAAGCGGACCGAGCTGTAGGCTTGCTTTTCGAGGTCGGTCACGAGGCGCCTCCCTTCAGGGCTTCAACCGTCCCGGACTCGAGCTTCACGACCTTGACGGCGACGTGGTTTTCGTAGGCTGCCGGTCTCGACCGGCCGACGGTCCGGCCGTTGATGCAGAGGGCGACCGAGCCATCGGGATTCCTCGGCATCTCGAGCAAGGAGCCCTCTTCGAGCGTCAGCCAGTCCGCCAGCGATATCTCGAGCTGACCCAGCCGGGCGCTGATCTGCACGTAGACGCTCGAGAGCTGGCCCAGGGCCTGGTCGAAGGACAGATCGAAGTCGGGCTTGCGAGCCGAGAGCAGGTTGACCGCCTCGACCTCGGGCTCTTCGTCGTCGTTCGCAACCGCTGTCGGCGGGGTGAAGGCCGGCGGCGGAGCGTCCGTCAGGCCCATCTTCTGGACGAGGGCCTGGAGATCCCGCCCGAACGAGGACGCCAGCTGCTCGGTTTCCGCCACGAGGGCGCCGAAGTCGAGTTCGGGCATCTCGTTCTTGGGCAGCGGCGGGATCGTGACCTTCATCGGCGGTTCTTTCTCCGCCGGCTTGGGATCGGTGAACGCGACGGTCACGTCGCCGCGCCCGAGAAAGACCATCGCACCCGCCAGTAGCCAGGAGCCCGAGACCAGCCCCATCGTGAAGGCGTGGTTGGGATCCGGGAGCGCGCCCAGGGCGTAGCGCAGGGCCAGGATCGTCTCGGGAGGGCTCGCGCTGCCGCTTGCGGCGGCAGAGACCGCCCAGATGATGACGAACCCGAAGCCGAAACCCAGTGCCCAGCCGTAGTAGTAGCCGATGAGCGTCCGCAGCAGGGGCCAGAAACTGGCCGTACCGAATGGCTCCTGGCGCGGATCGAAGGCCTCCTTGCGCAGGGCCGACGCCAGCCCGGCACCGATGGCGAAGGCCGTGGCGTATCCCAGCGCGCCCCAGAGGGCTCCCCCGAAGAAGTTGGGGGCCAGGACCCACGGACTGAAGGCCGCGACGGATGCAGTGCCGACCACCGGTTCGTGCAGGGCGAGCTTGGCCGCCAGTTGCAGCCAGCGCTGCGGGTGCTCCATCGCGTTGGGCGTGAGCTGGAGTGCCCAGCCCCCCGGCGTGCCCCAGAGGTTGAGCAGGCCGAAGAGAAAGAGTCCGGTCGCCACCGGCAGCGTCTTCCAGATGGAGGGTGCCGAGATGACGCTCTTGGGCACGGAACGGCGGTACATCAGGTGGTAGGCCAGGCTGGCCAGGAAGCCGGCGATCGCCACGAACCAGAGTCCGAGCACCACGACGTGGAGCCCGGCTCCGCCGCGGGTGAGCATTGCCATGACCAGCAGCAGCGGCGCGATGCCGAGGATCAGCCCGAAGAGCTGCCCGCCCAGCCCCGGGCGGGGTCGACGGCGCGTTCTCTCCTCGGCCATCGGCTAGCCCTCGGGCCCCAGGCGCACGATCTGGACGGCCCGGCGCATGCCATCCGGGGACGTCCCCGCCTTGCCCAGCACCTTGGCGCCGCCGAGCGAGATCTCGAGAGGCGTGGTGACCAGCTGGTCGAGGAGGATCACGTCGGCCTCCTCGAGGTTCTGGAGCTCCGACAGCGTCATCTCCGTGCTGCCCAGCGAGACCTGGATCGGGACCGGCACGTCACCGAGGAAGTCGAGCCGTTCCTCGATGGCATCATCCTTGCCGTTGAGGAAGGTCATCTCGGCCGCGGCCTCGAGCGATTGCTGCAGGGGGATGAGATAGGGCTGCGGGATGGTCAGCACGAGGCGCCCGAGGGCCTGGCCGGGAATGGCGACGCGGAAGGTGGTGCTGGCCATCGGCGTGGCCCCCGAGAGGCCGGTGAAGATCTCCTGCAGGTCCTGCAGCGAGGGTGCCTCCTCGAAGAGGCCGAGCTGGGGTTCGAGGGTCGCGATGTCCGACCAGGCCTGGCCGAAGAGGTCGGTCACGCGGGCCAGCACGGTGTCCAGCAAGGCCAGGCGATCGCCCGATACGGCCTGGTTCGGCAACGCCCCGACCAGCAGGCGCGCGGTGTCTTCGAGCAGCAGCAAGAAGGCGCCGCCGGCTTGCTCGGTGTACTGGAGCACGCCCCAGAAGGCGCCCTCGGCGAAGCGTTCGGCAACCTGAGCGAAGGGCCAGAGCTCGATGCCCGAGACGGACCACGTGGCCCTCGGGGCGACGTGGTCCTCGTCCTCGAACTCGGTAAGGGCCTGCGCGATCTGGTTTCCCAGATAGTAAAGGGCCCGAAACTGCGTCGAGTTGCTGCCTGACGACAGCTCGTCCATGCGGTGGATGTACCCCGGGTACCGGCGGTCGACGCCGGGCAAGGAGGCCTCGGATGGCGGCGCCGCGCGCCGCCCGTCTCTCCAGGAGCGTACGGCCCTAGCCTACTCCAAACCCAAGGTCCGCGCCGTGATTGGGGTTACGGCTCCGGGACTACTTCACGAGGTTGTTGATGTCGTCGATCATCTCGTTGCCGATCTGCACGATCTTGACGTCCGCGCTGAACGACTTCTGGGCGATCGTGAGCTCGGGCAGCGTCGTGTTGACCGAGGCGTTCGAGACCTCGATGGTGCCGGGGTTGATCGTGTTGGTCGCGCCCACGTTGGTCGGAACCTGGGCCGAATTGGGATCGGTGGGGGTGGTGAAGGCGTCCGCATGCCCGGCTACTCCGAGGAAGAACTGCCCGGCCACGGGATTCCAGTCGAAGTTGGTGCTGCCGCCATCCTTGATCAGGCCCTGGGGATCCGCGAACTTGGCGATCGCCACGAAGGCCACGCGATGCACGGGATTGGCCGCCGTCGAAGTCGGCGCGGCCGGGGCGTCCGAGTTCTCCGAGCTGTTGGTGACCCAGCCCGATGCGTCGAACTTGGGCGTGAAATCGGTGTTCAGGGAGGTCTCCCCCTGGTTGTTGGGACTCTGGAACGGGATCTCGATGGGCCGGAACTGGAAGCCGGTGCCAAACATGCCCTGGACGTTGCTGGCTTGGGAGACCGGGTTGTTGAGGGGCGTATTGTCGCTGAAGGCGCCCTCCTTCGGGTAGACGGGCGTCCCGGGCAGGTTGGCGGCGGCGTTGGACTTGTAGGCCGAGTTCCAATCGCTCTGCATCCCCATCACGAAGAGGCCGTCCTGGTTGACCAGTCGGTAGGTCCCGACGGTCCCGGGGCTCCCGTCCGGCATGGTGGTTCCGGTCGTGAGGAAGTCGAAGTGGAAGCTCCCGTTGCGCGTGAACACGAGATCCTTGAGGCTGGTGGGGTGCGCGACCTTGGACAGGACGAACATCCCGTCGCCCGAAATGCCGAGGTCCGTGGGCTGGTTGGTCGTCTGCAGGGAGCCCTGCGAGAAATCGGTCTCCACGGCCGCCAGCGTGGCGCCGCTATCCGAGACCTGCATCGGCGGGATGGCGCTGCCACCGTTCTGGAGCGCGGGGGAGCCCGCGGAGATCTGCTGTGCGAGGACATCCTTGAACTCGACGTCCTGAGCGCGGAAACCGTTGACGTTGGATCCGGTCAGGTTCCCGGCCAGCACTCCGAGCCACTGGTCGACCCCTGACAGCGCGTTGATCGCGCCCGTACGCATTCCCACGATCGTCTCCTTCGAAGTCCCGAGCGGCCCGGCCTGCGAGCCGCGAGAATCGTCCCTTGCCCTACTGCCCGACCTGGGTGACCGACGACAGGGGATACAGCGTGCCGTCGACGTTGACCTCCGGTGTGCTGCCGGAGTAGTTGAGTCCTGCGACCTTGCCGGTGACCGTGGCGCCAGGATTGGTCGCGCTCGAATCCGATACCGTGACGGTCTGGCCGAGGAGGTCGGAGGCCGTCTGCATCTCCTGGTAGGTCTGGGACATCTGGGCCAGCTGGTCCATCCCGACCGCCGCATTGATCTGGGCGTACTGCGAGACCATGTCGGTGGAGCTGACCGGGTTGTCGGGATCTTCGTTCGTGATCTCCGACGCCAGCAGGGTGGTGAAATCCTGGAGCGGACTGCTGCTGGGGTCGCTCATCCCGCCAGACTGGACGGTGCCGGCCGGCGGTGAATACAGAATGCTCTGAATGTTGCGGACCGTCATTTGAGAACTCTCCTCCGGATGGTCGCCGGATGCGCCTTCCCGTCCATGCCGGTCCCCATGTACCCAGCGGGTTACCGACCTATCCCAACAGCGACCTAACCAGGCGTTCAAGAGTGTTAAATCGGCAACCCGTCCTTCCGGTTTGTTAAATGCGGAGGTAGGTTCACGCTGGAGAGGTCGGAATGTCCCGTCACGACGCGCTCTCGGCGCTTTTAGAGTGCTCGCGGTTTGAATGGATCGAGCCCGAGGAGTCAAACGGGGCCCGGTTGCGCAGCGAAGCGACCGCGCAGAGGGACCCGTTCAAACTGCAAAAGGCCTAGGGCCGCAAGCGCGGAGGTGACTGGAATCAAGGCGAGAAAGGCTGGCGGGCGATGACCTGGTTGGCATGGGCGGGGGTCGGGCTGGTCTCCGGATGGCTGGCCGGACTGGCTACGCGTTCCGATCTGGGAATCCTGGGAGACCTCGCCGCGGGGCTCATCGGTGCGTTCATCGGCGGGATCCTCTTCAACTTGACCGGAAGGGTCGGCGTCACGGGCTTCAATCCCTGGAGCATTCTGGTCGCGTTCGTCGGCGCCGTGGTGCTCCTGTTGATCATCCGCGGCATCCGCAGCGGCGTCCGACACGCGCCATAGACCTGCGGGCCCCGTTCGGCTTTTCGGGCCCGGTCCTGTCCGGGTGAGACCGCTGTGGGTGCTCCGGGTCGGGCACGCTCCTGCTGCGTTTAACAATCGGGGCCCCCGAGGGCGAGAAGGGCCAAAAATTTAATGAAAGCGGGCACCCGGTTAAGTCGGCCGGGTGGCTTGGTATAGATCGGGCGTGCAATCAAGGGCTCCGGGAGCCGCAGTCAGCTTCGTGCTGGCGGCGCTGGTCCTCCTGGCCTCGCCGGCCTTTTGCCCCCCTGCGTCGGGGGCGCGAAAGGCCGGGGTTCGGGCTCGGGGTCCCGAGCTTGCGTCTGCCGCAGGGTACCGGATTCGCCTGCACAGGGGAAAGCGGCCGGTCCCGGCCGGAATCCCGGGGATCCTCCGCCTGGAACGGCTCGCCGGCCGGGACGATCGTGCCGAGGATGCCCTTGCCGATCGAATCTCCGGCCGGATCTGGCCAGTGCCCGTGTGGGAGCGACTCTCGCGGGCCGGAGCGCAGGCCCTGCGCGTCGACCCGGAGTTCCTGGCGCTTCTGGACCTCGGTCCGGGGGGAGCCGCGGATCCCCTCTCCCTGGCGGATCCCATCCTCTTCGCCGCAGCTCGCCGCTTCGGCCAGGACGCATCCGGGCTCTCGGCGCCCGCCTTGCGGCTGTGCACCCGGTCTTCGGACGCGGGGCTGCGCGCCCAAGCTGCGCTGGCGCTCGGCTTTGCCCGGGACCCCGGGGGCGAGCCTTTCCTCGCCGCGTTGGTGCGCGATGTCGAGCCGACGGTGCGGGTGCGGGCCGTCCAGGCGCTCGGGCTGATCGGCGATCCCGCCGCCTTGGCGGTGCTCGAGGCCGCCCTTTCGGATCGCCAGGAGGAGGTCCGCGTCGCCGCCGCCCATGCGCTCGGGGAGCTCCGGGATCCCGCGGCGAGTGAGGCACTGTGGCAGGTCACGGCATCCGGGGATTCCGTCTTGCGCAGGGCGGCCTTCGAGTCCATCGCGGAGATCGGCGGCGCGACGAGCAGTCCGGTCCTGCGCCGCGCTCTGGCCGATCCCGCCTTCGTCGGGGGCGGGGCCTCGAACGTCGATGCGCTCTATGACCTGGCGCGGGCCGCAGGGCGGGCCAGCGACGCGGCGACACTGGCGCAGTGGTCCCGCGACGTGAGCGATCCGGATCCGGTGCTGCGCCGGGCCACCGTCGTGGCGCTCGGAGCGTCCCGCGATCCGCTTGCCGTGCCCGCTCTCGTTCGCGCCCTGGCCGATCCGGACGGCCAGGTGCGAGGACTGGCGGCCGATGCCCTGGGTGAGGTCGGCGATCCGTCGGCAGCCGGGCCGCTGCTGAAAGCTCTGGCGGGAAAGCAGGCGCTGCTGGCCGGTCAGGATCGTGCCGCTCCGGCGTTGGTGGCGATCGGGGCCTTTGCCATGCGAGATCGTCTGCGCCAGCTAGCGGCCAGCCCCGATCCCGCGGTTGCGAGTGCGGCGCTGGCGGCGCTCGGCAAGCTGGGAACGGCGGCGGATGTGCCGATCGCCGTGCAGGACCTGGCTGCTTCGGATTCCTTGGAGCGAGCGGCTGCTGCCGGGGCCCTGGCCGATCTCGCGGTCTCGCCTTCGGCCAGGGCCGCCGAAACCTCCTGTGGCGCGTGGGGTCGGGTGGGCGTGCTTACGGATGCCGACCTGGCGGCCAGGACCTCGCGAGCGCGTCCGCCGATCGATTGTGCCCTGCGGGGCCTCCTGAAGGCGGCCAGGGATCGGGATCCGCTGGTCCGGGCCGCGGTGGCCGAGGCCCTGGGGGCCCTGGCCGACGGACGCGCATCCGGCGAGCTCTTCGCGCTTTCGCGGGACGCCGATCCCTCTGTCGCTCAGGCTGCGCGGGTGGCGCTGGGGCGCTCGGGCGTACCGTGGGCCGATCGCTCGCTCGAGCACGATGTCGAGGCCGGATCGACCGGAGCTGCACTGGGTCTTGCCGAGCTCGGGGGGGCGACCAGCGCGAGCCACATCGCGATGCTGCTCGAGTCGCAGGATCCGGGCAAGCGCGGGCCGGCCGCAACCGCCCTGTCACGCCTGGTCGGGCGGGGCCCGGTGTCCCCTGCCGCCATCGCGGCGCTGCTGCGCTCGATCCGCGATCCCGACCGCGACGTCCGGATCCAGGCTGCGGTGTCGCTGTCCGCCGTGCCCGGAGCGGAGGTCGGGTTGGCCCTGCAGCGCGCGGCGCTCACGGCCAATCCGGAGGTCCGCCCCTGGTTCGCGGCCAGCGCCATCCGTCAGGCGACGCTTTCCGGGTCAAGAACAGGGGCACGAGGTGACCTGGTTCGGCGTGACGCGGGCCGGCCCGGGTTGGCCCGCGACTGGGCCCTGCTGGCCGACGGTGCTGGCGACGCGGATCCGGAGTTCCGACTGGCGGCGCTGTCGGCCCTCGGCTGGCTGGCCCGGCCGCGCGGGTTGCAGCTGGCCGTGCCAGCTTTGGTATCCCGGTGGCCTGCCGTGCGCGACGCGGCAGTGGACGTGCTCGTCCGCACTCCGGCAAGCGCGTCGGGCCGTCTGCTCGATGCCATCGTCGAACGGGGCCACTGGTCCGAGGCCGTGCGGGCTCTGGACGAGGTCTCGGGCCGGGATCCGCGGGTCCCTGGCCTCCTGGGTTCGGCCCTGGCGGCACGCGACATCCGGACCCGCTGGGCGGGCGAGCGGCTGGCCGCGAGAGCCAGGCGCTGAGATTCTGGCGTCGGCGCACGCCATGACGCCTTTGGCGCTTTCCCTGTAAACTGGGCTCGAAACCGCCCTGCGTGAGGCTCGTACCGATGAAGGCCTTTTCGATCTCCTGGATTTCCCCTTGGGTCCTCGCCCTCGTGGTCGCGGGGACCGGGTGTCAGAAAGCGTCCGCCGTGTCCGAACAGCCCCTTTACCTCGACTCGGTCGCCGGTCCGGCCACGGTCTCGGTCGGCCAGCTCGCGGTGTACACGATTCACGGGCACAAGCCCGATCCGGCCTGGGTGGTGGACGCGCCAGCGATCCAGCGCAGCGGTTCGGTGGTGACCGTGGACGTCATCGGGCACCGGGCCAACAAGCGCATGGCGATCCAGATGCTGACGCCCTTCACGACCACTGCAACCCTTTCGGAGCTGCCATTCGGCTCTTTCACGGTCCGCTTCAAGGGGCGCCAGCAGACGCTCGAGCGGAGCTTGAGCGTGCTCGCCGAATAGAATTTAGACCGTCCTTAACCTCTAGCCGGAAATTCCGCGTCCCCTCGGGCCGATGACCCCCTCGCGGGACGACGGGTCCTGGCAGGGAGAGTCGGAGGAGAGGGCGTCGGATGGCTATCGATCCGAGCAGGCATCAGGCTGCGCGCGTCGGCGTGCCTGCGAAGCCAAGGCGGTCACCCACGGCTTCGGCGAGCCAGGCGAGAAGGGCCAAGGCCTCGAGAGCCGGGAGCGTTCCGGCCAGCGACGCGGGGCGAGTCGCGTACGTTCTGGGTCATGGAGTCCTGCACGCTCCCGAGGGCGTCGCGCACAGCCTGGAGAAGATGGCCGGGGCGATCGTCCACCACCCGCTGGCCTCGGGAGCCGTGCTCGTGGGTACGATGCTGGCTCCGGCTCCCGTGGCCACCGTGCTGATCGGCGCGGGTACGGCCATGGCCGGATACGGAATCGGCCGCTCGATCTACCGGGCGATCGAGACGGCTTCCTCGGCCAGTGATCCGGCGGCGCTTCGCAAGGCCGTGGATCAGGCCGGCGACGCGTACGGGGACACCCTGGTGAACGCGGCCATGATCGGACTCCCGCTGCTGGCAGGCAATCGTGTCTCCGCTCGGGCCGGAGCCCTCATCGAGCGCGCACTTTCGGATGCCAAGGCGGCTCCGGCGCCTGCCGCGACGCCGTCCGTGCCGACCGGTGCGGTTTTCGGGTGGCTGAAGCAGGCGATCCAGGGGCCAATCGACGATCTCCCGGCGGATCTCCGCGGCATGGTCGAGGAGCTCGGACCCGAAAAGCAAAAGTCGCTGCTGGGCCTGGTCATGAAGCCGGATCTGCTCGCTGGGTCGAAGGTCGATGCGGCCGCGCTGGCAGCCCGGTCTACCGGGGCCGACGCAGGGACGACCGCCGTGGGCCAACTCTTTACCAACGAACGGTTCCTTGCGGCCTCAGCCGAGGGGCGCGTGGCCATGCTGCTCGATGCCATGGGCCCGGGATTCACGAAGCTGGCGCAGGTTTACGGCTCGGCCGACACGCTTCCTCCGGGCCTCTCGGACGTGCTCAAGGTCAGCCGGAGCCAGATGCCGGAGATGCCGCGGGAGGCGCTCGACGCGTTGCTGTCCCAGGAGCCGCAAACCCCCGAGGACGTGGCCCGCGGGATCTACCGGATCGGGGGAGTGCGCTATCAGCTGGGCAAGGTCCTCGGCGTCGCGTCCATCGGCGAGGTGCGCCAGGCCACGGATCTCGAAACCGGCCGGACCGTCGTCATCAAGCTTCGCAAGCCATCGGCAACCCCGGCCTCGGTCGAGCAGGAGTTCCGCTTCATGCGCAGCCTCGTCGACAACTACGCCAAGTACTCCGGGCTCTCGGCCGACGAGAAGCTCCAGACCGAGCAGTATCTCGACAATTTCCGCAAGGGTGTCCTGGAAGAGCTCGATCTCCGCGGTGAAGCCAGCAATGCCGCACGGTTCGCCAAGACTTACGAGCACGCCGGCTTCAGTGGCGTCGACGTGCGCCATGTAAGCCCGAACGGTGACGTCCTGGTGATGAACCAGGCCGAAGGCATCCCGCTCACCAAGATCGACAGCCTTCCGGTCGCCGAGCAGCAGGAGGCGCGCATGGCTTACCTGCGCTCGATGTTCCGGCAGATCTTCGGAGGGTATTTCCACGCGGATCCTCATCCCGGGAACGTCTTCTGGAATCCGAGCACCAAGCGGATCCAGTACATCGACATGGGCGCCATGGGCGAGTTCACCGGTCCCCAGCAGCTCGAGATGAGCGAGCTGCTGCTCTCCTTGCTCAGCTGCAACCCCGATGCGGTGGCCCAGCTCATGATCCGGAACGCCGATCGCATCACCTCCACCGTGCCGCCCGCCGAGTTGCAGGCAAGGCTCTCGCAGGCTCTTTCCTCCTACTTCGCGCAGGCGGGGAAGGGTTCGACCTTGACCAAGCAAGCCGTCGACGTCTTCAAGATCTGTCAGGACCTGGGGGTGTGGCCCAAGGACAACGGGTTCTGGTTTAACAAGACGATGTTCACGGTCGCGAGCAATCTGGATCCCGTGACGAGCCAGCGCTACATGGCCGAGCTCATGCCTTACCTGGGCTCGAGCGTGGTCAGCAACCTCACCAGCCACCCCGGCCAGACCCTGGAGACCGTGGTGAACGTCGCCAGGGCCGCCCGGAAGAATCCCGGCGACTTCCTTGGCTCGGTGGCCGTGATGGCCAACGCGACCCCCGAGTCCGTCTCGGGGTTCGGTCTGTCGTGGGCTCGCCTGGTCAACGGCCTGGCCACGCCAGCCCGCATCGTCCGTCAGGCGGGCGCTGCGATCGACAGGCTGGTGTCCGTGCCGGGCCAACCAGGGCGCTCCCGGAGCTAGGGCGGTTTCGGGCTGAGACCCCGCTTGGGCGATGCTTACTCGGATTTTAACGTCAGATTTCTGTGCTCAAAACCTATAGGTCCATGCAGGAGGTAGAGAGCCACCCATGAGGATCCCGAGGAGCTATCTGGCAGGCGCCGTCGCCGCCACCATGCTCCTTTCCGCGTGCGGAGAGGCGCCAGGGGCTGCCATCCCTGACGGGACGACCGGAGCCTCGACGTCCAACTACCCGACCACGCCGGTCCACCACCTGCCTCCTGGCGTCGGAGTCGAGAGCCTGATGCTCTCCCCCGCCTCGGTCTCGATCTCGGTCGGATCGACCCAGCAGTTCACCCCCACGGTCAAGCTGACCAATGGCCAGACCGTCTACGATCCGCAGCTGGTGCAATGGTCGGTCGGGGATCCGGCTGCAGGGACGGTCGACTACACGGGTGTATTCACTCCCACGGCGCCGCGGACGACCAACGTCAGCATCGCTCTCGACGGCAAGTCCGCCGAGGCCGCGGTCACGATCACGCCCGCCGTCTATTCGTGGCAGCAGGTCGCATCGCCGACCAACGCCGATCTTTACGCCGGCAAGGTGATCAGCCATAACGAGGCCTGGGCGGTGGGTGCCCAGGGCACCGTGCTGCACTACCTGGGCGGCCAGTGGCAGATCTATCAGGGGCAGGGCTTCGATCAGGGCACGACCCTTCGGGCCATCAACTTCTCCGATCCCTCGACCGGCTGGATGGTCGGCTCCGAGGCGCCTCCCGGCAAGACCGGAGTGTGCGTCGCCTATGCCTATTCCAATGGCGTCTGGGTTCCGATGCCCATCCAGGCGACGGGCGAGCTCCGAGGCGTGGCCGTGGCCGATCGGTCCGACGCCTGGGCGGTCGGCGACGATGCTAGCGGCAAGATTCTCATCATGCACTGGGCCGGCCAGGGCTGGCAGCGCGATACCTCGGTCGAGGACAGCGGGCGCCTCAACGCGGTGCAGATGATGGGTAACGAGGTCTGGGCCGTCGGCGAAGACGACAACGAGCCCGTCATCCTGCACTACGACGGCAGTTCCTGGTCCAAGAACCGGTTGCCCGTCACCACCGGGCTCTTCGAGACCGGGGAGTTGCGTGCCATCTGCATGCTCAACCAGCAGCAGGGTTACGCGGTCGGCGAGTACGAGAGCCCGGTTGGCAGCAATGGCTTCGACGTTCCCAAGGGCCTCGTCATGAAGTACGACTCCCGTGGCCAGAATCTCTTCACCTGGAGCAACTGGACGCGGATGTCAGCTGCCGACAGCCAGGTCAAGTACCTCGCTCAGGTTCCGCTCAACGGTGTCGCGATGCTGGGGGGTGGCCAGGGCTGGATCGTCGGTCAGACGGTCAATCCCCAGGTCTGGCTCCCGCTGTCGCCGATCAACGCCGTGTATGGCAACTTCCTCGATTTCGACGGGACGACCTACACCATCGACAACTCGTACTTCAAGTACAACCTCAGCCCCACCTTCAACGGCATCGACGTGCTGCCGCAGGGTGATGGCCTGGTCGTCGGATCGCAGGGCTACATCATGCAGCGCTCCTACGACTGGCGTCAGCAGACGACGCTTCCGAGCTACTCGAGCACCGGTACGGCGGCCGTCCCGGGCACGGTTACCGGCAGTACCCAGTACTAGGGTCTGCCCGGTTTGACGGGAGCGGGCTCGCGGAGTCAAACGGGCCCCGGTTTTCTCCGCTCGGGAGACTTCCGAGTGGCCGTCTCTCGGGGATCCTCCTGCGGGCGGGCGAAGCTTCGCTATAGTTGAAGCCGGAAAGACCCGCCAACTCTTCGAGGAGGACTCCCGTGGCCGAAACCACGACTCGCGCCGGAATCTCGCACGTCGGCTTCATCTCGATCCACGTCAACGACCTGGATCGCGCCATCGAGTTCTACGTGAACCAGCTCGGATTTGCCAAGACCACGGACGCACAGATGGGCCCTGGTGCCCGCTGGGTCGAGCTCACCCCGCCGGGTGGAAAGACCCGCGTCACCCTCATCTCCAGGGGCAACCCGGCCTGGATGCCCGAACTGATCGGCAAGGGCATCGCGGCCCCCTTCGAGGTGGCAGGTGACTTCGAGAAGGTCTGTGCCGACCTCGAGGCCCGCGGCGTCCGGTTCAACAAAGCCCCCAAGCAGGAGTTCTACGGCTGGTGGGCCGAGATCCTCGACGCGGACGACAACATCCTGGGCCTGCACGCGGGCGCCTGACCGGTGGTCGCTTGACGCCACGGGGAGACCCTGAGACCGGCGGACCCGCTGGCGCTACGGAGGCGCTTGCATGCCACCGGTGGTAAACTCGAGGGTGCTCCCGGTTTGCAGGGGGCGGGCCCGAGAAGTCAAACGGGACGCGGTTGCGCAGCACGGCGGTCGCGCACGGGGGCTCGTTTCAGGAGGTAGTTTGACGACGATGTCGACGACAAATAATGGCCGCACGGTCATCGTGAGTGCGGTACGCACTCCTTTCGGCAAGCTCGGGGGCGGGCTTTCTTCCCTGGCTGCGGTGGATCTGGGAGCGCTGGTGATTCAGGAAGCGATCCGCCGCGCTGGCGTCGAGCCCGATCAGGTAGACAACGTGATCATGGGCCAGGTTCTGCAGGCCAACTCCGGGCAGATCCCGGCGCGCCAGGCGGCCATCAAGGCGGGGCTGCCGGTCACTGTCCACGGCTTGACCGTCAACAAGGTCTGCGCCTCGGGCATGCGGGCGATCACTCTGGCTGACCAGTTCGCACGCCTGGGCGACGGCGAGATCTTCGTCGCGGGTGGCATGGAGAGCATGACCAACACCCCGTACTACCTGCCCAAGGCCCGCCAGGGTTACCGGATGGGCAACGGGGAGTTGGTCGACGGGATGATCCACGACGGCCTCTGGTGCGCCTTCCACGATGTCCACATGGGCGTGCACGGTACGACGGTCTCCCGCGAGTTCGGCATCACCCGCGAGGAGATGGACGCGTGGTCGGCCCGCAGCCACAAGCTGGCCCACGCGGCCTGGGAGGCCGGGCGCTTCGACCAGGAAGTGCTGCCGGTCACGATCCCGCAGGGCAAGAAGGATCCGCTGGTCGTCCGGCGCGACGAGAGCATTCGCCCGGAGACTACCCTCGAGACCCTGGCCAAGCTCAAGCCGGCCTTCGGAGCCGACAGCCTCATCACCGCGGGGAATGCCCCGGGCATCAACGACGGGGCGGGCGCGGTCGTGCTCATGAGCGAGCGCAAGGCCGAGCTGCTCGGCCTCGAGCCGATCGCCGCCATCGTCAGCTACGGCATGGTGGCGCAGGATCCCCCATACCTGCACATCGTCCCCGCCATGGCCATCCAGGAGGCCCTCTCTCGGGCCAGTTTGACGGTGGATCAGCTCGATCGCATCGAGATCAACGAGGCCTTTGCCGCCGTCACCCTGACCAGTCTGCGGATTCTCGCCAAGGAGCGGGTCCTGGTCGGCGCCCACGTCAACGGGGGCTCGTCCCGTCAGGGTGGCAAGGTCGAGCTCGCCGAGGCCTCGGACGCTCGCGTCGCAGCCCTGGCCGAGCGCACCAACGTCAACGGCGGTGCCGTCGCGATGGGCCATCCGATCGGGGCATCGGGGGCACGCCTCCTCGCCACGCTGGCCTTCGAGCTGGCGCGCACGGGCGGTCGCTACGGCGCAGCTGGCATCTGCTCGGGCTCGGCCCAGGGCGATGCCGTCATCCTCGAGAATCTTCGCCGTTAAGCTCCTTTCCGCTTCGTCGTCCGCCGGGAACCTCGAGGTTCCCGGCCGCTGGACGGAGTGCCCCTTTCGACGGGTAGGGCCTGCCTGGGTGCGGGTCTTGCCTTCGGGACAGAACCGGAGGCCGGCAGGCTCCGGTTGCCCTCATCAAGGAGTCCAAGATGCAAGTTCACAACATAGCCGTCATCGGCGCTGGCCAGATGGGTTCCGGGATTGCACAGGCCTTCGCGCAGTCCGGCTACCAGACGGTCGTCTACGACGTCGTGCAGCCCCAGCTCGATCGGGCCAAGAGCGGTATCACTAAGTCGCTCGACAAGTTTGTTGACAAAGGCAAGCTCGCCGCCGCGGAGCGCGAGGCCACGCTCGGGCGGCTGCTCTTCACCGCCGATCTCACCAAGGTTGCCAGTGCCGATCTCGTGATCGAGGCGATCGTCGAGAAGCTCGAATCCAAGCAGCAGACCTGGCGCCAGATCGACGAGATCTGCAAGGCCGATGCCATCTTCGCCACCAACACCAGCAGCGTGCCCATCACCCAGCTCGCGGGCGTCGTGAGCCACCCCGAGCGCTTCATCGGGATGCATTTCATGAATCCCGTCCCGCTCATGGCGCTGGTCGAGGTCATCCGTGGCCTTTTGACCCGCGACGACGTGCACGAGACGGTGATGGAGACCGCCCGGGCCCTCGGCAAGACGCCGGTCACGGTCAACGACGCGCCCGGTTTCATTTCCAACCGCATCTTGATGCCGATGATCAACGAGGCGGTGGTCTGCTTGCAGGAGGGGATCGCCACCCGCGACGACATCGACACCGTGATGAAGCTCGGCATGAACCACCCGATGGGTCCGCTCACGCTGGCCGATTTCATCGGCCTGGATACCTGCCTCTTCATCATGGAGATTCTCCACCGCGACCTGGGCGAGGACAAGTACCGGCCGTCGCCCCTGCTGCGCAAGATGGTCCAGGCCGGGCTCCTGGGCAAGAAGTCGGGCCGCGGCTTCTACGACTACACCGCCGAGAGGACTCCTGCCGCCGCCCGGTAGGACGCCTTCGCCCGGAGCACCTCGCGCGTCAGCGATCCTGGCGTGGGAGAGTCCGGTCGGAATCACACGGGGAGGGTGCTGGCCAGCTGCCGGCACCGCTCCTCGGTCGCAACCAGAGGGACCGATCGCCTTGGACTTCGAGCTGACCCCCGACCAGCAGGAACTCGTGGATATGGTGCGCGACTTTTGCAGCCGCGAGATCGATCCGCACGCATCCCAGTGGGATCAGGCCGAGCACTTCCCGCTCGACGTCTTCCGCAAGATGGGCGAACTTGGCCTGCTTGGCATCCCGCTTCCCGAGCAGTACGGCGGCGGGGGGGGATCGTTCGTCGACTACATCCTGGCGATCGAGGAGCTGGCCAGGCACGACGCGGGCCTGGCCACGGCCTACTCGGTCCACCTCTCGGCCCACGCCTCCACCATCGCCGCCTGGGGCACCCCCGAGCAGAAGTCCCGGTACCTGCCCAAGCTGGCGAGCGGACAATGGCTGGGCTGCTTCGCCCTGACCGAGCCACACTGTGGATCGGATGCCGCGGCCCTGCGCACCCGGGCCGATCGGGATGGCGAGGCTTACGTGCTCAACGGGACCAAGCAGTGGATCACCAACGCCAAGAGCGGCGACCTCTTCCTGCTCTTCGCCCGCACCGATCCCGAGTCCAAAGGCGCCCGGGGGATCACCGCCTTCTTGATCGAGAAGGGTACCCCGGGCCTGATCGTCGATCGCAAGACCCACAAGCTCGGCATGCGCACGTCCGAGACCTACGACCTCGTGCTCAAGGATTGCCGGGTTCCCGCGTCGGCCGTCATCGGCGCCGTCGGGGAGGGCTTCAAGGTCGCGATGAGGACCCTCGACTCGGGGCGGATCGGGATCGCCGCGCAGGCGCTGGGCATCGGCCAGGCGGCGCTGGACGAGGCCAGGAAATTCGCGCTCGAGCGCGAGGCCTTCGGTCAGCCCATCGCCAGGTTCCAGGCGATCCAGTGGAAGATCGCCGACATGGCCACCCAGCTGGCCGCGGGCCGCATCCTGACCTACCGTGCGGCCTGGCTCAAGGACCAGGGCCTCCCCCACACCAAAGAGGGCGCCATGGCCAAGCTCCAGGCGAGCCGTGCCGCCCGGGAGGCCGCCCAGGAGTCGCTCCAGATCCACGGGGGCTACGGCTTCTCGCAGGAGTTCCCCATCGAACGCCACTACCGCGACGTCAAGGTCACGGAGATCTACGAGGGCACCAGCGAGGTGCAGAAGATCGTCATCTCCCGCGCCGTCCTGTCGGCACGGCGAGCGCTCGAGCCTGCGGCGCGCTGAACTTTCCACCTGCGCTCGGCGCAGTTCCCGGTCACCGTCCCCGTTTCCCCGCTTGTCTTAGAGGCCGTCACCCATGGATATCGCCCTGACCGAATCGCAAGTCATGCTTCGCGACATGGTTCGCGAGCTCGCCAGCCGCGAGATCGCGCCCCTGGCCGCGCAGGCGGACCGGGAGCAGGAGTTCCCGATGCGCCAGTTCCGCGCGCTGGCGGCTGCGGATCTGCTGG
Source organism: bacterium (assembly GCA_021781555.1). Classification (GTDB taxonomy): domain Bacteria; phylum Cyanobacteriota; class Sericytochromatia; order S15B-MN24; family VGJW01; genus JAJXWQ01. The sequence continues at coordinate 26,308 of JAJXWQ010000006.1, forward strand.
GCATCCCGTTTCCCGAGGAGGTCGGCGGGATGGGGGGGAGCACGGTCGATTACGTCATCGCCCTCGAGGAGGTCTGTCGGGCCTGCGCCTCGACGGGCGTCACGATGAGCGTGCAGACCTCCCTGGCGGCCTCGCCGATCTACCGCTTCGGGACCCAGGACCAGAAGAAGCGGTACCTCGAGCCCCTGTGCCGCGGCGAGCGGCTCGGGGCTTACAGCCTCTCCGAGCCGGGCTCGGGAACCGACGCGGCGGCGCTCGCATGCGTGGCCCACCGAGATGGCGACGACTATGTCCTGACCGGGACCAAGGTCTTCGTCACCAATGGCTTCCACGCGGACGTCTACATCGTCTATGCAACCGTGGATCCGGCCCTCAAGCACAAGGGCATCACGGCGTTCATCGTGGAGAAGGGCACGCCGGGCTTCAGTTTCGGCAAGAAGGAGGACAAGCTCGGCATCCGGGCCTCGTCGACCTACGAGCTTCTGTTCAAGGATTGCCGCGTCCCGGCCGCCAACCGGCTGGGGGCGGAGGGCGAGGGCTTCAAGATCGCCATGTGGACGCTCGACGGCGGTCGCATCGGCATTTCGGCTCAGGCCATCGGCATCGCGCAGGCGGCCCTGGATGCCTGCCTGCGCTACACCGACGAGCGCGAGACCTTCGGCAAGAGGCTCTCGGACCACCAGGCGATCGCGTTCATGCTGGCCGAGATGGCGACCGACATCGAGGCGGCTCGCCTCCTCTGCTGGCGGGCGGCCTCGCTCAAGGATGCGGGCAAGGACCATGGCGAGGCGGCCTCGATCGCCAAGCTCTTCGCGTCCGAGATGGCGATGCGAACCACCACCAAGGCCGTGCAGATCCACGGCGGCTACGGCTACACCACGGATTTCCCGGTCGAGCGCCTGATGCGCGACGCCAAGATCACCGAGATCTACGAGGGCACCAGCGAGGCCCAGCGCATGGTCATCAGCCGCGCCGAGCTCGCAGCCCGCTAGCGTCGGATTCCCGCCATGGCGGACGGCGTCTTTTGCCATGGGAAGGGTTCGGTCGTCGCTGCGGCCTCGCGCGAAGGCCAGCTTGTGGTCAGCTCGGAAAGAATCGCCGCCTGGCAAGGCTCGGCCCCTGATAGAATGAGCGATATGAAACCCGAGGAAGTGGCCAGGCGAGTCGCTGGCGGCGATCGCCGGGCCTGCGCGCGCCTCATCACGCAGGTCGAGGAGCGCGATCCGAGCGCGCTGGCGATCCTCGAGCTCTTGCCGGCCGGCGGCTCGTTCAAGATCGGGATCACCGGGCCCCCGGGTGCCGGCAAGAGCACTCTGGTCGACCTGCTGGTCGAGCAGGCGCGGGCCGAGGGCGCCACGGTGGGCGTGCTGGCGGTCGATCCGTCGTCTTTGCGAACCGGCGGGGCCCTGCTGGGCGATCGCATCCGCATGCAGGGGCATGCGACGGACCCGGGTGTCTTCATCCGCTCGATGGGCACCCGTGGGCATTACGGGGGCCTGGCTGCGGCCACCGCCGACGCCGCCCGGGTGCTCGAGGCTTTCGGCTGTTCGGTGATCCTCCTCGAGACCGTCGGGGTCGGGCAGTCTGAGGTCGAGGTCGCTGACCTCGCCGACGTCACGATACTCGTCCTCGGGCCCAATTCCGGCGACGGCATCCAGGCCATGAAGGCCGGCATCATGGAGGTCCCGGATCTCTTCGTCGTCAACAAGGCCGATCTCCCCGGGGCGGACGCCACGCTGCTGGAGATCCGTCGGATGCTCGCCGAGGCGCTGGATGCCCCGAGGCTACCTGGCGAAACGCCTGCTGCCGGCCCGGCGGATCGCGTCTTGGCGACCAGAGCGCTCGACGATCCCGCCCGCAACGGGGTCCCGGAACTTTGGCGGGCGATCCGGGATCGCCAGCTGCTCCTTGCCGCACGTGTCCAGTTAGAGGAAGTTCCTTAGATGGCCATCGCCGCTCCAGAACCCACCCAGGCGGGCTACCGGCCCGTCCATCCGACCCGCTTCGTCACGGCCGCCGCGTTGTTCGATGGCCACGACGCCGCCATCAACATCATGCGGCGGATCCTCCAGGCCACCGGGGCGGAGGTCGTCCACCTCGGGCACAACCGCTCGGTTGCCGAGATCGTGCAGGCGGCCATCGCCGAGGATGCGCAGGGCGTTGCCGTCTCGAGCTACCAGGGCGGCCACATGGAGTTCTTCAAGTACCTGGTGGACGAGCTCCGAGCTGCGGGTTTTGGCCACGTCGGCGTCTATGGCGGGGGGGGCGGGGTCATCGTGCCCGAGGAGATCGCCGAGCTAGAGGCCTACGGAGTCGCCAAGATCTTCAGCCCCGAGGATGGCCGGCTCATGGGCCTGCAGGGAATGATCGACCGGATGGTGACCGAGTGCGATCGGCCCCTGCCGGCCGCGCCCGATCTGGCGCGGCTGGCCGTCGACCAGCCGGGCGTCGTCGCCCGGGCGATCACCTACGCCGAGGCGGACCGGCTCGACCCGGGAGCCCTCGGGGAGCGGCGCAGCGCCACGCCGCCCGTGGTGGTGGGATTCACCGGCACCGGCGGGGCCGGCAAGAGCAGCCTGGTCGACGAGATCGTGCGGAGATTCCTCGCCGATCAACCCGGCAAGACGGTCGCCATCCTCTCGGTCGACCCGACGCAGCGCCGCACGGGAGGCGCCTTGCTCGGAGACCGGATCCGCATGAACGCCATCTACGACCCGCGGGTCTACATGCGCTCGCTGGCCACGCGGGCCGCCCATGCCACCAGCTCCAGCGCCCTGCCCCAGGCCATCGACATCGCCTGCCGGGCCGGTTTTGACCTCATCATCGTCGAGACGGCCGGCATCGGGCAGTCGGATTCGCAGATCGCCGATCTGGTGGACGTCTCCACCTACGTCATGACATCCGAGTACGGTGCCGCCAGCCAGCTCGAGAAGATCGACATGCTCAGCTACGCCGACCTGGTCGTGCTCAACAAGTTCGACAAGCGGGGGGCCGAGGACGCCCTGCGCGACGTCCGCAAGCAGGTCCAGCGGAATACCGGAAGGTTTGAGCGCGGCCTTGAGGACATGCCCGTCTTCGCCACGATCGCCAGCCAGTTCAACGACGCGGGGACGACCTGGTTCTACGACAACCTCCTGCGGGTCGTCGCCGAAAGGACCCGCCTGGACTGGAAGCCGCGGAACCCCGCGAGTCCGAAGCAGTCCCGGCGCCAGGTCCTGGTCGGTGCCGACCGTTCCGCCTACCTTTCCGAGATTGCCCGCACCGTCCGCAAGTACCACGAGCAGACGCGCCAGCAGGCCGAGACGGCGTCGCTGGCCTACGCCTACTGGAAGGCGCTCCAGGAGCTCGACCCGGCGGCTCCCGCGGCGGGCCAGCCCTATGCTCCCGAGCTGCTGGTCTCAGGGGATACGGCGATCGCCGTCCTGCGCCAGCGCTACACCGAGGCCCTGGCCGATCTCGATGCCGACACGCTGGCCCGGATTCGCCAGTGGCCGGAGGTCGTGCAGTCCTACACCCAGCCAGCCCACCACTACACGGTGCGCGGGCAGGTCCTGGCCGTCGAGAACTACTCGACCACGCTGTCCGGGAGCTCCATCCCCAAGGTCGCGCTGCCGAGCTACCGCGACTGGGGCGATCTGGTCGGCTGGCAGGGCGCCGAGAACGTGCCCGGGCGCTTCCCCTACACCGCGGGAGTCTTCGAGTATCGCCGCCGCAGCGAGGATCCGACGCGCATGTTCGCGGGCGAGGGCACGCCGGAGCGCACCAACAAGCGGTTCCACTACCTGGCCCCCGCGGGGGACGATCCGGGCTGCGCCCGTGTCGCCCGCCTGTCGACCGCCTTCGACAGCGTCACCTTGTACGGCGAGGATCCGGGCCTGCGGCCGGACGTCTACGGTAAGATCGGCAACTCGGGCGTCTCGATCTGCACCGTCGACGACGCGCGCAAGCTGTACAGCGGCTTCGACCTTTCGGCGCCCACCACGAGCGTCTCGATGACGATCAACGGCCCGGCCCCGATCGTCCTGGCGATGTTCTTCAATGCCGCGATCGATCAGCAGGTCGAGCGGCACCTGACCGATAGCGGCAAGCTCGACCTGGCCCGGGCGACGATCGCCCGGTGGTGCGCCGAGCGTGGCAGCGAGCCGCCGCGCTACGGAGAACCCCTCCCTGCGGGCAACACGGGCCTCGGGCTGGCCACGCTGGGCATCCCCTCGCGGCTCCTGGTCGACGCAGCCACCTACGAGCGCATCAAGGACCAGACCCTCAAGGTCGTGCGCGGGACCGTCCAGGCCGACATCCTCAAGGAGGATCAGGCGCAGAACACCTGCATCTTCAGCACCGAGTTCGCCCTGCGGATGATGGGCGACATGCAGGCCTTCTTCATCCGCAACGAGGTCCGCAACTTCTACAGCGTATCGATCTCCGGCTACCACATCGCCGAGGCCGGGGCCAATCCGATCACGCAGCTGGCGTTCACCCTGGCCAACGGCTTCACCTACGTCGAGTATTACCGGTCGCGGGGCATGGCGATCGACGAATTCGCCCCCAACTTGAGCTTCTTCTTCAGCAACGGGCTCGACGCCGAGTACTCCGTGATCGGGCGGGTCGCCCGGCGCATCTGGGCCGTGGCGATGCGCGATCTTTACGGCGGAAACGAGCGCTCGCAGAAGCTCAAGTACCACATCCAGACCTCAGGTCGCAGCCTTCACGCCCAGGAGATCGATTTCAACGACATCCGCACGACCTTGCAGGCGCTCTATGCGATCTCCGACAACTGCAACTCGCTGCACACCAATTCCTACGACGAGGCCATCACGACTCCCACCGAGGAGTCCGTGCGCCGGGCTCTGGCGATCCAGCTCATCATCAATCGCGAGCTGGGCCTCTCCCGCAACGAAAATCCCCTGCAGGGTGCGTTCATCGTGGAGCAGCTGACGCAGCTGGTCGAGGACGCCGTGCTGGCGGAGTTCGATCGCATCTCCGACCGTGGTGGCGTGCTCGGTGCGATGGAGACGATGTACCAGCGCAGCCTGATCCAGGAGGAATCGCTCCACTACGAGCGGCTCAAGCATTCGGGCGAGCTGCCCATCGTCGGCGTCAACACCTTCCTCAACCCCGGGGCGCAGCCCCTGGGGGCGCCCGAGCTGATTCGCTCCACCGAGGCCGAGAAGCGCGAGCAGGTCGACAATCTCGGCGCGTTCCACCGGCGCAACGCGGCCGAGGCTCAAGCGGCGCTGGCTCGTCTGGTGGAGGTCGCACGTTCGGGCGGCAACCTCTTCGAGGAGCTGATGGAGACCGTGCAGTTCTGCTCGCTGGGCCAGATCACGTCCACGCTGTACGGCGTGGGGGGGCAGTATCGCAGGGCGATGTGACGGGCCGCAAACTCTCGAGGCGACCATGAATCAGGAGGTTTCGATGAACAATCGCAGGATCCGGGTCCTGATCGGCAAGCCGGGGCTCGACGGCCACGACCGCGGGGCCAAGGTGGTGGCGCGGGCGTTGCGGGATGCCGGCATGGAGGTCGTTTACACGGGCCTCCACCAGTCCCCCGAGGAGATCGTCAGCGCCGCCATCCAGGAGGACGTCGACATCGTCGGTCTCTCCTTGCTGTCTGGCGCCCACATGACCCTCGTGCCGGCCGTGATCGAGCAGCTTGCGCACGAGGGCGCCGGTGACATCAAGGTGATGGTCGGCGGCATCATTCCGGCGGCCGACGCCGAGGCGTTGCGGCAGCTGGGAGTCCTGTGCGTGTTCGGCCCGGGAACGCCCACCCATGCCATCGTCGAGGCGATCTCGGCGATTCACGTTTGAGGTCCCATGGCGAGAACTGCAGACCGGACCCGGTTGGAAGGCGGCGCCGGGACGACCGCGTCAGGGGTCCCGAACCGAGCTGAGCAGGCCTGATGGTCGTCGGTGCGGTCTATCTCCGCCTGCATCTGCCCGGAGCCTCCTCGCTCAAGGACAAGCGACGTATCCTCCGCTCGGTCATCGAGCGCCTCAAGAACCGCTTCAACATTGCGGTTGCCGAGGTCGAGGACATGGACAAGTGGCAGGTGGCCGGCATCGGTCTGACCTCGGTCTCCAACGACTCGGGGCATGCCAACGAGATCCTGAGCAAGGCGGTCGACTTCGTCGAGAGCGGTCCCTGGGAGGCCGAGGTCATCGACTACGAACTCGAGCTGATGCACGTTTTTTGATGCCATCGGAACGAGGATGTACCCGCAGCGCTCGGACCCAAGCAGAAAACGACCCGAAAGGCCTCAGGGTGCGGAATCGGGCGGCGATGCCGCCGCCGGGCAGTACCGAGCCAGCGGGCAGTCGCCGCACCGGGGGGAGACGGGCGCGCAGTGGTGGTGGCCGACCGCATCGATGAGCGCGTGGTATTCGTTGAAGAGCGCTGTGTCGGCAGGTAGGCGCGTCATGAAGAAGTCCCGCATCTCCTCGTAGCCGATCCGCTCGTCGAAGTGGCCGAGGCGCGCGAAGATGCGCCGCGTATAGGCATCGACGGGGAAGCTCGGCAAGTCGCAGGCATAGACCAGGATGCAGTCGGCGGTCTCGCGGCCGATGCCGCGCACCGAGAGCAGCTCCGAGCGAAGCCTTTCCAGGGCGGTCGGATCCTGGACCAGAAAGGCATCGAGTTCCGGTCCGAAACGCTCGGTGATCCAGGCGGCGAAGGCCTTGAGCTTGGCCGTCTTGGCCTTGTAGAACCGCGACGGGCGCACGAGCGGTTCGATGACCTGGGCCGGGGTCCGGTGCAGTGCGGCAAAATCCAGGAGGTTGGCGTTCTTGAGGTTCAAGAGCGCTTTCTTGACGTTGTGCCAGGAGACGGACTGGGTCAGGATCGCCCCGGCGATCATCTCGGTCGGAGTCTCGGCCGGCCACCAGTGGCGCGGGCCGAAATGCGCCAGCATGGCCTCGAACAGGGCCATCAGGTCGGTATTCCCCGCCTCGCTCAGCACGTGGCGGGTGGCCGGACGCCGCGGTGTCGAGAGGGCGCTCGGGTTCCGAACGGGCGCTCCGGAGCCCTTCAAGCTCGGGTTCCCACGCCGGCCTCGCTGCGACGGGCCCCTCCGCCGAGGCCGTGGCCATCCGAGGACGCTTGTGCGCCAAGGGGTAGGTGGACCGTGAACCTGGAGCCCTTGCCGGGTGAGCTTTCGACCTCGACGTGGCCGCCGTGGGCCTTGGCCAGGGCCTGGGCGATCGCCAGGCCCAGTCCGTGGCCCGTGGAGGCTCCGGGCTGATCGACGCGGAAGAACTTGGAGAAGAGCCTTGGCTGTAGCTCCTTGGGGATGCCGATGCCGGTGTCCGAGACGGAGATCTGCACCTCGTTGTCGATGTGGTGCCAGGCCACCGTGATCCGTCCGCCAGTGGGGGTGAACTTGACGGCGTTCGACAGGAGGTTATTCAAGATCTGGAGGATCCGGCCGGGATCGACGAAGAGGCCGGGGATGTCCGTGTCGCCAAAGGCTTCGAGGGTCTGCTTCTTGCAGGCGGCCAGCGGCCGGATCCCCTCGACGGCTTCGCGAAGGACCTCGGGGACCGAGATCCACTGCGGCTCGAGCCGGAATCTTCCGGCCTCCATCCGGGCGAAGTCGAGGAGATCCTCGAGCAGACGCCGCATCCGCTCGGTGGCGGTCAGGATCGCCTCCACCGAATCGCTCTGTTCGGGGGAAAGATGCCCGTCGGCTCGATCCTCGAGCAGCTCGGCGTGGCCCACGATCGTCGTCAGCGGAATGCGCAGGTCGTGGCTCACCGTGTTCAGGAATTCGCCCTTGATGCGATCGGAGCGTTGCAACTCCTCGACCATGGCCTGCAGGCGTTCGTTGGCCAGCCTCAGCTCGGCATGGACGACGGCCTCACGAGCTTCCTGGCGGCGGCTCTTGCGACCATAGACCAGACGCCCCAACCCGCACATCGCCGCGGCTGTTGCGAGCGCGACCACGGCTGGCTGGCGCCACGGCCCCTCTTGAGGCCCACGCGAGTCGCTTCTGGCTGGCAGGATCCGCCTCTCCTTCATCTGGGTGACAGCTTCGGGGCTCAATATAACTCCCGACCCTCACCGGGTCAGGCAGGATCCCCCCCGGGGGCTGGCGTGCCACCGTTTTCGCACGCAAACGCCTCCCTGAGCTTCGCGACCGGCCGTCTGCCGAAATGGGCCGGCCGTCACGGTGCCGGAGCGGACTCGAAGGTCGCCCGGGCGGGATCGTAGAGCAGGGGCACGGCGAGGGGCCCGGGATTCCTGGCCCTGGCGGAGCGCCGTCCCACGCCCACCAGCGTGAGGTCCACCGGGCCGCCGGACCTGGTGATCGGCCCTAGTTCCATCCGTGCCGGCCCCTCCACGGCCGGACCTACCGCCAGGACCGGCACGCCCAGGTCATCTGCCAGGATCGAAAGGCTGCGTACCCACTCGGCGATCGCCTCGCGTTGCATCGGTTCGGCCTCGGGCGGGCCAGGCGGCTGCCAGCGGCCCACTCGACGCGGCACGGGGTTTGCCTGGCCTGCCGGGCCGGTGGGAGCCCCGGGCGCTGCCGCCGGCACGACCTGGCTGACACCCTGTGCCAGTGCGGCCAGGTCATCGAGGACCAGCAGGGCACCGCGGGCGCGGTAGTGCCGGATCGACCCGACGAGGCGGGCGCGGATCTGGGGGACGCCGGGCGCGGCCTCGGGTGTGACGATGGCCAGGCGCTCGCGGATGGGCCGAAAGCGCTCGGCGACATCGCGAGCCCGGGCGAGGTCGCCCGGAGCGGCGGTCCCGGCCACACGCGCCAGAGCCTTGAGCACGAGATCCCGAGGATTGCCGACCGTGGCCACGTAAAGTACCGGGTGGCTGGCAGCGACGTGGCAGGCGATCTGGTGCAAGAGGGCGCGCGCGGGCTCGGGGGCGCCGGTCAGCAGGTAGAGGCGGCCGGTCAGAGGACCGAGGTCCTCGTCCAGCGCCTCGATCCCGGTCGCGAGCAAGATCTGCTGGGGTTGGTCCTCCTGGAGACGCCGGCGGCTGCGCTCGCGACGCTTGATGAGGACCGCGAAGGGATCGGTGGGCTGGCCCTGGAAATCCGAGGCATCGGATCCCAGGTCCATGTCGGGCTCGGGCTCCGAACCGCCGGATCGCCGCCGGCCGGAGCCGCCCTCGCGCTCGGACCACCTGGGGTCGGAATCCTCGATGCCGAGATTATCCTGGCGTCCGCGGACCCCGTGGCCCAGCTGCGACCCGTAGGCCGTGACGGCGTTGGCCGCTTCCATTCCGGTCTGGCTGTCCAGTTCCCGGCCGGTTCTTTCGAGCACGATCTCCCTTCCGCACGCTGGCTGCCGGCCCCCGACCGGCCAGCTGCATTATTCCCCGATCGCCGGGCGTCAGGCGAAGCCGGTCATAGGGTAAGGTCTCCCGGCCCCATCCGGTCGGGGCGAAATCGCCCTGGCGCCGCGCCACGGCCGGAGACAGCCGGCACCGTGACGCCTTCGATTTCGAGCAGCCGGGCCTGGGTCGCGATACCCCCGGAGGCCGAAAATCCGCGCAGCTTGCCTCCGGAGGCGAGCACGCGATGGCACGGGATGATGAGGGGAACCGGATTCTTTCCCAGAACCCGGCCGACCGCCCGGGCGGCACCCGGGGCGCCCACGGCAGCCGCCAGATCTCCGTAGGTGACCGTGCAACCGCTACGAACGCGGCGCAATTCGCCATAGACCTTGAGGGCGAAGGGCGAGCCATCGTGCAGGTCGACCGGGACCTCCGAGAGATCCTGGCCAGCGCCCTCGAGGTGGCGCTGGATGGCCCCTACGGCGCTCGAGATCCAGCTGGGCGGCTGGTGGGCAGCAACTCCCTCTGCGTCGGCCAGGAGCGCAGCTAGCAGCCGCTCCTGGCTTGGCTCCGGGAGCTGCGTGCGGACGACACCGTGGTCTTGCCACAGCATCCCGCAGGTCCCGAAGACCGTTTCGAAGAGCAGGTAATGCTTCATGTCGTCTCGCTTGGGTGGCCGGGGTGGACCGGGACTCGCCTGGCCACCCGGGCCCGATCCTTTCTAGCTGAAAAAGAGACTCAGCGCATGCCTTTTCCGAGGACCAGCACCGTGCCGCTGGTGGTCGCTGCCACCCGCGCACCGGTCAGCGCCGGTCCGAGCTCCTGCCACTGCCGACGGCTGAGCACGGCTGCTCCCACCGAGGGCCACCGTGCCACCAGTTCCTTGGGCCCGACCCGGTCCTCGGGGTGATCGAGGTAGTAGATGAAGGCAGGCCGGACGAGCCGCGCGAGGGTGAGGATACCCGAACCTGGCACGCGGGCGGCGGCATGGGCCAGCGGACGCAGGTCCGGTGCATAGCGCTCCTCCCAGTTCAAGGTGGTGGCCACGAATCCGAGCAGGATGGCGAGGGTGGCGCCCACCAGGACCCAGGGCAACCACGGTCGCCGGGCCGCGAGAGGCAGTGCGTCGAGCGCGCCCGCCGTCAGGAGCGCGAGCGCAGGATAGGCAGGCACGACGTACCACGGAAGCTTGGTCGCGACCACGGAGAAGGGGACGACCACCACCATGGTCCAGCTGACCCCGAGGCGCACCCAGGTCCGGTGCCGCAGGCGCCAGAGGAGGGGCAGGCTCGCCACGAGCACCAGGAACCACGGTTCGTCGAGCATCGCGATCCGGGCCAGGTAGAACCACCACGGCCCCCGGTGCCCATCGAGCACGGTAGTTGCGCGAGCCAGGATATGGTATCCGAAATGAGCCGCCAGGAAGGCTTCTCCCTGCCGCTGGAACTCGGCCAGATACCACGGCAGGCAGAGCGCCAGCCCCAGCAGGAATCCGGCCGGGAACCAGGCGGTACGCCAGGTGCCGAAGTCCCGCTCCCAGAGGGCGAAGACGACGAGGAGCCCGATCGCCAGGATGGCGACGGGGCCCTTGATCATCCAGGCGATTCCGACCGCCAGGCCCACCACGACTCCCCAGCGGCGATCCTTCCGGGCGGCCAGGTAGGCGGCGACCGCCAGGGTCACGGCTGCCGTGACCGGGACGTCGAGCATGGCCATCCGGCCCGCCTTGACGAAGGGCAGCGATGTTCCGAGGACCACGGCGGACAGCAAGGCTGGCCGGATGCGTCCAAAGAGCAGCCAGCCGATCCAGAGCATCAAGAACAGGCAGGCCACCGCTGCGACCACCGAGGGCAGCCGCGCGGCCCATTCGCTGCGACCGAAGGTGGCGAAGCTCGCGGCGATCGCCCAGATCCCGAGCGGCGGCTTGTCGAAGAAGGGACGGCCACGCCAGTGCAGCGTGATCCAGTCGCCGCTGCGCAGGAGCTCCTTGGCTACCTGCCCGTACCAGGCCTCGTCCCAGTCATAGAGGTAATCCCGGCCGAGGAAGGGGACGAAGACGACCAGCGCGAGCAAGGCCACGGCGAGGATCGCCCGGCTCACATCGCGCGCAGTACTCGCCGATGCTCGGAGTTGCGGGTCCGCGGGATCCCCGCGCGTGGCGGAAGGTTGCCCGGATATCAGCTCTGGTGCCGCTTTACGTCCTCGAAGCTGAGGTTGCCGGCAGCGAGCCCGTTGCGAACGTAAGCCATGAGCGCCTCTTCGTGGGCACCGAGGTTGACGTCGCTGCCCAGGGCGTGCTTGAGGGACTTCTTGACCAGCGTGGCGAGATCCGGCGACTGGCGCACCAGATCGCAGGCCGTACGCGGCTCGAGTGGATTGGCCGGAGCTCCGGCAAGTTGCGCGAGGCGATCCGCGGCGTTGATGCCTGCGGGCTTGGTGCCGCTGAACCTGGCCGAGTCGACGGGCTGGCCGCCCTTGGCACCTGCACCCTTGCCCAGGTTTGCCCCGGTGCCGCGATTGGGCTTGGGCCAGAAGCCACCAAGACCACCGTTGCGAGTAACCGAACTCATTCGCATCTCCCAGGACGTCGGCATTGCGGCCAGACGGTTCCAGAGTCTATTCCTCTGGCTCTCCTATCGCATGTATGAGGCTCAGCCTTGCGAGGTGAAGCCCAGATTAAACACGGATTTTACAATTCTTTTAAACTTCAGAAGCCCTTACCAGGTGGCCGAGTGGGCGTCGTCGATGACCTCATGAATCTCGCCGGTCCTGACGTTGAGGGCATAGAGGTCGGACTCTTCACCCACCACGCCCCGGTGAACGTTGCTCTCGAAGAGGATCTCGTCCCCCAGCGGGCTGAAGCATGGATTGCGAGCGTACCCCCCGTCGGGCATCGAGGTGAGCTTACGCGGCTGGGGGGCCTCCAGCGCCGCTTCGTAGAGGTCCCACTGGCCCTCGCGATTGCTGGAGAACACGAGCTGCTGGCCGTCGGGGCTCCACGCGGGTTCGATGGCGTTGAATCCCGTCAGGAACGGGTGCTGGTCGCCCCCCGTGGGGCGGGTGAGCCAGAGTTCGGAGGGACGGCTCGGGAAGTGGCGGCTCCAGGCGATCCAGTTGCCGTGCGGAGACCAGGCAGGATCGCTCTCCTGGGCCCCGCTCACCAGATCCCGCTGCTCGCCCGTGAAGACGTTCAGCCACTCGAGGTCGGTCGTGGTCCCGAGATCCGACGAATTGATCGCCACCGAGAAGATCATCTGGCGGCCGTCCTCGCACCAGCGCAGCTCGGAGGCGCTGTCGGGGACGTCGGCGAGGAAGCGCCCGCCGCTGCCGTCGCGGTCCCGGGTGTAGATCTTGGTGCGACCCGGGATGCGATCGATGAAGGCGAACTGGGTGCGGTCGCGATTCCACGTCGGAGAGGCCGCCGTGCCCTCGATGGCGGCGGTGAGATCCTCGGGGTGGATCCCGGCGGGATCGACGCTCCAGATATGCCCGCCGCGGACGAAGAGGATGGTCTCGTCGGGGAGGCGGTAGCCGGGCGGCACGACGTAGAGGTCGATGCCACGGTCCTCACCGGGGGCGAGAACCACGGGACGGGTGAGCAGCTGGTGGCCGGTCGAGCTCACCAGGATCGTGACGTGAGAGGGCAGGCCGGCAAGGGTGAAGCCGCCCTGCGAGTCGGATAGGGCCTTGCCCACCACGCTCTTTCCGGCCAGGGCCTCGACGCGGGCTCCGCGGACCGGCTCGCCGGTCGCGTAGTCGTGGACCTCGCCGGACACGGAAGCCGCCGTACGGGTTTCGTGCGGGCAGCCGGCGAGCAGGGCGGTTGCCGCCAGGGTGACAAGGCTCAGGCGGACCCGGAGCGAGGGCGTGGCAGGGGTGCTATGCATCGTGTGGCGATCATAGCCCAACCGGGACCGGACGCTAGCGGGGAGGGGGGAGTCTCCCTCTCTCCGGCTGCGCTCGGGATGGCCGCTTATCCGGCCGAGAAGAGCCTCAGGGGCTGTCTGCCATGGGGCGCCAGGGGAATCCAGCGCACGAAGGCGCCTCTGGACACGTCGTAGAGCCCGATCCGGTTCCCCGCCAGGGCGGCGAGAGTCCGTGGATCTACCCACGCAAGGCTGGTCAGCGGGGCGGGGGCGGGGATCTGTGCGGTGACGGTCCGCTTGCGGACGTCGATGCAAGCCAGCAAACCCTTGCCATCAGCCCCGGCTTCGGCCACGTAGAGGAGCTTGCCGGGCCGGTTGGCGATCATCGCCACGGGGCGGCGAGCGAGGGCGATCGGCATTCCGTCCGCCGCGCTGCCGGTCGGATCGAGGCTCGTCGCCTCGAACTCGAGCTCTCCTCGATCCAGGTCGAAGACCCCGGCGGGGAGGTAGAGGGTGGTGCCGGTCGTGAAGGGGTAGGGGATCTCGTCAGGGCGATCGAAGCCGATCTCGAAGTCCCAGGTGCGCTCGCCGAAGTGCGCGATGACGGTGCGGCCAAATCCAAGCAGCACGCGTCCTGCGGCCTGCTCGAAGCCCAGGTCGTAGGCACCGAGCTCGGGCGCGTTGAAGGTCTTGATGATCTCGAACCGGCGCAGGCTGAAGGGCTTGAGATCCACCAGGTCGACCTCGGAGCGACTCGGAATGTGAACGACCAGGAGATTTTCGCGCGGCAGGTAGAGCCCTGCGTCGGCGGGCCCCGGGAGCGGCACGGCGCCGTAGGTATCCGGATGGAGGGTGTCCACGACCTCCAGGTGATCGGGATAGGCCACGAGGATGGGCCGGGAGAGCCCCCAGGCCGCGGCCCGGGTCGAGCCGAAGAGGAGCAGCGCGCCGACCAGCGCGGCCAGGGGCCCCGTGAGCTTGCGTGCGATCGCCCCGTCGGGGGCCTGGCTCGCGGCCTGGCTGGCCTCTTCGGCGAGGAACTCCCAGCGGTTGTGCACCCAGAGCCAGTGATCGGGATTGGCGCGGATCCAGGCCTGGTAGCGGTCCACGATTTGCTGGGCGTTGACCTGGGGATCCGGGTCGAGATCGAGCGCCGGTTCGAGGATGAGGCGATGGCGATCGCCCGGACCTCGAACCATCCGTGCCGGAACGATGGCTGCGCCAGTCCGCCGCGCCAGGGTGAAGGGCCCCAGCGGAACCCACACGCGCTGGCCGAGAAAGGTTGCGGTCGCCTCCCGGGCCGGCCCGTGCTGATCGACCAGCAGCATCAGCATCTCCCCGGCTCGCAAAGCGCGCAAGGCAGCCCGAATCGACTGCGGGCCCGTGTTGGATATCGTGCGCCCGCCCACCATGGCACGGTACTCGATGAAGAGGCGGGCAAAGGCGTCCTTGCTGGGCGTCTGGACCAGGGCGGAGACCCGCCCGAACTCCCGGGCCAGGGTCGCGCCCATGAGCTCCCAGTTGCCGAAGTGGGCCGAAACGATGATCGCACCTTGCCCCGCGGCCAGGGCGGCCTCGAGGTGCTCCCGGCCGGAGATCTCGATGATGCGGCTGCCTTCTTGATCCAGCAGGGGGTAGCGCATGAGCTCCACGATCGACCGCGTCAGCAGGACGAGCGCATCCGAGCCGAGCTCGTTTGCCTGACGAGCGCTCATCTCCGGCCACGCGGTGCGGATGTTCGTCGAGACGAAATCCCGGTAAGGGGTCAAGCGGTAGATTCGCCAGACGACCCGCGCAAAGGCCGTCGCGATCCCGAGCGCCAGGCGCCTGGGCAGCGTACAGGCCACGGCCCCGAGAGTCCGCATCACGAGGTACAAAGCCCGGGTGCCGCCCGTCACCGCCACGAGTCCTTCGAAACCGTATCCTCGAGAGGCCGGCGCCGTCCGCAGCGAAGCCGCGAGCAACCGCTGTTGAGAGCTTGCACGAAGCAGGTATACCCGAGCCTGGCCGGTTTGACCGGAGCCGAGGTCGGGTACGGCCCCGATTGACCCTCGAGCCTCTCCCCGAACCCAGGTCCATGCATCCGAAGGCCCTCGCATCCCATCAGGCCGGGCTGGCCTACGAGCAGCACGGGGACCTTCAGGCTGCCGCGGCGGAGTACGAGAAGGCCCTGGCCCTCGACCCCCGGCTCGAGCTGACCCGAACGCACCTGGCCGCCGTACGTCACCAGCTCGGCGAATACGAGGCTGCCATCGGGCACTACCGCCAGCTCGTCGAGGCCCAACCGGATGACCTCAAGCTCCTTTACAATCTCGGCGCATCCTACTCGGCAGCTGGCAAATCGACCGAGGCTGCCCCGCTGTTCCTGCGCTGCGCCCGCCTCGACCCGACCTTCGTGCCCGCGCTGTCGAGTCTGGTGTGGGTCTACCGCCAGCAAGGCGACAGCGACTCCGCGATCGCCGTCCTGGGACAGCTCTCCAAGCTCGAGCCCGAGAACCTCGAGGTGCAGTACCAGCTAGCCGAGCTGCTGCGCCAACAGGGTCGCCAGCTCGAGGCCATCGCGCAGCTGGAAGGCCTGATCGCGCAAAACTCCGGCCACTTCGCCGGGAGGCTGCTGCTGGCGGATCTCCTCGCAGAGCGGGATGCCGAATCCGCCTGGCAGCAGCTCTCCAAGGTCTGGGAGAAGGACCCGGGGTTCGTGGGATCGCGCGATCTGGCCGAGCGGATCGTCCTGCAAGCCCTCGGGCAGGCCGAGGGGGCCCGCGATCGGGGGGCGCAGGCGACCTGGCTTGACCGCAAGATCTTGATGGGCCAGCGGGATCCCGCGTCTGTCCGCCGCCTGGCCGATCTCTACCGCGACCTCGACCGCACGGCCAAGGCCGCCGCGCTGTATCAGGAGCTCCACCTGCTCGATCCGGCCGATCTCGACCTGTCCAGCGTGCTGGCCAGTTGCCTGAAGCGGCTCGGCAAGCGTGACGAGGCCAGGGGCGTCCTGGAAGGCGTGCTGCAGGCGCGCCCGGATGATCCCGAGGCCCTGCTGATGCAGGCGGACCTGCTCGCCGAGACGGGGCGACCCGCCGAGGCGAAGGAGCTCCTGGCCCACCTCTTGTCCCTCGACCCGGGCCACCGGGCCGCCAGGATCAAGCTGGCCCACGCCGAGGCCCTCCTGGGCGACGAGGAGGGGGCCTACCAGATCGTCCACGACCTGGTCCAGGGGGCCCTCACGGACTTCGAGATGCGGCGCGAGGCGGCCAGCTTCTGCCGCAAGATGGCCGCCTCGCACCAGGCCGGGCGCACGGGCCGCACTGGCGGCGAGACGTCGGCTCCAGCCGATCGACAACGCTCTCTGGAGGCCACGGCCCGGTGGTGGGAGCGCTACCTCGAGTTCGAACCCGAGGACGCCAAGGTGCTCGAGACCCTCGGCGGGATCTACCGTCAGAGCCTGGCCCACGCGGATGCCGCCCGGATCTACGAGAGCCTTGCTCGGATCCGTCCAGACCCGGCCGTCTGGCACCTGCTCGGAAGCTGTCGCATGGCGGCCGGCGATCCGGCCGGGGCCGCCAGCGCGTTCCAGACGGCCCTCGAGCGTACGACGGTCAGCCGCCTTGCTTCGGGGGGCAGCGCGGAGTCGCCGTCGATCGGCGGCAAGACCGCCCCGGCTGGCCTGGGGGGGCGGGATCCCTCGGTTGCCACGCGGATGGCCCTGGCCGAAGCCCTCCTGGCACAGCAAGACGTCGCGGGCGCCCTCGCTGCCGCCAGGGACGTGCTCGCTCGCGAGCCGGGTCACTCCCTGGCCGCTCCGATGGCTCGCAAGATCCTGGTGGAACAGGCTCAAGAGGCGACGGCCCAGGGCCGCCACCCGGAGGCTGCGGATCTGTGGCGCGAGGCGATCAAGCTCGGCCGCGATGCCGATAGCCTGCGCCAGCTTGCCGATGCGCTCGAACGCGTCGACGACGCGCCGGGAGCTGCCTGGGCTTGCGAGCAGCTCCTGGCCCTGAATCCGACGGATCGCCACCTCTTGCAGCGCCTGGGGGAGCTCGCCCTGGCCACGCGAAGGACCGACGAGGCCCGGCGCTGGTTCACCGAGCTCCTGGCGTCCGACCCGCAGAATCTGCGCGCGATGGTTGCCCTGGCTGACCTCGCGTGGGGCTCGGGTGATCGGGCGACTGCCTACGACCTGTACGAACGCGCGGTAGCCCTCGATCCCGGCCACATCCCCGGAGTCCTGGCCTTCGCCCGAGACGCCCTGGCGTCCGATCAGCCGGGCGAGGCGTGGGAGTATGCCCGCCGCATTCTGGCCCAGCACCCGCAACACGCAGAGGCCGTGGCGATCGCCGGCGAAGCCCTCGGCCGTCTGGCGAAGGCCGCGCCCCCCCAGAGCGCGCTGGCGTGGTGGCAGAGCCTCTGCACCTTGCACCCCGAGGACAAGGAGGCCCTGCGGGGCCTCTGGCGATGCTACCGCGCCCTGGGGGGACTGGCCGAGGCGGCGCAGGCCGCGCAGCGCATCCTCGCCCTGGATCCCCTCGATGCCGAGGCCGCCCTCTATGCTGCCGAGCAGGAGCGCCGCGCCGGTCGCGTGGATGCCGCCCGTGCCGCTCTCCGGCCGCCAGCGGAGGCTGGCGATCCCGACTGCCTGCTCGAGCTTTCGGCGATCGAGCGCGCCTCGGCCGACTGGCCGGCCGTCCGCGCCTGCCTCGGCCGCCTCGTGGCAGCCCGACCCGACGACGTCGATGCGATCGAGGGCCTGGCGGAGGCCGATCTCGCCGAGGGCCACGGGAGCGAGGCCTGGGCCTCGCTCGAGCCGCTCTTGAAGGATGGCCGTGCCACCTTCTTCGGCCGCAAGATGGCCGGGGAGGCCGCACGAGCGACGGCCAGGGCCGCGCAGGCCGACGCGGCCATCGGCTGGTGGCGGCGGGTCCTGGTCGCCCTCGAGAACGATCCCGAGGCCATGCGGGCGCTCATCGGGCTGTATGCCCAGGCGGGCGACCACGAGACGGCGAGCCGCGTGGCGAAGGCCCTCCTGGCGCAGGCGCCCGATCGCGACGCGGCCTTCTTCCTTGCCGACTATCACGCCGATCGTGGCGAGTGGGGCGAGGTGGCCAAGGTCCTCCACCTGGTCGCAGACGATCCCAAGGCCGCCTACCTGCTCGCCAAGATCGCCTGGCAGAACCACGATGCGGCAGCCGCCAGGGGGCACCTGGAGCAGCTGCACCGCCACGTGCCAAGGCACCGCGGCGGGGCGCTGCTGCTGGCCCAGATCGCCACCGAGCGGGGTGATCTCGAAGAGGCGTACTCGGCTCTCACCGAGGTGCTGGCCCTGGATCCCGAGGATCCAGTTGCCGGAGCCGCGCTGCCGGACCTCTGTCGCCAGGCCGCCGCCGCCTGCGAGGAGCGACCGGATGCAGCGGCGAGCTGGTGTCGGCGCCTGGTCGCCTTTGCCCCGGACGACCTCGAAGCCCGGGCGGATCTCGCCGGGGCGCTGGCCCGGGCTCGAATGCACGCGGAAGCCGCCGAGGCCTACCACGAGCTCGGAGGAATGGCGCCGGAAGACGCCCGATGGCCGGCTCGCGAGGCCGACTGCCTGCTGCTCGCGGGCCACCCCAGGGAGGCGGCTGTCGCCCTGGCCCGGGCGCGCGAGCTGGCCCCCGACGACCCGGGCGTCACGCTCACCATTGCCCTGCTGGCCGAGCAGGCCGAGCGGTTCGAGCAGGCTTATGTCGCCGGATGCGCCGTCCTCGCCCATCTGCCGAGCCCCACGCAGGACCCTCGGGCTGCGCAGGCCACCCGCATCGCCCTGCACGCCTGCCTCAAGCTGGCCGAACAAGCACGCATCGCGGGGGATCCCGCGGGCATGGCCACGCACCTCGAGCGGGCCGCGGCGCTGGATCCGCAGAACCTGCAACTGGTGCGAGCCCTGGGCGACGCCTGCCGGATGGGGCAAGACGCTCTCGGTGCGGCCAGGGCCTTCGAGCGGGCTTTCGAGCTGGCGCCCGCCGATCTCGAGATCGCCTTCCTGGCCGGAGAGATGTACCGCGCCGGCCAGGAGCTGGCGTCAGCTCGCAGGCTTTTCCTCAAGATCCTCGAACGCAAGCCCGATCACCTGCCGACCTTGCTCGTCCTGGCCGGCTTGCTCTGGCAGGACGGGGATCTCGCGGGGGCACGCTGGTACCTCAAGCGGATCCTCGCTGACCTCGACGCGGCAGCCGCCACGGGTACGAGCGAATTGCCGAGCGAGCCGCTCGACGGGGCGGCCCTGCGCGAGCAATTCGAGCGGCAGATCGCCGCCGGCAGGGCTCCTGCGCCGCAAGAAGCCCGCCGGCAGGTGCTCTTGATGCTGGCAGGCGTCGCGCTCGAGGAGAAGGAGCTCGACGATGCGTTCCAGCATGCTGAAGCTGCGCTCGCGCTGTGCGAGGATAGCTCCGGGCCGAGCGCGGATCAGGCCCGGGCCACGCAGATCAAGATCCTCGGGGCGATCGGCGATCGGGCCCTGGAAGCCGGGAACCTGGACGCGGCCCGCAGGGCCTGGAAGCAAGCTGTCCACCTCGCTCCGGAGGAGCGCGGCTCGTTCCGCCGGTTGGCCGAGATCGAGCAGCAGGCCGGCAACCTCGAGGAAGCCGCGCGGATGTTCGGCGTGCTCTGGGAGACCGACCACCGCGACGTCGCGGCGGCTCTGGCGCTGGGCAGCGCCCTGGCAGGGCAGGGGCTCCGGTCCGAGGCGCGGCGAGCCTACGAGGAGGCCGCTGCCGCGTCTGCGGGTCCCGAGGCGGCCATTGCCCTGGCCGAACTTGCGTGGGAGGACGGCGATCCCGACGGGACCTGGCGCTGGGCCCAGGCGGCTCGGTCCTGCGATCCGGACTACGCTCGGGCTCGCGACTGGGCCTGCGATGCGGCCATCGCGCTCGCCACCCGGGCGCGCGACGCAGGGAATAGCGACCAGGAGCGTGCCTGGTGGGAGCTCCTGGCCGAGCTGGCGCCCGTGGGCCGGGAGCGGCTTCTCGCCCTGGCCCGCGGCCAGGTGCGGATGAATGCTCCCGAACTCGCCGCTGCGACCCTTTTGCAGCTCAAGGAGGAATGCCCGGGCGATCCGGAGGTTGCCTTCGAGCTGGCCGAGACGCTCAAGCTGGCGGGCGACCTCGAAGGCGCGATGCTCAACTACCGTCGGATCATCCTCGGCGTCGAGGGGGATCGCGAGGCGCCCGGCGAGGAGGATCCATCCCCTTCGGCTCGGATCCGGACGGCACTGGCGGCGGAGCCCGTCGTCACCGGCCAGGTTCCGATCAGTCGCAAGGAGCGTGCGCTGCTCGAACTTGCCCGGATCGGCATGGAGCTGGGTCGGGCCGAAGAAGCCTGGGAGTGGAGCCAGGCGCTGCTCTCGATCCGGCCCGATCACGGCGAGGCCAAGGAGCTGGCCAGCCGCTGCGCCGCGGACCTGGCCGAGGCTGCCGAGCGCGAGGACGATCTCGACAGTGCCCTCCTGTACCGGCAGGTCTTCCTCGCTCTGCGGCCTCAGGACCAGCAAGGAACCCTGGCACTCGCACGGGTTCACCTGGCTGCCGGGCGATCCGCCGAGGCGATCGCGCTGTATCGCGACTTGCTGGGTCGTCATCCGAACGAGGTAGCGGTCAAGCTGGCGCTTGCGGATGCGCTGGTCGCCGCGGACCCGGCAGCGGCGAGCGCCCACTACCAGGAGATCCTCGAGATCCACCCCCGCCACCCCGGTGCGCTGTCGGCCCTGGCAGGAATGGCCGAGCGCACCGGCGATCCAGCTCGGGCCTTCGGTCTGTACGGCCAGGCCGCCGAGGCTTCGGACGATCCGACCCCCTACCAGCTGGCGCAGGCCGAGATCGCCTGGAGGACCGACCGCGCCTTCGAGACCTGGGAGCTTTCCGGCCAGATTCTGGCTCGCGATCCGGGTCATCCCCGGGCTACCGAGCTGGCAACCCAGTCGTGTCGCCGGCTCGCCGAACAGGCTCACAAGCGCGGGGTGTTGGCCCAGGAGCGCGAGCACTGGGAAGCCCTCGTGGAGCTCGTCCCGGACAGCCAGGACGCGCTGCGCGAACTCGGGCGGATCGCCCGGGAGGACCGGGACTTCACGACCGCCGAACGGCTCCTCGAGAAGGCCCTGGACCAGGATCCAGGCGACCGTGCCGCAGCCTTCGAGCTGGGTCTTCTCAACATGGCGACGGGGAACCGTCAGGGGGCTCGGACCGCCTTCATGGATATCCTCGAGCAGGATCCCTACCAGGCGGGGACCCTGCTCGAGATCGCCCAGCTGGACTGGGACGAGGGGGATCCCGACGGCGCCTGGTATCACGTGCAGGAGTTGCTGGCACTCGAGCCCACCAACGCCGCTGGGCTGGCCCTGTTCACAAAGCTGGCGCGCCGCTTCGCCGAGCGCACGGCGGCGACGGGCGATCTCAAGAGCTCTATCGAGTGGTGGCAGCTGGCCGTCAGGCAGTCGCCCAAGGATACCGAACTGCTGCGCGAGCTGGCCGAGGCCAGGGTCCAGGGCGGAGATTTCGAGGGCGCGGCGGTCGCTTTCGGGCGGCTGCTGGAGCTGTCTCCCGGGGATCTTGACGCCGCGCACCGGGCCGCCGACACCTATCGACACATGGGCGACTGGGCCCGGGCCGAGGCGGCGTTGCGTCGCGTGGTGGAGCTCGATCCGCACCACGCGGCCTCCCTCCGGTCGCTCCTGAAGCTCACGCGGGAGCAGGGCAATGCCCCCGAGGTGATGAACTGGGCCTACGCCCTGCTGGATCTCGATCCCAAGGATCCAGACGCCCTGTTCCAGCTGGCCTGGGCCCACAACACGCTGCTCGAGAAGAAGGCAGCGCTCGTGACCTTCGAGGAACTCCTCAAGCAGCAGCCCCAGCACGCTGCCAGCTGGCACCAGGCCGCGATCCTTTACCGGGACCTCGGTGACCTGGATGCGGCGCGCAAGGCGGCTACGAACGCGATCGTCTACGGGCCGAAGCCCGAGTGCCACGTCACCCTGGGGACCATCTACGGAAGGATGGGCCTGTGGGACGAGGCCGTCGCCGCATTCAGCCAGGCGCTGGTCCTCCAGCCGGACTACGCCGACGCCCTGGCCCAGCTGGGCTTTGGCTTGTTGCAGCTTCGCCGACCCGACCAGGCGCGGCCTCATCTCGAGCGGGCGATCACCCTCTTGCCCCGCGGCGAGGAGCTCGCCCTGTCGGTGCGCTGCGCCCTCGACCTGATGTGAAGCTCCGCTGGCAAGGCTGCAACCCGCGGTGGCGGGCGAGCCGGCAATCTCGGTCTGGATCTGCTTTGATAGAGCCATGGCAGTCAAGCTCGGAATCAACATCGACCACGTCGCCACCCTGCGGCAGGCGCGCCTGACCATCGAGCCAGATCCCGTCGCTGCGGCCGTTCTCGCCGAACTCGGGGGGGGCGACGGCATCACGGTGCACCTGCGAGAGGATCGCCGGCACATCCAGGACCGGGACGTCGAGCTGTTGCGGCAGACGGTCCGGACCCGGCTCAACCTCGAGATGGCGGCAGCGTCCGAGATCGTCGACATCGCGGTCCGGTTGCGGCCGGATCAGGCCACGCTGGTGCCCGAGCGCCGCCAGGAGCTCACGACCGAGGGCGGCCTCGACGTGGTCCAGGCGGGGGCGAGGCTCAAGGAGGTGGTTTCGAGGCTCCAGGACGCTGGCATCGCCGTGAGCCTCTTCATCGACCCGGATCCCGAACAGATCGCGGCGGCCCACGCGGTGGGTGCGGATCAGATCGAGCTTCACACTGGCCCCTACGCCGAGGTCTCCCTGCGACCAGGCTGGACGCAACCCGCTTCCAGCGACGCTCGCCTGCGGGGTCAGTTCACGCCGGGCGCTGACCGGGTTGCGGCCGAGCTGGCCCGTCTGGAGACCGCCGGTCGGCAGGCTCGGTCCCTGGGGCTGATCCTGGCTGCCGGTCATGGCCTGACGTACTGGAACGTGGCCCCGGTCGCGGCGATCGAGGGCATGCACGAACTCAACATCGGCCATTCGATCATCGCCAGGGCGGTGCTGGTCGGAATGGAGCGCGCCGTCCGGGAGATGAAGGCGGCGATGGGCCCCCCCCCCGCTAGACCTTTTGCAGCTTGAACGGGGCCCTCTGCGCGGTCGCTTCGCTGCGCAACCGGGCCCCGTTTGACTCATCGGGCTCGATCCGTTCAAACCGGGAGCACTCTAGACCTTTTGCAGCTTGAACGGGGCCCTCTGCGCGGTCGCTTCGCTGCGCAACCGGGCCCCGTTTGACTCCTCGGGCTCGATCCATTCAAACCGGGAGCACTCTAGACCGGACCTGCCTGGAAGGGATCGGATCCCTTGCCCCGGCTCCAGGGCGAACGGCCCCGGAGCGAAGCGCGGCCTGAGGGCGACCTTTGCGGTTACTTGACCAGGCCGAGGAGATCGTCCAGGGACTTGTTGTAGTTATCCAGCATGTCCGTCAGGTTCTTGTACACGAAGTTCGCGATGTCGGTGTTCATGTTGGCATCCTGCTCGATCGTCGTGAAATCGGCCTGCTCGAGACTCTCGGCGAAAACCTGGATGGGGTCGCCGGATTGCACCCACTGCTTGTAGCTCTTGCCCATGATCCCGGCTCGGGTCGCCACGTTGGTCTCGTAGATCGTGCCTCCGTAACTGGACTCAGTCAGGAATTCCTGCAGCGGCACCCGCAAGATGGCGAGGTCCGAGTTGTTGTTGGCCGGATCTTTCTGCTCGGCGGGCGTCAGCTTGGTGGGCTCTCCGGTGAATCCGATGACCCCCTTGACCCGATCGGGGACCCAGTCGTTCCCCACGGGATTGCCGAGGACGGTCCCGTCGCGCGGCTGGTCGGAGTTGACGACCATGCCCGGCGGGGGGGCGTTCGTCTTGAGCCGCATGAACGTGGGAGATGCCGCGTTGAGGTCGATGTCCTGGATCCGCAGCACGTACAGGCCCTGCTGGGTCTCCAGGTGGAACTGCTTGAACGGGGGCTTCTGGTTCCTCTTGGAGGGGGGGGTCGTGTCCGCCCAGTGGAAGTCGCCCTCGCGTGTGAGGAAGACGCGGGCCCCGGGTTGCAGGCTCTCGGCCACGGCGAAGAATCCGTTGCCTTTGATGGCCAGATCGGTCATCTGGCCCTGCTCGTCGGAGATGCCACCTTGCTGGAACCGGAAGGTGGACTGAGCGACACGCAGCTCGCTCGGGCCCGCGGAGATCTGGGGAATCGTGCCGCTGTTGGGGCCGCCCGCCTGGGGTTGACGGAACACGTTGAGCGACGAGAACTGGCCCAGGTTGGTGGCCTTGGGATTGAATCCCGGGGTGGCCGCGCCCTCGAGGTTGAAGACGATATCGCTACGGAAGGAGTCGATGGCCGCGAAAGTATTGATCAGGCTGTAGCGTAGATCGGATCCCATGCCTCACCTCGCAATTCCCGCCCGATCGGCCCTGGTAGCTGCCTGGCCTGCCCTGGACCGCCAAGCATTATTTTACCCTTTAAGGGTCCATTTAAACGGGGAAAGCGGCGTCTTTTGTGCATTTGTAGACTCTTAATCGAGAGCGATCGGCTGAAATCCAAAATCCGGGGTCGAAGACCGGGTGGAAGCCAGGATATGGCCTGGATTTCGAGCTTTGAACCTCGCGCGTCGCGTCATTTAACAGAGCCGCACCTCCGCGGCCTGCTGCGCGGAAAATCAGAAGCTGGCCCGCCGGATGCGATCGCTGAATTCGTCGGTGAACAGGACCTGGTCACCGGTGAAGGCCGGCCCCGGGGAGGCGGCCTCGAACATGACCGAGCGGGGCCAGGCGATGCCGTCGACCGGGTCGGAACCCCCGGGGCAGCTTGCCGACATGCCCACGTTGATGTTGGTCTGCCACAGGATGATCCCGCTCGAGACGTTGTCGGCTCCGTTGGCGATCGCCAGCAGGGGATTCGAGCCGCCTGCGGATTCCGTCGCCGCGATATCCGAAGGATGGTCGATCTCTTCCTGGCTGTCCAGCAGCTGGAGTTCCTGCACCGTAAGGTTGGCTCCGGGGGCGTTCACGTCGTCGCCGGTGATCTGGAGCACCCGATCGTTGTCCGTGTCCGCGACAAAAACGACCGGAGGCTGCCCCCCGAGCTGCGGCAGGGCGGCCACGCCCATCGGGGTATCGACGCTGTCCGAGGCCCCATCCTGGGCACTCGTGTCGGTTCCCGCGACTCCGGTCCCGATGAGGGTGGTGATCTCCGAGTTGTTCGCACCGAGCAAGATGCGCCGGATCCGGTAGTCGCCCGTGTCGGCCACGTAGATGAGATCGTACCCGCCGCCCTGGGGGGCCGGGACTACCGCCACGCCGTGCGGATCGGTGAAGCCCGCCGCCAGAGGATCGCCGCCAGAGTTGGTGACCGGGTCAAAGTCGCCCAGGCTGGACATCCCGACGGTATTGGAGGCATTGTCGCTCGTGACCGGGAGGCCGGTTCCCGCCAGGACGCGCACCTGCCCCAAGGACGGATCCCAGCCCAAGATGCGGTCCCGACCGGTCTCGGCGATGACGACCATCGGACAGTTGTTGACCGGATCGTTCCCGAGCGCCAGGCCGGTCGGATCGACCAGGAGGGCGTCGCCGGCCGGAACTCCTTGCGGGGTGGGTTCTTCGCAACCGGCTCCCCCGTTGGTCGTGTCGGCCTTGATGCAGGCGCCAAGCATGGTCTGGATGAGCTTTCCGTCGTAGGAAACGAACCGGAGCAGTCCGATATCGGAGTCGGAGAACAGGACCCCGTCCTCCGAGCCCACCGAGTAAGGCACCATTCCACCGGGGTTGTTGAGGTGCGCCTGCAGCGGTCCGTCCGGTTCGGAGAAGGGCGTGGCGTCGGTTGCGCCCTCGGACAGCAGGGGGTAGTCGTTGAGGTAGATCGAGGGCACGCCATCTCCTGCCAGGGTCGTGAGCGAGAATCCTGGCTCGCAGCCGAGAGACTGGGCGGTGGGGACCGACTGGACCGTGAACGATTGCACCACGGATCCGGACACCGCCTGGATGGTGAAGGTCCCCGCCTGGAGCGGAGTTACCTGGCCATACCCGCTGACTCGCGCTGCGCTCGACGGCACGACCGAAAGCGCCACGTCGGGGCTCGCGATCTGGCTTCCGCTCGTATCGGTGACGTACAGGCCGATGCTGACCGTGGAACCGATCGTGAGCGCGCGTGGGAGTTCGATCCCGATACTCGCAATCACGCGGAACGGTCGGCTCGAGATCGCAGGGGTCGCCGGGCCGGTCGAAACCCCGACCTCGCCGGTCTGTGCCCCTGGCGGCACCGTGGCGATCAGGCTCGTTGCGGACTGAACGGAGTAGGAGGCGATCTGGTCGCCGAAGCGCACGGTCAGACCGCTCTGAGCGAGGTTCTGGCCCGAGAGCGAGACCTCGGCTCCCACGCCGGCGTCGGCGGGCCGGATGGCAGCCAGGTAAGGTGCGCCGGGGCTGGCGGGGCCGAGGTGCCCCTGGCTATCCGCGGCCGAAGGGGTGCCCGTCGCAGCCACGTGGGCGCCGGAGCTCGTCAGCAGGGGCATGCCTACCTGGCAGCCGACCGCAGCCAGGCCCAGGGCCGCCAGGAAGGCGCCCACGAGCGTCCAGAGGAACGCGGTGCGCAAGCGGACGATTCGCCCGGCCGATCCGCCAGCTGACGGTGTGGCACTCATCACCAAGCATGTACCCATGCCCGGCCGGTACGATCCGGCAGCGGTTGCGCCGCGGCACGTCCCTGCGGAGGAAAGCCGTCTCGGGGGGCGCTCGTTAGCGCCCGGGGGCCTGCTGCAAGGCCCTCCAGACGCGCTCTGCCGTGGCCGGGGTCTGGCCGATCTGGACCCCGATGGCGTCGTGAATGGCCCCGAGGATGGCCGGTGGCGTGCCGATGAGGGGCGGCTCCCCGACTCCTCTGGCCCCGAAGGGACCGATGGGGTCAGGATTCTCCAGGATCACCGGTATGATCTCGGGAACGTCCATCGCCGTGGGCACGATGTAATCCGTGAAGTTGGGGTTGAGGAGCCGTCCACGCTGCCGGACGACCTCCTCCATGAGCGCCATGCCGATGCCCTGCACGACCCCACCCTCGATCTGGCCTTCGGCTGCCAGGGGATTGATCGCCTTGCCCAGATCGTGCACGGCGACGATCCTCTGGACCTGGACCTCGCCCGTCTCCACATCCACCAGGACCTCGGCGGCGTGCGAGGCGAAGAGGTACGTGACGAAGGCCCGCACCGACTGGCCGGCGTCGTCCTGGCAGATCGTGCGGGGCTCGAAGATGGCTTCGGCCTCGAGCGGGTAGCCCCGGCGGCGGCCCTCTTGCAGGATCGCCGAGAGGGGCACGCGCCGCGTCGGATCGGCGCGCTCGAAGCAAGCGTCGTCGGCCAGGTCGAGCTCGTCGGGATGGACGGGCAAGAGCGTTCCGACGATGTCGAGCAGCTGGTGGCGGAGTTCCACGCCCGCCTTGCGGACGGCGGAACCGGTGAAGAACGTCTGGCGCGTTGCCGAGGACGAGCCCGCCTCGGGCGTGCGGGCGGTGTCTGCCAGGATCACGTCGACGCGATCGATCGTGACCCCGACCGCCTGCGCGGCGACCTGCGCGGCCATCTGCACGAGGCCCTGGCCCACTTCCACGGCGCCGGTATAGACCTCGAGGCGGTCGCCGTCGGTGAACCGGACGCGGGCTCGGCTCGCATCCGGGAACCCGTCGCCGTAGCCCAGTCCGAAGCACACCACGGAGAGGCCGTATCCGCGCTTGAGGTGCGGGGCCGGGGTCTCGTAGCTGCGGCCTTCCCAGCCGATGCGTTCGAGCGCCGCGGACATGCATTCCTGCGCGGATACCACCGGCAGGATCTGGGATGTCGTGACGGCGTCCCCGGGTAGCAGGAGATTGCGGCGGCGCAGCTCGACCCGGTCCATGCCGAGGGCCGCGGCGAGCTTGTCCATGGCGCCCTCGTAGGCGATGGCGATCTGGCTCGCGCCGAACCCCCGCATCGCGCCGGTCGGGTTGTTGTTGGTGAACACGCCGGTGACATCGACGTGCACGTTGGGCACGCGATACGGGCCCGTGGCGTGACTGGCGGCCTTACGCAGGACGGCCTTGCCCGTCGAGGCGTAGGCCCCCTCGTCCGCCTGGACCTCGACCACGGCAGCCACAAGCGTACCGTCGCGCCGGGCTCCGAAGCGGTAGCGGATGTGGATCGGGTGGCGCTTGTGACGGGCGATCATGCTCTCGGCGCGACTGTAGGCCAGCTCCACCCGCTGTCCTGTCAGCAGGGCAGCCAGCCCGAGATAGAGCTGGATCCCGAGATCCTCGCGGCCGCCGAATGCGCCGCCGGTCGGCGGCTGGATGATCCGGACGCGCTCGAAGGGCAGGCCCAGCGCCAGCGCCAGGAGCCGGGCTTCCTCGTGCACCCACTGACCGGCGGCCTCGATCGTCAGAACCTCGCCCTCCAGGTAGGCGACCCCCGCCTCGGTGTCGAGGAAGGCGTGATCGACCGACTGGGTGGAGAACTCGGTCTCGACGACCACATCGGCCTCGGCCATGGCGGCAAGGGCGTCGCCCTTGCGGATCCGCTGGCGCCCGAGGATGTTGCCTTCCGGATGGATGGCTGCGGCATCGGGAGCCAGGGCTTCGGCGATGGTGAAGACACCCGGCAGCGGCTCGTAATCCACCACCACGAGCTTGCTGGCCCGCTCGGCGGCCTGGCGGGTGCGGGCGACCACGAGGGCCACCGCGTCGCCGCAGTACCGCACCCTGGACGTGGCAAGCAATTCCTGATCCCTGCGGATCATGCCGTGCAAATTGGTGCCCGGAACGTCCTTGCCGGTAAAGACGGCGACGACGTCCGGATCGGCCAGCGCGGGCCCCGTCTCGATGCGGCGGACGATCGCGTGCGGATGGGCCGCCCGCAGCACATGGGCGTGGAGGCACTCCTGCGAGACGGCGCGATCGCCGCCATAGGCCGTCTTGCCCGTCACCTTGTCGCGGGCGTCGCTGCGGGTGGCGCTGCGGCCGACCGGCGCTCCGCTCGTAGGTGCGGCCTCGCTGACGCGGATGTCGCTCACGGCCGCGGCCTGTCTGCCTGGCCGGAGGCATCGTCTGCAACTCCGGCCCGCGCGGCCGCCAGCGCTGCGGCCAGGACCTTCATGTAGCCGGTGCAGCGGCAGATGTTGCCCTCCAGGCCGCGGCGCACCTCGTCGTAGGTGGGGTGCGGGTTGCCGGCGAGCAGGGCCTTCGTGCTCAGGACGACGCCCGGCGTGCAGAAGCCGCATTGCACCGCTCCGTGGTCCACGAAGGCCCGCTGTACTGGATCGAGAACCGTGCCGTCGGCCAGGCCCTCGATGGTCACCACCTCGCGACCTTCCATCTGCGGGGCCAGGATGAGGCATGAGTTCTGGGGGACGCCGTCGACCAGGACGATGCACGACCCGCACTCGCCTTCGAGGCAGGCGCCCTTGGTCCCGGTGAGGTGGAGATCCTCGCGCAAGACCTCGAGGAGCGTGCGCTCGGGCTGGATCGCGAGCTCGTGGCGCTCTCCGTTGACCGTGAAGGAGAGCGACCAGGAGCGCTCGGCCTGGCCCGCGGCCTCGGGTGTAGAGCCGATCATCGGGTGGCGACGCTCCTTTCGGCTGCGAGCATGGTAGGGGTCATGCGCGGGCAGGACTTTCGGGTTTCGAGCTGGCAGCCAGCTGTTCGAGCAGCCGCCGGACCAGAACTCCGGAGACGGCTCGGCGGTACTCGGCGCTGGCCCGGTGGTCGTCGATGGGCGTGACCTCGGCGCGGACCAGGCTTGCAGCCTCGCCGATGGCTTCCGGTGCGAGTCCGGCCAGCGCCAGGTGTGCCTCGGCTCTTGCCGCGCGTAGCGGGGTGGGACCCACCGAGCCCAGGGCGATCGCCACCCGACCGTCGCGCTGCCGCACCACCGCCGCGCTGACGAGCGCGATCGCCACGGACTGCCGCTTGCCCAGCTTGAGGAATGCCGAGTCGGCCGAGCGGCGGATCCGCACCTCCTGGATCAGCTCGTCATGGGCGATCCGGGTCTTGCCGGGCCCGACGAAGAAGTCCCGGATCGGTACCGAGCGGCTGCCATGGGACCCGACGAGCGCGATCCTGGCGTCGAGCGCCAGGAGGGCCACGCTGACGTCTCCGGCGGGGCTCGCCGTACCCAGGTTGCCGGCGATCGTGCCGCGATTGCGGATGGCCGGACCGCCGACCGTGCGAGCCGCCTGCGCAAGCGCAGGCGCGAATGCCGACCGCTCCAGCATGGCGTGCGTAGCCAGCGGCCCGATCGCAAGCTCCTCGCCCTCCTCGCGCACGTAGGAAAGCCCGGGCACTCCCGACAGATCGATCCAGTGCTCGACCGAGAGGCGGCCCTTGGCGACGCCCACGACGAGATCGGTTCCACCGGCGAGGAAGACACCCTTGTCTTTCAGACGGCTCTTGAGTTCGAGGGCCTCGGTCAACGTGGACGGTCGATGAAACACGCCCGATTCCCTTCGCAACACAACAGAGACTGCTCGCCATGGTACCACGGCCCGAAGCTGCCTCCGGCCGAGCCGAGCGCTGCGCAACCGGGCCCCGTTTGACTCCTTCGGCCCGAACGTTGCTGGCCCTTTCTCAGCTGGAACGGGTCCCTCTGCGCGGTCGCTGCGCTGCGCAACCGGGCCCCGTTTGACTCCTTCGGCCCGAACGTTGCTGGCCCTTTCTCAGCTGGAACGGGTCCCTCTGCGCGGTCGCTGCGCTGCGCAACCGGGCCCCGTTTGACTCCTTCGGCCCGAACCCTTCCAGTTTGGAATCTCTATAGTGACGGCCGACACATCCGAAACCATGGGTGGGGAAACGAGTTTCAAAGGAGTGCCCGGTGTTCAAGCCATCTGAATCCCGTTCGAGACATTCGTCGGTCCGTGATCTACCCGATCTGGATCGTCAGCTCCTCATGTTCGCCCGCATCAAGGAGCTCTACGACATCGACTTCAAGATGCAGATCCAGGAAATCGAGGGCCGGATCTCCGAGCTGCGCCCGCGCAGGCGCAAGGCGGGCCGTAAGGCCGTGTAGTGGGCGCCCGGGATGAACCGCGCCCGACCCCGTTCAAGCTGAAGACCACGGAGCTCGAAATCGCAGCTACGTGGGATCGAACGACATGTTGGCTGTCGTGAGGGTTGCAGCCTGCGAGCCTGCGGTGCCGCCGAGGATCGACACGGTCCAGCTGGTGCCGGTCCGGGCGGCCTGAACGTAGCTGCAGTCGGCGCAGGAGTTGGGATCCAGGGAACTGGGATCCCCCGTATCCAGCAGGTTGTCGTTCTTGAGATCGTTGAACGGAACCAAGGTGACGGTGTCCTGGTCCGAGGGGATGGAGTAATCATAGAGTCCCGCAGAGGCTGGAACGACGTCGTCCGGCGGCGTTCCCACCGAGGCGGGTCCGAAGTACACCGCGAGCTTGGTGCTGGCTGAAACGCCCGTGCCCGTGACCGCCCCGCGGATCAGGGCGGAGGGAGTGGTTCCGGGAAGAACCGAACAGCCCACCAGAACCGAGCCTGCGGCGATGACGGTGAATCGTACGAAGGTCTTGAGACGCATTGGATATCCCCTGATCGGAGCAGGCCGGCGTCAGGAAAGCGGATCCCGGATCCGCGGCCTGGCAGCCCAGCGTGCGAACGCCCGTCGTCAGAGCATCCGCGGGAGCCTGGCACCATGCTAACATGACGTCGATGAAGGAGGACGAGGTATCGGGCCAGTTCCGCTTTCGCCTCGGAAGGCGGGACCAGCTGGTGCTGTTCAAGCACAAGGATGAGCCGACCTCGCACCTCAGGCTCAAGGCGATCGCCTACGCGCTGTACTTCCGGCACGAGAATCTCCAGGTGAGCCCTCGCCTCGGCTACAAGGTGCAACCGGATCTGGCGGCCCTCAACCTGCAGGGCGAGCCCGAGGTCTGGATTCAGTGCGCCTTCAGCAACCTCGACAAGATCGAGTACATCTGCAAACACGTTCCGGCCCGTCAGGTGGTGCTGGTGACCGAGGAGGAGTCCACCGACGACGTGGTGGCGCGCCTGCGGAAGCGGCTCCACTACCGGCACACGACCGCCAAGCTCAAGGTGGTCAACTTCCATCCGCCCGTCGAGTCCTGGCTCGATCCCGACGACCTCGACGTTCCAGCCGACGCCTACGACGTCGTCGAGTTCTGACGCGGGACGAGTCGTCGCGGCCCGATGCCTCGCCTCGCGGCCAGGCCGGCGGGCGGATCAGAACGTCAAGGTGAAATGCCAGACGATGCTGAGGTCGGGGTCGAGCTCGACCACGTGGTTCGAGCCGGCGTGGTGCACCATCGTGCGCCCGCTGGGCAGCCGCCATGCGACGACCGGCGTGAGCATCTGGATGGCGAAGCGGCCCTTGCGGCCGAGGAACTCGGGCTCGCCTCCGTATTGCCAGGCGATCTGCTTGTCCGGGGTCACCTCGATGACCCGGTGATTTTGCGTGTCGCAGATGAGCGTGTTGCCGTTCTCGAGGCGCGACGCATGCTCGGGGTGGAAGAGCTGGTTGGGGCCCTTGCCGTTGTTCCCTAGCTGACCGTACTGCCAGACGGGCACCCCGCGATCGTTCACCTCGAGAACCATGTGGGCGGACCAGTCCACGATCAGGACGTTGCCGTTGCCGATGCGAGCGGCGTAGGCGGGCCCCATCAGGCCTTCTTTGCGCCAGATGCACTCCTGGGCCGCGTTGACCTCGAGGACGCGGCGGTTGCCGAAGTCGGAGATGATGGTGGTGTGGGTGGGAGAGCGCTCGGCGCTGCGCGGGTTGGAGAGTTGCCGGTTGGAGTTGCCTTCCTCGCCGCGCTTGCCGAACTGCCAGACGACGGCGTTCTCCCGCACCTCGACCACGCGATGGTGATCGGTGTCCGTGACCAGCGTGTTGGCATTGGCCAGGCGAGCGCCCCAGTGGGGGTGCTCGATGCGGTTTCGCTCTCCGCCGACGAAACCGGTGAACTGCCAGACCACCTGCATGTTGCGGTCGATCTCGAGGATCCGGCTGCGCATCCGGTCCACCAGCAAGAAGGTTCCCGGGAGGTTGACCGGGAGTTCCTGGGCCACCGCGGACGTGGTGGGCTCGACGACCGGGACCACGGCCTCCCGCACCGAGCCCGGAGCCCCGGCGGCAAGCGGCGTCGTATCGCCCTTGCTCGCGAGGTTGAACTCCCAGACGACCCGATGATCGCCATCGACCTCGATGATTCCCGTCCGACCGGCGACGAGGGTGCGATTCTCGGGGGTCCGAAAGGCCAGGATCGGGTCACGAACGGCCTGACCGCCCCTCACGCCACCCGGCCGGTAATGCCATGAGATCTGCTTCATCGCGTCGATCTCGAGCACGCGCTGGTTGCCGGCGTCGACGATGAGCACGCTCTGGTTGTCGAGTCGCGTCGCCATCGAGGGCTCGGAAAGCTGGTTGATCCCGCTGCCCTGGCCCCCGCCGAGGCGATTGCCGTGGTTGCCGTACTGCCAGACGAGTTCGCCGGCCTCGTTGACTTCGACCACGCGGTGGTTGCCGGTGTCGGCGATGAGGGTGTTGCCGTTCTTGCCACGCCATGCGGCCTGGGGTTTGAAGAGGGTTCCGTGCGCGCAGCCGGCCTTGCCGAACTCGCCGTAGGACCAGGCGATCTCGCCCTTGGGCGTGACCACGATGATCCGGTGGTTGCCGGTATCGGCGATCAGGGTGTCGCCACTGGACAGGCGGCTGGCCCCCTTGGGGCCGCGAAGCTGATGGGTACGGTCGCCGCCGCCGAAGGCCCAGACGGGCTGAGAGGTCTTGGGATCGACCTCGACGACCTTGCCGTTGGTCGAATCGACGACCAGGACGGTTCCGCCCGGGAGGTACGTCGCCCCGCCGGCCACGACGTTGCGGAGAGTCCAGCCCTCGCGCTTCTCGCGCAGAACCTCGACGACCTGACGGCGGATGGCGTCGACCATCAGCACGCGGCCAGCCTGCGGGCCCACCCAGCTGTCCACCGAGGTCGGGAAGTCCTTGACCTGCGGTCGGGATGCCGGCGGGGCCGCCGCCGGAGCCTGGGTGGCGGGACGAACCGAAGGTGGAATCGGGGCCGGCCTCGGCGCAGCCGCGGGTGCTTGCTGCTGCGGTTGGGCCGCGGGAGCCGGCGCGGCGGCCTGTGGCGGGGGAGCCGCTGGAGCCGCAGGCAGGGCGGCTCGCAGGGCATGGAAGCGTTCCATCAAGATGGGATAGCGATCCGCGAGGAACGCGGCCAGCTCGTCCTCGGGGATCGGGACGACCTTGAGCCTGAGCCCTCCCGCGAGCTGGGCAGCAAGCTGCAAGGCCGTGGGATCGCGAGGATTGATCATCGCGACCAGAAGTTCCTCGCCCTCCCGGAACATCGGCACGATGCCCATCGTACGCATCATCCGCTCGGGAACCTGGCCCAGCACCTGGGGATCGAGGCGCGGATCCATCAGCGGCGGGCCGCCCGGCCCGACCTCGCTGAGCTGCTTGATCTCGGCTGCGGTCGCAAAGCCCAGGTCGATGATGATCTGCTCGAGCGTGGGTTTGGCCGGGAGCCACTGCCGGGGCGGCGCAAGGCCGATCGTCAAGGGCAGTCTCTCGAGCGGGAAATCCCGGGCCACCTTCTTGCGCACGAGGTCGATCGCCACCAGTCGGTAGCGGTTGGCGATCTCGCCCTCCTGCACGGCCAGGTAGGCCAGCTGGCCGTCTGGCATGACGCGGAACGGCTCGAGCGGTGCCGCGGCGATCTTGCGCCCGGGGAGGTTGAGGAGGTGGCGGACCCGCAGGTCAGCCGTCGTCACCGTGAGCAGACCGAGCTCGTCGTTGCCCTTGTAGAACACCAAGAAGAGCGTCTGGCCGTCCGAGGTCACGCCGATGGGCCCGAGCGGACCGGTCGGGAAGGCCTGGTGCCGGGTGCGCATCGTGGTGAGCTCTACGATCGTCAGCCTGGGGGTCAGGCCGTCCGTGATGAAGGCCAGGCGATCGTGGATGGCCACGCCGAGGGAGCGCTTGGCTCCGGGGGCCCGCAGCGAGAGCGCGCCGATCTGGCTGTTGGTGTTGGGCACCACCACGTGGACCGTCCCGGCGCCGCGGTTGGCCGCGACAACGAACTCGCCCGTCGGCGAGGCCGTGAGGTCCAACGGGCGGCTGGTGACCGCGCTCGGAGCCGCCAGCGGGCTGGGCAGCCAGGATACGGCTGGAGATTGCTCCCGGTCGGGCATGGCGCCCGGATACAGGAAGCTGCCCACCGGGGTGGGAAAGAGACCGAGGGCGGCCTGCGCCGGCGGACTCACGGTGGTCTGGATGGCTGGCTCCGTGGGGCTCACCACGAGGATCTGGCCACTCGACCAGCCGGGCCACTGGCCCGGATCGCCGATGGCCTCGGCCAGGGGGATCTGGCCCTCGACCTCGCCGGTCGTCGCGTCCAGCGCCTGCACGAGCACGCCCACGTGGTCGGCGACGAGGGCTCGCGGCACGGCGATGACGCTCCCGGCGTCGGCCGCCGAGAGTCGTTCCTGGGCTTCTGCCAGCTGTTCGGGGGTGAGGAGTTTGGCGGAAAGGAGGAGTTCAGCCAGGAGCTGGTCGTCGAATCCTGCTACATCCTGTCCGGCGGCAGGCTCGACGGGAGGTGCGACCTCCCCGCCCGCCTCGCGGTCGGCCATCTGTGGTTCCTTTTGACGCGGCGAATGAACGTCCCTATCATACCCTAGGAGCGTGCGGCGCGTTCGCGCCCCGCGGTCCAAGGGGTCCGGTTTTCGGTGACCGGGGGCCCACCTCGCGGGAAGTGGCCTTTCACGAGCCGCCGTGCGCCTCACGACACCCCCTGGCAGGAGAACGAATGGCCGGTAATCCTCAAGCCCAGCAACCTCAACGCTCGCGGCTGCTCTGCCCGGTGATGAGTACCCAGGAGAAGGCCACGGCGTGCGTCGAACATACCTGCGCGCTGTGGAACACCCGCCATTCGACCTGCGGCCTGGCTGCTTCCGCGGTGGCGGTCGAGGTGGGGTTCGACGAGCTTTCCGGCATCATCCGCGACATCCGAGGCAAACTCTAGATCAAACGATCTGGCCGCCAGGCTCGGGCGCGTCTTTCGTTGCTTGCGGAACGGATCAGGCGCGGGCGCCGAAGAACGAGAGGAATCGCTCGACGGCCAGCCGCCGCATGCTGTAGGCCTGTTTGAGCTCCGGCTCCATCTGGCCGAACGACGCCTCGGCGCCATCGGGGACGAAGATCTTGTCCCATCCGAACCCCCGATCGCCCTGCGGTGCGACGATCTTTCCGGCTACCGCGCCCTCGAAGATCGCGACCTGGCCGTCCGGCGCCGCGTAGCCCAGCACGGTTCGAGCCACGGCGCGGTCGTTTCCGAGGGTGCTCGCCAGACGGGCGATTCCGGCATCCCCGAGGCGTTCGAGAAAGCACTTGATGAACGGTCCGGGCAGGCCGTTGAGTGCGTCCAGGTACAAGGAGGTGTCTTCGACCAGGAAGGCCCCGTCCTGGTGGCGGCGGGCCTCGGCGAGCTTGGCCGCGACGATCCTCCGGGCATCGAAGTCCTGGATCTCGGCCAGGTCGAGATCCAGCCGCTCGATCTCGGGCACGAGCGCCTGTACCTCGGCGAACTTGCCGGTGTTGCCGGTGATGAAGTAGAGCGTCATCCGTGGGTCTTTCGTGCGGCGGTGCGCCTTCAGGCAAAGGGGTTGTGCTGGCGCTCCTGG
Organism: bacterium; assembly: GCA_021781555.1. Taxonomy (GTDB): domain Bacteria; phylum Cyanobacteriota; class Sericytochromatia; order S15B-MN24; family VGJW01; genus JAJXWQ01. The sequence continues at coordinate 63,172 of JAJXWQ010000006.1, forward strand.
CCCACGGTTGTTTGCGGCCCGTGGCCAGGGCACAGGCGCGTGCTAGGGGCAAGATCGAGGATCCGGCGGATCGTCTCGAGGTGCACCGGATGATCCACCGGGCCACCGAAGGTGCGGCCGATGCTTCCGGCGAACAAGGTGTCGCCCACGAAGGCGATGCCTCCGGCTGCCGCCCCCGCGTCGCCTCGGTCGCCGACTGCGTAGATGCGGCCGCCGGCCGTGTGCCCCGGGGCAGCGATCACCGTGAGCTCGTGCCGACCGAAGGGTACGCGATCGTCGCCTGCGACAGGCCGTAGCGAGGGCGGCCGTCCGGTAGGGGCAAGCAGTTCGATGTCCTCGCTGCCGAGCAGGACCGGAAGATTCCACTTGCGGGCCAGGGCCGCTGCCTGGCCCACGTGGTCATGGTGGCCGTGCGTGACCGCGATGAGGTGAGGCTTCACGCCGAGGGCTTCGACCTCCATCAGGATCCGCGCGGCGTCGAATCCCGGATCCACGACCACGGCCTCGACCTCGCCAGCGTGCCACAGGAGGTAGGTGTTGGAGGTGAATCCACCGGGCCCTGACAGCTGCAGGGAGCGGACCCGCCAGGGACCGGCGGCCTCGGACAGGGGGGCCGGCGCGTAGCGATTGCCCGCCAGGTCGACAAGGGCGGCACTCCGCAGGCCGAGTGCGTCGGCGAGGGCTGTCACCTGGGCCTCGGCCGGGATGAATGCGCAGGCCTCGATCCGCTCGATATCCGGGGCCGGCACACCGCTCGCTGCGGCCAGTTGCCGGATTTCCAGCCCCTGGCCGCAGCGGGCCTTGGACACGACGTCGCCGAATTCGTCTTCGAGCACGGTCGCCAGCCTACCATGTTAAAATATGATGAAGCGCTGGCCGTCGCAGCCGCCGCGGGTATCGCCAGCGGGGGACCGGCACCAGCTCCAGAGCGCGGATGCCTTCGAGCGCCGCCCGGATCGATCGCCTATCAATCAGGAGGGACGATGGCCACGACGATGACCGCTGCGGGAACCAGCCGCATCGAGGATCTCCTCGGGAAGGACGCCGAGGCGCTTTTGACCTACAAGTGCAAGGGCATCGACAAGTCGATGTTGCACCTGCCCGGGCCGGACTTCGTCGATCGCGTCGTCGTCCCATCCGATCGCCCCATCCCCGTCATCAACAACCTGCAGCGGCTGTTCAACCACGGCCGTCTGGGTGGCACGGGCTATCTGTCCATCCTTCCGGTGGACCAGGGGATCGAGCACAGCGCCGGCGCGTCTTTCGCCAAGAACCCCGCCTACTTCGACCCCGAGAACATCGTCAAGCTCGCGATCGAGGGCGGGTGCAACGCCGTGGCTTCCACGTTCGGCGTGCTGGGGGCGGTGGCGCGCAAGTACGCCCACAAGATCCCGTTCATCGTCAAGATCAACCACAACGAGTTCCTGTCCTACCCCAACAGCTACGACCAGATTCTTTTTGGCTCGATCGAGGATGCCGCCAACATGGGTGCGGCGGCCATCGGCGCCACGATCTACTTCGGCTCCGAGGAGTCGCGCCGCCAGATCGTCGAGATCGCCGAGGCCTTCGACCTCGCCCATGAGCTGGGCATGGCCACCGTGCTCTGGTGCTACCTCCGCAACTCGGCCTTCAAGGTCGGTGGCACCGACTTCCACACTGCCATGGACCTCAGCGGCCAGGCCAACCACCTGGGCGTCACCCTCAAGGCGGACATCATCAAGCAGAAGGCGCCCGAGGTCTTCAAGAGCGGCTTCGAGACCCTCAAGTTTGGCAAGATCGACCAGCGGGTCTTCACCGAACTTTCGGCCGATCATCCGATCGAGATGACCCGCTATCAGGTTGCCAACAACTACATGGGCCGGGCCGGCCTCATCAACAGCGGCGGGGCCAGCAGCGGCGAGAGCGATCTGGCCGAGGCCGTCCGCACTGCGGTCGTCAACAAGCGTGCCGGTGGGATGGGCCTGATCAGCGGCCGCAAGGCCTTCCAGCGCCCGATGCCCGAGGGCGTGGCGCTCCTCAACGCCATCCAGGACGTCTACCTGAACAAGGACGTCACGATCGCCTGATCGTCAGCGGCCTCGGCGAGCTGGCGCTGTGCCGCGCGCCGAGGTATCGAGGCTTCCCCCGCCCGAGGCGGGCTCTCCCACCTGGACGCTCGTGCCGTTGCTCTGCGCGGGACCGCTGGCGGGGGCGTAGGCGACATCGTAGGGCTGCGAGAGCCCGGTCACCAGCGTCTGGACCTTGAAGGCCGAGACCGTTACGACGGCTACTGGCCGTGGCCGTTCCGCTGGGCCTCGCTCAGGCGGACGAAGATCCCGGGGTTGCGGCGCAGGAACGTGGCCATACCCCTGCGGCTCATCCGGTACACCAGGGCATCCGTCAGGGCCCTCAGCGTGTGTGGGCTCGGCGAGCTCGCGAGCAACGCCGAGGTCTGGCCCGAGAAATCTCCCTTGCGCAGGAGCTTCTGGCGGCGGCCATCGCCGAGGACCTCGACCTGTCCCTTGGCCACCAGATAGGCGTACTTCACGCGCTCCCCGGCTTCGACCAGGGTGGCGCCCTCCTCCACCGTGAGATCCTCCATGATGCTCTGGAGCTGGGTCTTCTGCGTCGCCGTGAGCTGGCCGAAGGCCGAGCAGGCGTCGAGCAACTCCCAGGAATCGAGGCGGCGCATGTGGGCCAGGCGGCGAAGTGTTGTCGGCAGGGCGGTTCCGCGCACGCAGTACAGGAAGTCATGGCGCCCGATGGTCAGGACCTCGAGATCCGTCTTGGCCCAGACGTCGGCCGTTCGCGGGACATCGAGGACCAGGGCGGTCTCCCCGAAGTAGTCCGAGGGCCCGTATACCAACTGCTCGTCAGCGCTCTGGGAGGCCCGCACCACGGCCTTGCCGCTGCTGATCATGTAGAAGTAGTCGCCGTAGGTTCCTTTCTCGATCACGCGATCGCCCGCAGCGAAGGTCTTGCGACGTACCATCGAGTAGAGTTCGGCGGCACGGGCCAGCGGGAAATCGCGGAAAAGGTCGACGCGAGACAGGACCTCGAGAATCTCCTGCGGTTCGGATCGGCTCCCTGCGTTTTCGACCAGCGGGACCGTGCTTTCGAGGCCAGCCGGGGCGATCTTGAGACCCGAGCCCTCGGGCAGGTTCTTGGGGCTGATGTGGATCAGCATCAGCCGCTCCTTGACCGCAGGATCCAGGGCTGCAAGCTGCTCGGAACGGGTGTGGATCGGCGGGATACCGGCCTCGTGTAGCACCAGGTCATGGTGCCAGGGGAAATTGAGAAGCTGATCCCGGCGCTCCTCGTCAAGAATCCCGGCCTCGAAGAGCGCGCTGAACACCCCGGGATCGTACAGGGTGTCCGACGTGTAGACCAAGGACTTGCCGGCGTGGAAGACCTCGAAACCCACGCAGGGCACCGAGTGCAGGGTGTAATGGAAGTAGAACTCGGCTCCATGTATGCGCACCGGAGCGCCGATGGTGATCGGCACGTAGTCGAAGAGAAGCTCGAAGGACTTGCGGTCCATCTCCACGAGCTGACGGTACTTTTGGATGAAGCTGCCGAGGATCGTGGGGGTGGCGTACACGTGCACCCGGCCTTCCGACAGGATCTTCTGCAGCGTGCCCCCGTCGTGGTCTGCATGACAGTGAGTCAACAAGATGCTGTCGATCAGCTTGGGGTTGATCTCCTGCTGCTTCATCCACTCGGTGCTGTTGACCGGAGGATCCACCAGGATGCCGCGGTGGTTGGCCCAGATGATGAAGCCGCTCGTCATGGTGTTGGGATCGAAGCCATGGCCGGTCCCGATGAACGTGATGCCGAAGGCCGGTGGCTGAAAGGGCACGGTCCGCTCGGCGGGCTCGGGCATGGGTTCGGGGATGGGCGGGATCGCCGCAAATTCGGCCAGGACCTTGCCCGAGTCGGATACCGTGTAGCCGTGGGGCCCCCGACGAATCTCGACGTTGCCGATGCTGGCCCGGTCGGAGCGGTCGAAGACCACGAACTCGAGCATGTCGTCGAGCTCCGTCCGCTTGCCGGTGAAGGGGTTCTCGCGGAAGTACGCCATCTCGGCCGAGAGATCGGGCACCGGGCCGGCAAAGACCTCGCTGGTGACGTCGACCCTGGCCGGGCCGAAGACCGCCTCTCGCATGACGGTGGCGATCGCGCGCCTCTGGCCCGGCTGGCAGATGCAGATCGTCTTCTGGCGGCGAGCGAAGAAGTTGAAGTAGATCGGGAACTCGAGATCTGCCAGGGAGATCCCGCGCAGGGAATCGAACAGGCGATCGGGGATGAGATACATCCGCGGGACGCCGCCAGAGGTCGGAAGTGTGTCCTTGATCGTCTCGGGGACCGCGCCGAACTGTAGCGGGCCCTCGGACGTTTCGACCACGAGCCCGCCGCGGGCGAGCGGTAGCAAGGCTCCGGACACGGCCACCTAGCTCCTCTCTCCCGCGCGCTGAGCTTCCTGGAACACGAGCCCCGCGGCAGCCCGGAGCGACCCGGTCGCGTCACCACTGACGAGGGTACGGATAGGACTCCCTGGCATCTTGGAGATTCTTGTACCCCGAACAGCCCTCGCTAGTTCCAGGGGGAACCACAACCGGCCAGGCGGCGGTGTCGTCCGCCGAGAAGAGGCTGGCTGCCACGGGATCAGAGCCCTGGCGTGCGACCCTCGGGGGTGGGCGCTGGAATCGCCCGTGGACTAGTGGACGCTTGCAGCCTCGGAAGACGCCTTGGCCCCCGAGTCCGAGGCCTTCATGCAACGATAGCCCACTCCGCGCACCGTCTTGATGACCACGGGGCACGTCGAGAATCGCTCGAGCTTCTCGCGCAGGCGGCAGATGTGGACGTCAACCACGCGATCGTCGCCGAAGAAGTCGTCACCCCACACCCGGTAGAGGATCGAGTCGCGACTGATCGCCTTGCCGAGGTTCGAGACCAGCAAGAACAGGAGGCTGTATTCCTTGAAGGGCAGCTCGAGCGGCTCGTCGTTGATCGTGACGATGTGCTGATCGGTATCGATGATGAGGCCCTCGACCTGCAGGCGGTTGGGGCTCTCGACCAGAGAACGCTTGAGGCGATCCACCCGCCGGAGATTGGCCTTGACCCGGGCGGTCAGCTCGATGAGGCTGAACGGCTTGGTGATGTACTCGTCGGCCCCTACGGCCAGGCCCACGACCTTGTCGGTGTCGGTTCCCTTGGCCGTGAGCATGATGATCGGCATGACGAGCTCCGGTCGGATCGTGCGACAGACCTCGAGGCCGTCAACATCCGGCATCATGAGGTCGAGGATCAGCAGATCGGGCTTTTCACGTCGGGCCGTGTCGATCGCCGTGCGTCCGCTGGCGACGGTCAAGACCGTGTACCCCTCGTACTCCAGCTGCTTTTGCAAGAGGAGGCGGATGTTGGGATCGTCGTCGGCAACCAGGATCTTGGCCATCGAATGGGAACCTCCATTGTTCAGCGAGGAGCGGATACTCTTGCTGACGGCATCTTACCACCGGGTTGCACGTTCCAGATGGAGCCTCTGTTGCCCTGAGTTTGCCTTTTTTTGAACTTCTGCTAGCCCGTGCGACGTTTCGGCAACAGGGCATACGCGTTTTTCGGGTCGCTGTTCCGCGCCAACAAATCATTCGAGCCATCTCGGCTACCCCCTGTTTGGCGCTCCGGGCAAGCGTGAGATTGTAATGCAGATTTGATTGCGGCCTGGCGCATCACCCCACGAAATCCGCAGTACGGCGTGGGGCACACGGCCCCGCGCCTGCTACAATCGACCGTATGCAGGAGATCCAGGTCCGGCCGGTCACAGATGTCGATACTCGGCAGCAGGTCGCAAGGTTGGTGGGGATCGATCTTCCGCCAGAGGGCATGCTGGGCGTCTTCGCGACCTCCGAGGCCATCGACGCCATGGCGCTCAAGGCCATGCTCCAGGGTCAGGTCGATGCGCTGTCACGTGCCATCCAGCCCGATCCCAGCACGATCCGGGATCCGCTGACGGACCTCCTCACCCACAGCTACTTCCAGGAGGCCCTGGCAAAGGCGGTGGCAGAGGCC
>JAJXWQ010000165.1 GCA_021781555.1 bacterium
TAACGCCTTTTAACCGCTCGTGGAAGCCCTGGGTCTTGCCGGCCCCGCCACTGCACCTGTGCCGGCCGACCACATCGACTCCCCCGGGCCGTATCTTGTCAGGGACGCGTCAGCGTGACGTACTGGTGTAGTGACCCCCTCAAGTCAAGCCACCAAGGGTTCTTGTTGAGCGCGATACTCGACCGGGCTCTTGTAGCCGAGGGCCGAGTGAGGGCGCCGGGTGTTGTAGCGGTGAATCCAGGCGATGACCTCCCTTCGTGCGTGGGTGAAGTCGGTGAAGTTGTGCAGCCAGACGCATTCCTCTTTGAGGGTGCGGAAGAAACGCTCGATGATGCCGTTCTGCTCGGGCGTGTAGGGCGTGATGTACTCCTGCCGGAGTCGGTAGTCCTTGCAGGCGGCGCGGAAGCGGCGGGACTGGAAGATCAGCCCGTTGTCGGAGCGCACCGTGGGCGTCGGCCCTCTCGGCCGGATCGTCCCGAAGCGCCGGATGCATGCCTCCTCGAGGGCGCGTTCGGCCTCTTTGGCGCGGCCACGGAGGGCGAATTCGAAGCCGAGGATCTCGCGGTCGTGGCAGTCGATGACGGCTGCAAGGTGCCCCCAGCCATCCCGGCCACACGGGATGTGGGTCACGTCCATCGCCCAGCGCTGATTGCTCGCCTTGGCCCTGGACACCATGCCGTGGACCCTGGGCCGCGGCGTGACCGCGCGCTGGTGCACGAGCCACCCCTTGAGCTTGAGCACCCGGTAGACCCGCTTACGGTTGACGATGACGCCGTCCTTGCGCAGCCAGGCGGTGAGCTGGCGATAGCCGTGGACCGGGTTGGCCTGGATCAGGAAGCGGATCCGCTCGGCAAGTTCCGGATCAACCGCTCGTCGCTCGGCCCCCGCAGTCTTCGGCCGCCGCGCCAGGCGCGAGCGGGCGACGCCGAGGACCCGGCATACGAGCCGCTGCGAGCTCCCCGCCACGGCGGCCTTTACTCCTCGGACGTCGGCTCCGGAAAAGGGTGCAGCTTGAGCGCCTCCCGCGCGATGTCCAGCTCCATCACGAGCTGCCCGACCTTGCGCTCGAGCTTCTTGACCTGCTCCTGGTGCAACGCCTCCTCGTCCTTCGGCCGACTCCGCAGGGCGTTCTCCGCCGCCAGCAGGAAGGTGTCCTTCCAGCTCTCGATCTCGGCCACCGTCAGGTCGTGCTTGCGGGCCGCCTCGACCACGGTGGTCTCTCCCTTCACGATCGCAAGCACCAACGCCGCGCGCCTCTTTGCTGTCCACCGCTGGATGTCTTCCGGAAGCTCGCCGTTGACGCCATTGCCGTTGTTCGTCTCCTCCATGACAGCCTCCCGGGTGGGCTGTGGAACCTGCGGACTCCGCTCCGCTTCGTCCGCAGCTCCCACAGCCCCGACGACGATCCCAAAGGTACCGCCGTCTTGTCTTATCGGTGGCCCTCACTCAAAGGGGGGCAGGATAACCACGCCCACCCCAACCGTGTCCACTGCATCGCCTGCTTCGACTGGATCACAACTTTACCGTTGATGTAAGAGTGGTATCACACTCGCAATGAATTCACGAGAAAGCAAAATAGGAATCTCAGAGTTTATCGTTTCGCCCTCGCCACTTCGCCTGGTAGGCCTCGCGGTTTCGCTCGTAGATCCTCTGAAATTCCTCTTCGCCCAGAAGGCGAAAGGTGGCGCGCTGCCAGTGGTGGACAAAGGCGTCGCGCAGGCAAAGGAGCTTGTAGCCGGCCTGGCGGATGCGGCGGCAGTAGTCATCGTCCTCGAACATCCCGATTTCGAAGCGCTCATCGAGATCGCCGACCTGTTCCCAGACCTCGCGCCGCATCGCCGCGCAAAATAGGGCGAGCATCGGCAACTCGAGCACTTCCCTCCCGTGCTCAACGGCCCACCTGGCGGCCCACGCCGGCATCTCTTCGACCTCCGAGTACCCGACCTGGATCCGAGCCTCGTTCCCAACCGCATTGCTCACCGGGCCGACCAGCCCGGCCCGCCGATCGGTCCGCAGCGCCCGCACCATCGCCGAAAGCCAACCGGGGGCGACAACCGTGTCGTTGTTGAGGAGGCAGAGGATCCAGCCGTTCGCCAGGTGGAGCCCCTGGTTGCACGCCGCCGCAAAGCCCCGGTTGTTCTGGTTACCGACGACCGTCAGCGCCGGACGAGGACGGGCCATGGTGTCGAGCAGTTCGCGCGTACCGTCCGTGGAACCGTTGTCGACGACGATGACTTCGTAGTTCGGGTATGTCGTATTCCTCCAGATGCTTTCGAGGCACATCCGCGAAAATGCCAGGTTGTTGTGGGTGACGATCACGATCGACACCAGCGGGTAGAGGTCGGGGATAGCCTCGATCACGGCGTCGGCGCGCGTCTCCCAGCGATTCGCAAAGGCGAATTGGCGGCGGCGCTCGACTAACGCGGGGTCGCGGGGGTGGCCGACCACGTCGTCGAGAGCGTTGAGGAATTCCTCGGGCGTCGAAGCGAGGCGCACCAGGTCACCGCGCGCGGCCAGTTCGGGAAGCGGGGTGGCCACCACGTCGAGGCCAAGCGCCATCATTTCGTAAAACTTTACCGGGTCGGTGGCTTCGGTCAACGGCGTGCGACGGAACGGGATGATACCGGCATCGAACTTCGCCGCAAGGCCGGGAAGAGTAACGTAGGGACGCTCCCCGAGAAGCTGGATGTTCGGCAGCCGCGCCAGCCTGCCAATGTCGGCGCCATAGGTCGAGCCGACCAGCACGAACGACCACTGGGGGCGGGCCGTCGCCAGTTGTGCCACCAACCCGGTGTCGAACCACTCCGAGATCGCCCCGAAGTAGCCAATGACCGGTCGCGGTGCGACGGCTGGAAGCCCTGGCCCGAGAGGTTGAGACCAGCGCGGCCAGTCGCACCCGTTGGAGACACGAATGGTATGCAGGTTGACCCGTCTCGCGACATCTTCCAGTCGTTGCGAGGAGGCGAGTACGAGGTCGGCCTCGGCCACAAGCCTACCTTCCTCTCGCAGCATGGCCTTCGAGTTGGTCGTAAAGCCGGCGTGGTCGTCGAGCAGATCGTACACGACCGGCCACCCGAGCGTCTGGTGCAGCCGTTGCGCCAGCGGCCGCCAGAACGGCAGCTCACAGAGGATGACTGCCTCCTGGATCCCGGCCTGGTTGCCGAGAGTGCCGATCGCTTCGACCATTCGCTCCAGGCTGCGTCGGTCGATCGTGTCCCGGTAGACATCCAGGTGACGGGCGCTCGGCAGCCGCAAACCCCGTACGCCATCCGCCTCGGCCTGCGGCGAGCTGCTTGCGGCTCGGCCTCCCACCTCGAAACTGCAGGAGGCGTACAGCACAGGCCATCCCCTGGCCGCCAGCGCGCTGGCACTGGGGGCCACTTCAAATGTTTCGGCATAGCCACCCAGCGAATTGACGTCGGCCACGCCGGGCACGGTGCGCAGGGCCGGGCGGATCGTCCAGTCCAGCACGCGGCGTTTTTCGGCCAGCGATTGCGGCCCTTCCAGCGTGAACATGAACAGTTCTGACAGCGGCGTGGAAAT
>JAJXWQ010000166.1 GCA_021781555.1 bacterium
GCCCCGGGACCTTGTCGTCCCTGTGCTCCGTGCGGCCCTTGGCCGGGATGGGTAGGCGGTCGATGGTATGGACGTCGAGCGGCATGGCGAGCAGTATACCGGTTTGCGGGTGCGCAGGGGTGCGCAATGGTACATGACATTGGCTTACAACCTTAGACAAACTTTTGATGGTAATTTGGCGCCGCTTGCCGATCTTACACGCGAAAGTTTGACCATAGTTGTCTAAGGTTGTCCATCTCATGTCCTACTCAAAATCAGGCGCCGCAAGGCGTGAGGGTTCGAGTCCCTCCTCCCCCACTAATCCAGACCAGGCGCGGATCTCGCGCCTGGTCATTTTTCGTTTATAGCGCATAAAATCCAGAGGAGGGTGCGCAGGAGGGTGCGCAACGGTACAAAAAGCCCTTAATTTGACTCCTCGAGCGAGAGGGGTAGGATGATCCGTTTTGCCGTCGGAAGGGGCCTTCCTGTGGCGCCTACAGGGGCAGGCGCCAGGACCTGCACCACGGGCCACGCATGCCTGAGGTACTCGACCTCCATGCCTGAGGTACTCGACCTCCATGCCTGACACCGGTCGGCCGCGTCACGACCCGCGTACGCAAAAAGCCCCCGACCCGGGGGAGGGTCGGGGGCTCGGGTTGGGGTGGTAGGACTCGGGTCAGTAGGCCTGGTCGACACCCGCAGGGAGCAGCGACGGCGTGAATTGAAAGCTCGCCTCGCCGTCCGTCCCTGAAGGCACGGAGATGCGCGGCGCTAGCTCGCCGCCGAGGAAGGGCCCGCGGGAGCGGCGGCCTCCGGCGCCGCGGGCTGGGGAGCCTCCAGGCGCGCGACCTCGGCCTCGGCCCACTTGTCGACCGAGATCAGGCCGGTGGCCAGCAGGGAAGCGACCTCGCTGTTCTCGAGGGCTGCCTTCACCTCGGGCCAAGGCAGCGAGGCGGCTGCTGCCTGCAGGTCTGCCGCGACGGCCGAGCCGCTCCCGGCCTGGACATCCTTGTAGATGGTCCAGACCTTCTTGAGGATCGGCACGACGACCTGGAGCTTCTTGACGAGCTGGACCAGGTCCTTGAAGAGTTGCACGGGATTCAAGGGGAGTCTCCTTTCGATGATGGCGCCCATGAGGCGCTCGAGCGGGGAAGGAATGGCCAGGGCGACCCAGCCCCAGCTCGACCGCCACCAGGCGGCGACGTGATACCAGGCGGCCTGCAGGAAGTGGGTCACGGGTCTCCTCCTGGCGGCCTCCAGCCGCGGCGGCGCGCTCGGCGCTCGAACCGCTCGTCGTGCCACTCGCTGTAGGCGGTCCCGAGGACCATGCCGAGCAGCAGGAAGAGCGGGATGATGCCGAGGACTGCCCAGGTGGGAGCCTGATTGGGGGCGTTGAGGGTCTGTAGGGCGTCGAGGATGCTCACGCCTCGAGGTCGACCGCGCCGGCCTCGACGAGCCGGCCCCGGGTCTCGGCCGTCAGGGTTCGGTAGGACCCGTCGACCTCCTCCCAGTTCGTGAGCGACCCGTCCTCCTTGCGGGGGCGCGTGTCGACGTGGACCAGGCCGCGGCCCGGGTAGATTCCGAAGCCGCCGACCGCCGGGAGCTTGCTGGCCGCGGCGCCGATGCGGATCTGCATCTCGTCGTCGGCCGCGATGTCGGCCGCCATGCCGAAGGTGTGCTTCGACCCCGGCGCGCCGCCAACGGCCTCGTTGTGCGCGACCGAGCGGTATCCCGAGGTGATGGTCAGCGGCCCGAACTGGGCGCGGAGGGGCTCGAGGACGTCCTGGCAGAGGTGGGTGAGGTTGTGGTACACGTCGCCGGGCGTGTCCTGGCCGGCGTCGGCGGAGTCGCGGCTCGCCATCTCGGCGAGGGAGAAGTGGGGCGTGATCTGCTCGGCGTAAGGCATCGGTCGGTCCTCCTGGAGGCTGGTTGACACGAGGGGGCCGCGCGACAAGGGAGGCGGGTCAACGATCGCCTCATAACCGCCAGGCTGGCGGGTCGCGGGCTAGAATCTGGGCGCTGGCCGATCGCCTTCCAACGCGCGCATAGGGGCCGGCCGCTCGCCGGGCAGCCTCCAGACCCCGAGGCGCTCCCCTTGCAGGAGGACGTCCTCGAGGACCAGGACGGCGACGATCAGCGCGATCAGGAACTCGTCGGGGCGCCCTGGCGGCCGGGGCGACCCGTGCGGGCGTCGCACGTCAGTGCAGCCCCGGCAGGCCCAGGGGCGAGAGAATCCGGAATACGGCCTTGGCTGCGGCGAAGAGGATGCCCATCATGGCTCGACGCCCTCGTGCTGGGCGATTGCGTGGACCTCAAGAGACTCGGCCTTCTGGTCGCGCCGGATCTCTTGCAGAAGGGCCATCACGATCCGCTGGACCCGGTTGGTCGATGCCAGCGAGAGGAACCCGAGGAAAAGCTCGATGACCGTCGTGGGGGTGTTGATCAGGAGCTGCCAGGTGTCTGAGAAGTGCATCGCCGGGCCGGCCGCACCCCAAGCCCCGACGGCGAGGATAGCCGCCAGGGTGGTCGGCCAGCGGCCGCCCTGTTCGCTGACGATGTCCGAGAGGTCGGTGAAGCGCTCGTCAAGTGTCTTCTTCATCGCTCGGGCCTCCATGCGGTGGTGCTCAAACGCTCGATCACGCGGTCGAGACGGTCGACGACTCGGTCGAGGCCTTGCTGGAGACTCTTCAGCTCGCCGCGCTCGGCCTTGGCCTGAAGGCTGGTCGTCAAGGCGACGATTTCCCGCTGCAGGTCCTCGACTCGGGCTTTCAGGACTCCCCAGGCGACGCCAGCTCCGACGATCGAGGAAACGACGGCGCTGAGGACGCTGACGGCGAGGAGAAGCACCGCGGGCTGCATGGTCGAGGTCAAGGCAGCGAGTTCTTTCTGGTGGTGTGACTTACGCGAGTCGCTTGACAATAGCGTAGAGGTTGTAGGTTGGCGCTCCTCCCGAGATATAGGCGTTCAGTTTGATGGCGGTTCCCGCCTTGGCCCGAATGGTGACCGGGAAGAAACAGATGCCATCAGTGCCGGACATGCCGGGCGTGTTCGTGATCGAGCTTCCGTTGATGCTTCCCGGCGCGAACAGGTAAGGATTTCCGGCCTGCGTTGAGTTGTTGTCAGGATCCGTAAACTCCAGAGCCATGCTGATCGTCGCCCCGGATACGGCGGTTGTGACCGAGACGTAGACGCTGATCTCGTAGAATCCAGTCGATCCGGGCGTGCAGATCGTCGCGTATGAGACGGATCCAGTCAGTCCCGTGCTGCTATAGCTCGCGATGACGGACGAAACACCATTTCCAGCGGTGTTGTCGCCGTTGTAGGCCGTAATGGTGCTTCCGACGCCGAAAGCTCCGGTAAAGATGCCGCTCGTCGCCGTGAGAGTGCCGGCAAATGTTGCGTCACCTCTGGTCCCATTCAGCCGGAGTGCCTCAATCGGGGTAGCGCTCCCAAAGTTTGCTCCAGTGTTTACCCTAAAAACTTGATCAGAGGTGGCGTCTGCATCGTAATAAGTTACCC
>JAJXWQ010000007.1 GCA_021781555.1 bacterium
GCTGAAAACCTGCGGGTTGTGGATATCGTCCCCAGCCCCGGGCAGGGCGTAATTGTCGTTGATCGTCGGGTCGTAGACGAACAGCTTGAAATCGCCGTTGATGTACGAGACGAACGGGATCAGAGGGGCAGGAGCGCCGGCGGCAAGCCCGACGGCCGGGACGACCGGGCTGACGACCTGCGAGGGCTGAGTACCGCCGCCCCCCCCCGTGGTGGTCGGATTGCCGACACCGGAAGGGAGGTTGGTGTTGAGGGCCGGGTTGACGGGAACCGTGACACCCGGACTCGCGCCGGGCGACCGCGAACAGCCGACCAGCAAGCCGAGCGCCAGTGACGTGGCGATGGCGCCACGAGGGAAAACGCGCATCAGGACACCTCTCAAGAAATGGCACACCTTGAGCTGGCCCGGTCGGTTCGAGCCCCGGAGACCGCCGCGCCCGGATCCGGACCGGGTCCGCGAACGTTCATCCCGGGCGCCGCGCCGCCGTGCGAAGGCTACGCCCGGTTCTTCCAGAACCTGGGCGCGATCACGTCAGGGACCCTCTGGGAGCTGCCAGACAGCAGCATGCGTCCGGATCCTCTGGGAGTCGAAAGCGCGGACGTGACGCCGGTCGAGGCCGTCGGGTCTGAGGGCTGCGCGAGGGTGGGAGCTAGGGATCGGGTGAAGGCATCTCGAGCCTTGGACGGGGCGCGAGACAGTCAGTAGATAGCTCCAGCTGCACCTGAACCGTTTGGACCGATTGGCCGAGGAATATCGAGCCATGCACGACCCTCGCCGGATCGCTCTCGACCCGCATGGCTTGCCATGCGCGGTACGAGCGGGTATGAATTACCATCCCATGATCCTTCCAGCCCACGACAACGCCAGGCTCACCCAGATCCTCGAGCGGATCGAGCGCGACGGGCAGATCGAGCGGCTATGGGGCGTGTCGGTGACGAACTCGGTCAGGGCAGGGGTCAACGATCACGGCCCCACGCACGTCAAGATCGTCGCCCACAACGCCCTCAAGATCTTCCGACTGCTGGTCGCCGCCGGCGTGGTGCCGGGCGTCGTCCAGGACCACGGCCTGACCCTCAACGACGCCGAGGTCGTCGTGACCCTCGCCGGGCTGCTGCACGACGTGGGGATGACGACTCACCGCGACGGGCACGAAACCCACTCCCTCTTCCTCGTCAACGCCGCCCTGCCCGAATTCCTCGAGGGGATCTACGAGCCGGTCCAGCGGATCATCATCGTGAGCGAGGTCCTCCATGCCATCATCGGGCACAACCACTCGCAGAAGTGCCTCACTCCCGAGGCCGGGGTGGTCAAGATCGCCGATGCCCTGGATATGAGCAAGTGGCGATCGCGCAACATCATCAAGCACGGCCGGGTGTCCATCCATGCCCTCTCCGCGGCGGCCATCGACAAGGTGGCGATCGGACCGGGCAAGACGGCCCCCGTCGGGGTCGAGATCACGATGAACAACAGCGCCGGCATCTTCCAGATCGACAGTCTGCTCCGCAACAAGATCCACAGCAGCGGGCTGGCAAATCACTTCGAGATCACGACCGTCGTGGCTGGCGACTCCGAGCGCCAGCACATCCAGACATTCCGGATCTGATCACCCCCGATCTGGCAGGATCTGGCGCAGGACCTCTGCGACCAGCTCCGGCTGCCCGGCCCGCGGGAGATCATCGAGCGACAGGATCCCGAGGATCCGCCCGTCCTGCGTGACGCACAGACGCCGGATCTTGTACTCGACCATGGCCCGGGCGGCCTCTTCCACGGTCGCGTCCGGCGAGACGCACACCGCCTCGCCGTGCAACACCTCGGCCACCGGGCGATCGATGTTTCCCGAGGCCACGCACCGGGTGGTGATGTCCCGATCCGTGACCACCCCGAGCAACCGGTCGCCCTCGATCACCGGAATCATCCCGATGTTGCGGACCTTCATGGTCCGCGCCACCTCGGCGATCCCGGTGGACGGGGGACACGTGATCACGTCGGGGTTCATCAGATCGCGGACTCTCATCGGTAGCTCCCTCGAAAAATCACGGCTCGGACGGCTGCGCCCCGGCCACAACATGGTAACATATGTTTATCATGCTATATTAAGTACGCTTTCGCGATCTGTTAGAATGCCTGTATGCTGAGGGTTTTCAATGACCTGACACGGCGCGTCGAGCCGTTTTTGCCGCAAACGCCTGGTGCGGTCAGCTTGTATGTATGCGGCGTGACCGTTTATGACCTGTGCCATCTCGGTCATGCCAGATGTTATATAACCTGGGATGTCGTGCGGCGGTACCTCGAGTTCTCGGGCTACCGCGTCCATCACGTCCAGAACTTCACCGATGTCGACGACAAGATCCTGAACCGAGCCCGGGAGCAGGGCGAGGATCCCGTCCACCTGGCGCGCCGCTTCGAGGCGGAGTACTTCGCGGACATGGACCGCCTCGGCATCCTGCGCGCCCATTCGTATCCCCGGGCGACCGAGCACATCGGCCAGATGCTCTCCCTCGTCGATTGCCTCGTCCAGTCCGCCAACGCCTATCCCACCAGCGACGGTACGGTCTACTTCGACGTGGCCTCCTTCCCCCGGTACGGCAAGCTGTCGGGCCGGGACCTGGACGACCTGTCGCAGCGCACGCGCCTCGACGAGCCGGACCCGTCCAAGCACAACCCGGCAGATTTTGCGCTCTGGAAGGGGGCCAAGCCGGGGGAATCCAGCTGGGACAGCCCGTGGGGCGCGGGCAGGCCCGGATGGCACCTCGAATGCTCGGCCATGGCCCTGGACCAGCTGGGCAAGACGATCGACATCCATGCGGGGGGGATGGACCTGATCTTCCCGCACCACGAGAACGAGATCGCCCAGTCCGAGGCCTGCACGCACGAGCCCTTCGTGCGCTACTGGGTCCACAACGGCTTCGTCAACGTGGACGCCGAGAAGATGAGCAAGTCGCTGGGCAACTTCTCGACCATCCGCCAGCTTCTCGATCGCTACGATCCCCAGGCCGTGCGCTATTTCCTCCTCCAGACCCATTACCGGCAAGACTGCGATTTCTCGAGCGAACCGCTCGAGGCTGCCGGCAACGCGCTCAAGCGCCTCCAGCGCTCCCTGGCGGACCGCCAGGCAGCCCTCGCGGCTCCCACGGTCGCCATCACCGAGCAGATCGAGCAGCTGGCCCGGGCTTTCACGGAGGCCATGGACGACGACTTCAACACCCCGCGGGCTGTGGCCTCGCTCTGGGAAGCCCGGGCTCGCCTCGGAGATCTCGAAGGCGCCGATCGCGCTGCAGCAGGACACGTGGTGGCGCGGATCCGCGAGTTCGGCGCGGTGCTGGGACTGGACCTCGCGGCCAAGGCGGCGGCTGAAGGCGATCGTCTGGCGGCGGTTCTCGACATCGCAGATCAGCTTCGCGAGATCGCAGCCCGGTACGAGGACGACGACCTCGCAGAGGCCCGCCAAGCCAGTGCCTCGCAGCTGATCGAGGCCCTGTTGACTCGTCGCACGCGCGCCAAGAAGGCCCGAGATTTTGCGACGGCCGACGGCATCCGTGCCATGCTCTCCGAGCTGGGCATCACCCTGGCGGACCAGCCGGGCGGCGTGACGCGGTGGGAGCTCGCGGGCGGAGCCGCGCCTCGTTGAGCACGGACCTCGATCCCGATCGCCTTCACCCCCGGGAGCTGGCCTACCTCGGCGATGCCGTCTTCGAGCTGCATGTCCGAGAGCAGCTCTTGGGCACCAAGCTGAGACCCAGCGATCGCCATCGTATGGCGGTGGCCCGGGTTAGGGCCGAGGCGCAGGCCGCCGCCCTGGCTGCGGTGGAACCCGCCTTGAGCGAATCCGAGCGCGACCTCGTGCGAAGGGCGCGCAATCTCAAGGTTTCCACGCCCAGGTCGGTCGACCAGGATACCTACCGCCTGGCCACGGCCCTGGAGGCCCTCGTCGGCTATCTGCACGCCTCCGGGCGCACCGAACGCCTGGCTCAGATCTTCGCGCTCGCAGACTGCGCCGCGCCAGCCGGCCCCGACCCGGGCCAGCAGCCAGATCGCCAGGCAGGCCGCCAGCCGGAGCCCGGAATCGACGGAGCACAGCGGACATGAACGAGCCTCGGAAGCACGGGAGCGAACAGCAACAATGAAGAACTCAGGCAGCGGACGACCCTCACGGGATGGTCAAGGCAAGCGCAAGCGCCAGACCGGACCCGAATCTTCCAAGCGAGCTTCCTGGCCTGGCGAGGGGCCTGCCCGGCGGACATCCCGACCCGGTGACGGGCCAGCCCGAAGGACGTCGCGGCCTGGCGAGGGGCGCAAAGAGGGGCCCGGCCAAGAGAAAGCCTTCGATCGCGCCCCGGCGCGGCGGCCCGGCCGGCCGGAGCGTCCGGCAGAGCCGGCGCCCCGGCCGCGGCACGCTCCATCCGTCCCACCAGCGCCCGCGGCCGCAGCCGTGGAGCCCGAAGGCGAGCGGGAACTCCTGTGGGGCCGGCACGCGGTGGTGGAGGCCCTCAAGGGCGATCGCCCCGTCAACAAGATCTGGATGCTGAGGGGCCTGGAAGAAGCGCGCACGGTCGCCACGGTACGACGGCTGGCCCGCGAGAAAGGTGCCGTCGTACAGGAGGTGGATCGGGCGAAGCTCGATGCGCTGGCCGCTGGCCCTCATCAGGGCCTGGTCGCCGCCATGGCGGCTGCGACCTATGCGGACTTCGACCAGGTGCTCGTCGCGAGCCGGGCCGCCGAACGCCCGCTCTTGCTCGTGCTCGACGGCATCGAGGATCCCCACAACCTCGGAGCCCTGGTGCGAACGGCCGGCGCGTCCGGCGCCCAGGGTGTCGTCATTCCGCTGCGACGTGCCGTCGGATTGACCGGCGTCGTGGCCAAGGCAGCGGCAGGCGCACTCGAGCACGTTCCCGTTACCCGGGTAGCCAATCTGGTCCGGGCGATCGGGCAGCTCAAGGAAGCCGGAATCTGGGTGGTCGGGGCGGACGAGCACGCCGAGGGCGTGGCCTACGATGCCGATCTCACCGGCCCGGTCGCCCTGGTGATCGGTGCCGAGGGCCAGGGTCTTTCCCGGCTGGTACGCGAATCATGCGACCTCCTGGTGCGCTTTCCGATGCAGGGCCAGGTCCCGAGCCTGAATGCCTCGGTCGCCGGCGGCTTGCTGCTGTTCGAGGCGGTCCGCCAGCGCCAGGTTTCCCGCTCCTGATCTGCGTCCACGCGGCCGGGTTGGAGCGTGAAACCGTGTCGTCGTGGTAACGGCTTGTTACGGAATCGCGCAAACCGGGCATCATGTATTATTCCCGCTTGCATGGGCTCCCCGTGCATCACGGAACCCCAGCAGGATCGCGGCAGTCTTCCCGATACATAGTTACAGGAGACGTTCAGGCAAGGTCGGCTCGATATGTCCATCACGGTCAACATAGCGAAGGACAAGCTCAGCGCGACAGTGCTCCTGACGGACGCCGAGGGGGTCACGGCTCTGGCGATCCGGCAGGCTCTCCAGGCGCGCGGCGTCACCTACGGCTACCTCGAGGACATCATCGAGCGGGTCGCAACCGCCTCGGCTGCTGGCGAATACGAGGTCGCAGTC
The DNA here is from genome assembly GCA_021781555.1 of bacterium. Lineage (GTDB taxonomy): Bacteria > Cyanobacteriota > Sericytochromatia > S15B-MN24 > VGJW01 > JAJXWQ01. The sequence continues at coordinate 5,570 of JAJXWQ010000007.1, forward strand.
GGGGATGCGCCCGTCCAGGGCTCGGACGCTTCGATCGAGTACTTCTTCCGCACCGGCAAGCCCAATCTGTCCCCGCAGATCCTCGACGACGGGCGCACCGACTACTTCAACCTCGGAGTGGTGCAGAACGTACAACCCGGCGACGTCCTGGCCCGCAAGACCCCCGCCGTCCCGGGGATACCAGGCAAGTCGGTTACGGGGGACGACCTGCCGCCCCGGGTGGTCAAGGAGATCAACTTCCGGATCGGGCGCGGGGTCGAGCTTTCCCCCGACGCTCTCGAGGTGCGCGCCACCGACACCGGCCAGCCGCTCATGACCCGCGGGATCCTCTCGGTCTCGTCGACCTTCGTCGTGTCGGGAGACGTCGATTTCTCCGTGGGTAATGTCTTTTTCGAGGGCAATGTCGAGGTCCAGGGTACGGTCAGGACCCACTTCAACGTCCGCGCCAAGGGCAATATCACCGTGCACGGGGCGGTCGAAGGCGGCATCCTCGAGGCCACGGGCTTCATCATGGTGGTCGGGGGCGTCCGTCAGCGCGCGGCCTTGCGAGCCGAGGGCGACATCCAGGTTCGGTTCATGGAGAATTCGATCGCTCGCACGCCTGGCAACCTCTTCGTAAAGGACGACCTCTTGTTCAGCGAGGTCGACGTGGGGGGCAAGGTCGAGGTCACCGGATCGCTCGTCGGGGGGACCTGCAAGGCGGATGTAGAGGTGAAGGCCGACTGCATCGGCAGCAAGATGGGTACCCCCACACGGGTCGAACTCAACCCCCTCGAGAAGTGGCTGGAGGTGCTGCACGGCTTCCAGACCCGTCAGGCCGAGGTCAAGGGCAACGTCACGCGAATCGAAGAGGGGCTGAGCACCCTCGGCACGGCGAGAGAACGTTTCCACGGCCTGCACCCGGACAAGGACGCGCTCTACGATCGTTTGAGCCAGGCCTTGCAGGGATTGCAGCAGGAATCCATCGAGCTTGCCGCCAAGGTCATGCAGGCCAAGGCCAAGGTCGAGTCGCTGCCCGAGCCCAAGATCATCGTGCGCGACCGGATCCACCCCGGGGTGCAGATTCGCCTCAACGAGGCTCGCCTCAACAACGAAGGCGAGCTCCTGGCCCGGGAGCTTTCCGAGAGCTCCGGCAAGATCAGGTTGCAGTAGGGTAGCTTCTGCAGTTTGCACGCGTCCCTCTGGGCGGGCGCCGCCCTGCACAACCGGGCCCCTTTCACTCTTCAAGCCCGATCGTTTCGAGTCGAAACCGCTCTAGCTGCGCGTCTCCGTGGTAGGATTCCCGCAGAAAGGGAACCTCGACCATGTGGAAGGACCGCCGCCTGCTCCTGGCTGGCACCGTTACCGTTGTAGCCATCGCCGGAGCTGCCTTTGCCGTCGCCCGCCCCCAGTTCTCGAAGCCCCTCCGGTCGACCGCAGGCAATGTCGCCCCCGTCACCGCGGGCGAATCAACCGGAGGCCCGGCACTCCACCTCGTCGCATACTCTGGCCCCGAGGCCCCGAACGAACTCGGAATGGTGCCGGTCCTCGAATACCACGACGTAGGCCCCACCGAGGGGCGCTGGCAGCGGAGCATCGCCAACTTCAAGGGCGACCTCCAGTGGCTCTATGACAACGACTACGTCCCGACGACCACCGCCGACATGATCGCAGGGTTCCCCGACGTCCCGGCGGGCAAGAAGCCCGTGGTCATAACTTTCGACGACGCTCGCAAGAGCCAGTTCGTCGCGGCAGGCATCGGGCCCGATGGCGAGGCGATTCCCACTCCCGACTGTGCGGTCGGGATCATGATGAATTTCGCCAAGACGCACCCGGGCTTCGGTCCCCACGCCAGCTTCTACCTGCTGCCCTCCTTCTTCGAACAGGACCAGTACGCCGCGGCCAAGCTCAAGTTCCTCGAGCACCACGGCTTTGAACTGGGCAACCACACCTGGTCCCACATGCAGATCGGAAAGGCCTCTCCCCTGCGCATCCGCAGCGAACTGTCGCGTTTGCAGGCCGCCGTGCAAAAGGAACTGGGCCAGCCTGATTTCCGCACCCTCACCCTGGCTCTGCCTGACGGCATCACGCCCAAGTCGCCGGCGCAGATTGCCGCGGCGGTCGGCGGCGGCAAGGCGCCGTATCACATCGAAGCCATGCTGCTGGTGGGCGCCAATCCAGCCCTTTCCCCCTTCGACAAGCACTTCGCCCCCCTCAAGGTCGCGCGCATCCAGGCGATCGACTCGCAGTGGAAGCTGTGGTTCGGCCGTACGCCCGGGCACGTGGGGATCGACCACGAGTCCTTCCACCCGTACGTGAGCGACGGGAACCCGGCGACGATCACCTTCCCCGAGAAGTACGCCGACCGCCTGAACCCGGCACTCTCTGGCAAGTACAAGATCCAGGCTTACAAGCCCGGCCAAGCGCCGCTGGTCGCCGTCGCCGGCACGGCCAGCTTGAGCCCCGCCCAGCAACAAGCCGCAGCCAGCCCCCCGAGCGCCGCCCCGGCCGTCCAGGCAACGGCCAGCGCGAAGCCTGCCGACGCGCAGGCGTCGGGCTCCACCAGCGCCTCCGCGTCTGTGGCCGCGGCCGGAGTCACGACGATCCCGGGTTTCAGCGCACCGCTGCCGCCGGGTGGCATCTACAAGAACGGCCACATCTACCACAAGGTCAAACCGGGCCAGGATCTCGACGCCCTGCTTGACCGCTACTTGCCCTTCACGATGGCCTACACCACGCACGACCTGCGCCTGGCCGTGATGAAGGTCAACCACCTCAAGCATCCGTGGGTCAACCCCGGTCAGACCATCGAGATTCCCGAAGCCCTGTCGGCCCCGCTCCATGCCACGCCGGACGGGTGGCCGGCCACGAAGCCGGTCATGGGCATCTACTGCACCTCCACGACCGCCGGGATGGATCGGATCTTCGAGCTGGCGCGCCAGATCCAGGCGGTCGGAGGCAACTCGGTGGTCTTTGACGCCAAGGACGGTCCCGTCTCGTTCCTGCCTTCCGATCCCAAGGTGCGCGCCATGAGCGAGTGGGATCACACCATCGTCGACCTGCCCAAGCTGGTCTACCTCCTGCACAAGATGGGAATCCACGTCATCGCCCGCCAGGTACTCTTTCACGATCCGGTTCTGGCCACGCGGCGCCATGACCTCGACGTCCACCGCAAGAGCGACCCGAGCGCCGTCTGGCTCGAGCACGGCAAGCTCGACTGGGTCGATGCCAACCAGCCCGAGGTTCAGGAGTACAACCTGCGCCTGGCCAAGGAACTCGCCGAGAGCGGAGTCGACGAGATCCAGTTCGATTACGTCCGGTTCCCGGCACAGGGCGACACCAAGGACTGCAAGTTCAGCTTCAATCCCAACGTCGAGCCCAAGTGGCAGGTCCTCGCGAGCTTCCTCAAGCGCGCACACGACGAACTCAAGCCCTACCACGTGCTTCTGGGGATCGACGTCTACGGCGTGATGGCCTGGAACAAGATGGTCGACCAGGATGTCACCGGCCAGCGCATCCAGGCTCTGGCAAAGTACGTGGACGTCATCAGCCCGATGCTCTACCCCTCGCACTTCTACGGCCCGTTCGACGGCTACTCCCATCCGGGCGATCATCCGTACTACTTCGTGAGCCAGGGCGTCGCCCGGGTCCTGTTCGACACCAATCCTTTGCCGGTGGTGGTCAGACCCTGGGTCCAGGCCTTCGAGTACCTTTCGCCCAACTTCTCTCCCCGGTACGTCGAGCGGGAGTTGCAAGCGGCTCGCGATGCCCACGGAGTCGGCTGGCTCCTGTGGAACGCAGGCAACAAGTACGACATCGCCACGTCGGGTGTCGCCCGCTGGAACCGGGACCAGTCCCGCATTCCGCCGGTCGCGGTCCGTATCAAGGGCCTGGAGCCGCCCGCCAAGCACGTTGCGGCCAAGCCTCCAACCAAGACGGCGAGCGCTCGCCGCTGACCCGTACGTGGATGCGCCCGGCCAGCCGGGCGCTTCCACGTAAACCTCACGCCAGGACTTGCCGCGGGCTGGCCACCGGATGAACGGTCGCTCGGTCTGCGGGTATGATTCCGGGCAGGAGGAAGGCACGCTGTCACCCGACGTACTGGTCAAGCGTGAGGTTCGCTGCCCGCTATGCGGCAAGGACTTCCGCCACTGGTCGCCCAGGAGCGGCACCTATAGCCTGATCCGGCGTGACAGCGATTTCTGCCCTCACTACCATGGCACCAATCCCACGCTCTACCAGGTCTACGTCTGCCCCGGCTGCAACTTCGCAGCCTATCGCCCGGATTTCAGCAACCTCGAGGAGAGCTCGCGCGCTGCCATTGTCTCGGCGCTGGGTCGGGTCAGGCACGAAGGAGCGGTCGATTTCTCGCAGCCAGAGCGCTCGCTCTTCGCGGCCTTGCGGAGCTTCGAACTCGCGCGGATCTCGGCCGAGGCGCGCAGGTCTCCGCCCGAGGTCCAGGCCAGTCTGATCCACCGTGCCGCCTGGATTTGCCGTTACGCCGAGGAGTTGGGGCGCGAGGTGCGCTACCTGGGTAGGGCCCGCGATCTTTACCAGGCTGCCTTCGATCGCGGCGTGGCCAGAGAGCGCCAAACCAACGATCTCGCGGTCGCATATCTGGTGGGCGAGCTCATGCTAAGGACCGGCAGAATTCCGGAGGCGCAGCCCTATCTCCTCCTGGTAGCCAACGCGAGCGACGCCAAGGCGTCGCTGGTGCGCTCGGCCAAAGACCGGTTGTACGATTCCAAGCAGGCGGCTCAGATCCAGCGCCTCCTGGAGACCATCACCCTCTTCCACCCGATCGCCCACCTGGTCGGTCTGATCGCCGCGCACAGCGAGCGTAGATCGATCGGCCCGGGGGGAATCTTGTGTCGCAAGGGCGAACCCGGGCTCTCGATGTTCGTCGTGGCGGCCGGCGAGGCGGAGGTCTATCTCGGCGATCCGGCCGACTCGGATCCGGTCGCCATCGTGGGCCCAGGCGAGACCCTGGGCGAGATGAGCTTGTTCCTCGCGGCACCGCGGTCGGCGACGATTTTGGCTCGACCTGCCCGCACGGGACCCATGGCGGTAGCCCTCGAGATCATCGAGATTCCCAGGACCGCCTTCCGCAATCTACTCAAGCTCGACGCCGGGGTCGTGGCGGCGATCTCCGAGACGATCGCCCGGCGCCAGCGCGAGAACGCCCACTGGCTCGAGGAGCTCGAAATGGCGGCCGACACCCACGGCCAGCTGGAGATCCCGCTGCCCGTCTCGCAGTCTCCCGGCGGCTTGCAGTCGCTCATCTTGCCCAAGGTCCGGCGATTCTTCGGCTTGGGCGCGGATCACGAGGCTGCCGAGGCCGTGGCCGACCAGGGGTTGGATGGGGCGGATCCACCATCGCTCGCGCCCGGCCCGGACGCCGAGGAGCTCGCAACCTGAGCCCTCGGGCTCCGAGGTCGAGAGGGCTCTTGACCTTCTCCTCTCTCAACGGATTCGACGGGCCTCACCTCTGATACGCTCAGCGCCATGGACGCGGCCGGAGAACGAAACGCGATTCGTTCACTCAGGATATTTTCGGATGTCGCCGCTTCGATCGCGCTGATCTGTGGCGGCCTCGAGATCGCCGCCTGGATCCTGGACCTCCGGGGCCTCGAAGCCTCGGCCATGGCGCCCCTGGCGCAGGGCCCCGAGGCCGCCACAGGCCTGCTCCTCGTGGGAGCCGCCCTCATCGTGGCGGGCAGGAACTTCCCGGGCGCCCGGATCGCCTGGCAGCTTTTGGCACTGATGGCGATGACCTTCGGCACCGCGCTGTCCGTCCGCGGGCTCGGAAGGATCGACGTCGGGCTGGGGCACTTGTTCTCTCCCCATGCGGCCGCCGCGAACTTCACCTCGGCCCGGATGGCCCTGCCCACGGCCCTGGTGATCACGCTCCTCGGACTGGCCCTGCTGCTCAAGGGCCGGTCGCTGAGCCGAGCGGGGGACGCCCTGGGCACCATGGCCTTCCTGTTCCTTTACTTCGGGTTCCTCCACCAGGTCCTCAGGATCGAGTTCATGCGGGTGGAACCGCCGTTCAGGCAGGTGCCGCAGGCCTGGCTCCTCTGGATGCTGCTGAGCCTGGGGGTCACGGCGGTCCGATCGTCGCAATGGCTGGTCGACACCGCCCTGGGGCGAACGCTGACTGGCCTGATGGGGCGCCGCTTCCTGGCCGCCGTCCTCGTCACCCCGGCACTGTTGGGTTTGCTGTGGATCGTGGCGGTCAGGGCCAACGGCGTGACGCCGATCGAGCGGCTCATGACGGTCGCCCTCGGCTTCACCGCGCTCATCGTCGGCGTGATCGCCCTTGATGCCCGCCGCCTCGAACAGATCGAGACCGAGCGCGGTCGAGCCGAGGAAGCCTTGGCCATGAGCCAGGCCGAACTCAAGAAGGCAGCCGAGCTGGCCCAGCTCAAGGATTCCTTCCTCTCGACGGTATCCCACGAGATGCGCACTCCACTCTCGCTCATCATGGGCTACGCCGAGCTTCTCGAGGACGTCTATCCCGGCGAAGAGCTCATCGCCGGGATTCAAGAAGGCACCCGAAGGCTCGCCGAGCACATCGAGCGGATCGTCGAGTACTCCGCCTTGCTCGGCGGTACCTTGCCCCTCTACCAGACGCCAGTAGACATGGCCGAACTGGCCCGCAACGTCGCCGAGGTCGAGCGGGCGCGGTTCAAGGGCAAGGATCTGACACTCACCGTCGAGGTGAGCGTCAAAACCCCCATCGTGCAGGGAGACTCGCGCCGGCTGACCGAGGTGCTCAAGGAGCTCCTCGACAACGCGATCAAGGTCACACCGCCCGGGCGCAAGGCCGGGATCCGGGTCGGACCCGAGGGCGACAAGCTGCGAATCGACGTCTGGGACAGCGGGCCCGGGATCGGCGAGTCCGAGATCGCGCGTCTCTGGGAGGCCTTCGGGCAGCTCGAGGCGGGAGATTCCGCCCGGCGCGGCGGCCTGGGGCTCGGGCTCCCGATCTCCAGAAAGCTGATCGAACTCCACGGCGGCACGCTCGCCGTGGCGAGCCAGCCCGGCGAGGGGAGCACGTTCACGGTGCTGCTGCCGGCCTTCGGAACCGAGACTACGGACGCCGGTCCGGAACTCCCGGGTTCGCCTACGTGAACATGGCCGCAGCGCTCGTCGTCGACCCGAGCATCCGCAACTGGCGGACGGTCTCGTCGAAGGGCGTGTTGTCCCGGACGTCCTGCTTGAGATAGCCCTTGATCTGGTCCCACATCGAGATGGCACGGTCAAAGGCGGGGTTGCTCCCCCTGACGTAAGCCCCGACGTTGAGCAGATCCTGGACCTCCTTGTAATCGGCGATCATCTGGAAGACGGCCTGGCGTGCCTGCTTGTGTTCCTTGGTAGCCAGGATATCCAGCAGACGGGAAACGCTCTGTAGCACGTCGATCGCCGGGAAGATGCCCTGCGCCGCGATCGATCGCAGCATGACGATGTGGCCGTCGAGGATGCCGCGGACGGTGTCGGCGATCGGCTCGTCCATGTCGCCGCCATCGACCAGCACCGTGTAGATCCCGGTGATCGAACCTTTGTCACTGGTACCCGCCCGCTCGAGGAGCTTGGGGATGAGCGAGAAAACCGACGGCGTGTACCCCTTCTGCGCGGGCGGTTCGCCGATCGCCAGGCCGATCTCGCGCATCGCCATCGCAAAACGCGTCATCGAGTCCATCATCAAGAAGACCTTGTTGCCCTGATCGCGGAAGTACTCGGCGATGGAGGTAGCTACCAGCGGCGCCTTGAACCGCATCAAGCTGGAGGTATCGCTCGTCGCAACCACCACGACCGAACGTCTCAAGCCTTCCTCGCCCAGGGAGTACTCGAGAAATTCCCGGACCTCGCGCCCGCGCTCTCCGACCAGGCAGAGCACGGATAGATCCGCCTTGGCCTGGCGGGCGATCTGGCCGAGCAAGGTGCTCTTGCCCACTCCCGATCCGGCGAAGATCCCGATACGCTGGCCCTCGCCCAGGGTCAAAAAGCCGTCCATCACGCGCACGCCGGTCGGGAGAACCGTGTCGATGAGCCGCCGTGTCATCGAGTTGGGGGGAGCGTTCATCTGCGGCGTCGTCGTCTCGTACAGGAGCGGACCCTTGCCGTCGATGGGGTTGCCGAGACCGTCCAGCACGCGGCCGAGGAGCTTGGGCCCGACCTTGACGCTGACCATCCGCCCGGTCGCCACGACCTCGCAGCCCGCCCCGATGCCCTCCATCTCGGAAAGAGGCATCAGCATGACGCGCCGCGGCTTGAAGCCGACGACCTCGCACGGAAAGACCAGCTTGCGATCCTGCGAGTAGATGTGGCAAAGCTCTCCGTAACGCACGCCTTGCAACTGCGCCTCGATGACCAGGCCCACGAGCTGCACGACGATTCCCCGGGCTCGCACCGGCTCGGTATCCCGCAACGCGAGGGCGTAGGGCTCGAGAGAGATGTTCACGGAAGCAAGCCTCTTGACGTCGGCACCCGGCTACTGGTTGAGGTCCTCGAAGGCCTGCGACTCGGCATCGTCGACCTCGGAGAGCTCCCGCTGCACGTTCTGGAAGACCTCCTGCAAGACCGAGAGCTGGGTCTTGATGGTCGCATCCACCGTGCCCGATCCGGTCTCGATGAAGACGCCGCCCCGCTGGATCTTGTTGGACGCCTGGAACTCGAGATGCTTGACCTGAGCCAGCATGTCCCGGAATCGATCCTCCTGGGCCTGAACCTGGGGCAGATCCTCGGTATTGACCCGCACCACGACGCGCTCCAGGTCCGTGACCCGGGTCAGCGCCTCGTCGAGGACCGACAGCACGATCTCGGGCTTGGCCGAGATCTCGTCGCAGACGATCTTTTCGGCCACGCTCATGGCGAGCTGGATGAGTTTCCTCGAGTTCTCCCGCGCTGCCTGTGGATAAGCTAGCCGAGCGCGATTGAGGGTCTCGATCGCCTCTTCGATGATCTTGGCGCCTTCCTCGTCGGCCTGCGCCCGGCCCTCGGTGTAGCCAGCCGCTCGGGCCGCCTCCACCATCTGTTCGTAGCGCTCGGACCGGGAGCGCTCGAAGTCCTCGAAGGCCTGGGCGATCTGGTTCTGCGCATCGGCCCGGGCCTCGGCTGCCGCGATCTGGGCCTCGCCGACGATCCGCTCCGCCTCGAGACGAGCCTCGGCGAGCAGCCGCTCGCGTTCGGCCAGCAGCCGCTTGCCGGCATTCTCCTTGAGCTCGAAGCCGTCGAGCAGCGCGGCGATCTGCTCCTCGGCGCTGGCGAGCTCGCGCCAACGCGCCCGCGAGGCGGCCCGCGCCGCCTCGAACTCGGCCGCCGCCGCCGCCTGCTGCTCCAGAGTCGGCACCAGCGCATCGACCGCACTGCCGAGCTGCTGGGGATCCGCGCCGAGAGCCTCGGACAGACGTTGGGTCGCAGCCTCGAGCAGAGCCGAGAAGGTACCCTCGGGATCGGGGGCCTGATTGGCGGCCTCCTCGGCTCCGGCCTGGGCAGCGGCTTCGGCGGCGGTCAGGATCTCCTGCCTGGCGCCCTCGAACCCCGCCAACCAATCCCCATCCGCCTCGAGGGCCGCGTCGAGTCCGGCCGCGGCTCCCCCCGGCGCCGGCTCTGCAACGCCAGCCCCGGCGCTCGCTACGGGATCGACGGGACGAGCCGGGGCCTCGGGTCCTGGCGACTCCGGCTGCAGCGGCACGATGTCGAGGTCCGATTCGGCCATCGGCACGACCCGCTCGGCCCTGCGCAGCCCGCTCTCGGGGGCGTCGACTCGCCGGCGCACACGGCCCGGACGGCCTTCGCCCTCGTCGGCGATAACCTGGTCGCCGGCGACCACGACCGACCCGCCCTGGTCGACCTTGCTACCCTTTATCAGCGCCACGATCGAACTATACCCGTCAAAGAGCGGCCATGCGAGGTGCTGGATGTCGAAGTCGGCGCCAGGCGCGGCCTGTCGTCGCGATCCTCGGGGCAGCGCCCCCTCTCGAGCTCCTGCCAGCTAACCCAGAGCAGCCAAGCCTCAGGCCAGGTCCTCGATCTGGCTCAGCAGATCCTCGAACGAGGCGAAACCCTCACAGTCGCCGCAACGCAGCAGGATCACGCGCAGCTTTTCGGTGTGGCCATGGCGGAACTCGACCTCGCGCTCTCCGCGCTCGAGGACCAGCTTTTCCCGGCTCACCGGAAAATGGACTCCCTCCGTGGCCTGCATCAGCGCCGCAACTCCGAAGCGCCGGGGATGTTCACCTGTAGCGTCTGCCATGGCTTTACCCTCCCGAGCTGAGCCTATCTCAGTCGGCCTTCCGTGTCTGGCCCGGCGCCAGCTCGCACGGGCTGCTTCAGTCCAGGCCCACCGAGTAGCCGAAGTTCACGCTGGCGTTGAAGGGGAAGAGCGTCATCGTGGACGTCAGCGACCAGGAGAGGCAAGCGGCGCGGTAGGTCAGCCGCAGCGTGGCATCGTTGAAGTTTAGCCGGAGGGCGCCCTGCGGACGGTAGAAGTTGGCGCCCACGTCGGTGTACCAGTGGCGAGTCCACGCGTAAGAGGCGCTGCCGAAGACCCGATCCCCGCTTGGCGCCTGATCGAAGTAGAACGGCGAGCGGCCCAGCAGCTGGTCGGTCTCCGCCCCGAAATCCGTGGACCATCGTGCCGCCCAGCGCTGTATGTTGTTGAGCCCGACGACGCCGCTCACCTGGTACGCGGGCTTCCACGACCTCGCGCCCAAAGCTGGCGGCTCCAGGTATTCCGTCGCCGTACCCCAGGCGTAACCGTCGGTCTCCCAGAAGGGCTCGGGTCGCCAGGCGGGGGCCGCCACTGCGACGTGAACGGATCCAGCAACGGCACTGGCATGCGGCGGCTCGTCGAACGGCAACCACTCGAGCTGCGGCAAGGGCGAGAGTTCCTGGAAGTAGCCCACCCGCGCCGTCGGGTTGATCATCAAGGGCCCAAGGCCCAGATTACCGAGATTGAGGTCCAGATCGCCCAGTCGGTTGACGTTCTGGCCGTTGATATCCGATCGGTAGCCGGCGCCGAGCGAAAGACTCCTGCCGCCTGCCAGAGCCAGCAGGGCGCCACCATTGGCGCGCGGGCCGTAGGTTCCGCCCTGAAACGGCGTCTGGTAGGTCGCGTCACCCGATAGCGAGATGTTCCCGACCTTGGCGGTCCCCTGGGTGCCGAAGAGGATGCCCCGCCCCTGCGTGACACGGAAGGGAATCGTGCCCTGGATGTACTTGCCCAGAGCGAAAGCGCCGGCACCGGCCGCGAAGGCCCCCTCGTACGGGTCGTACCCGGCCTGGGCACCGAGGGTGTGCGACCCGCGCCGATGGGAGATCTGGTCCTTGAGGCTCGTATTGATCTCGGGAATCGAAGCCAGGGTCCAGCCCGAGACGTGCAGGGCCACGTCGTGGGCTTCAAAGATCTGCCGATCGCCGAACGGGTGCCACTTCAGCTTCTTGCTGGAAAGGAAGTATCCGGGGTCGTCAGCCATGCACGGACTGAAAACCGTGTTCCGGGCCAAAGCATAGGAAGGCGAGAGATACAGGAAGCTGCCGCTGGCGCGCCCGCGGTGGGCCGCTCGGCCCGACCAGTGCCAGGCCTGGGCCTCCTGGTGGAGGAGGTCGAAATCGAAGCGGTCGGCGCGGAGGCGGTAACCTTTGATCGTGAACCGCACGTGGTTGTCCGCGTGGCCCCGCCGGGCCGCCGCATCGAAGTAGAGCCGCCCGGCCGACAGGGAGTAGGATCCGTACCACGCCTGCACGTGGCCCGTGGCGATGAGGATGGACGCATCGGTTCTTGCCTCGATATGGTCGGCCCAGATCACCAGGGTCTGGCCTCCCGGCTCGTTCACGGTCACCGAGGCCGAGGCTTTTCCGGGCCGGGCGGGTGAGGACTCCGCCTGTGCCGGTCCGAACTCGTCGGGCAGCAGCGTCGGCGGCAAATAGGGATTGGGCGAGGGGCCGACCTGGGGTTCGGGCAGGGCATCGGGATCCGGCAGCGCCGGCCCGGCGAGAGGATCCCCGATGCCCATAGGGGCGAGGACCGGGCTCTCGAAACAGCACGCCGCGGGAGCGAGCGCAGGAGACGGCGAGGGCGACGGCGAAGGCAAGGGGGACGGCGAGGGCGAGGGAAAAGGCTCGGCCGAAGCCAGTAGATCGGGGATCGGGTTGCCCAGATGATCGCCCGTGATGGGCAGGTAAGCGGCGGCAAGATGGATCGCCGCGGCGCAAAGCAGGGCGATCATCGCACTTCGGGCCGGTGGGCCCGGAGCCTGCGCTTGCCCCTGCGCTTGAAGAAGGCGAAAACCGGACGCCAGAAGGACTCGCCCGTCCGCAGCTCGATCTCGTCGATCCCCATGGCGGCAAAGGCCTGCTGACGCGTGCGGCGGCGGGTCTCGGCGATCTGGCGGTAGCGTTGCTGCACGTCGGGATCCGAGGTGTCGACGACGGCGCTGACACCCGTCTCGGGGTCCATGAAACTAACCCGTCCCAGCGCAGGCAAGACCTCCTCCATGCGATCCGTCAGCGTCACCGCGATCACGTCGTGCCGCGCCAGTCGCCGGAGCGATTCGAGATCGGCCGCCAGGAAGTCCGAGCAGACGAAGATCGTGGCAGGCCGGCGCACCAGGCGCGCCAGCGCGATCACGGCACCCTGGAACGCAGCCGGGAAGGGTCCGGTTGCCGCGGACGTGCCGACCTCCAGGTCGAGGGCTCCCACGGTCGGGCTCGTGGGTCCGACGTCGAGGAGATCGTGGACCAGGCGCAGGACATGTGCGCGCCCTTTGCGCGGCGGGACGAAACGGACGGTCTTCGAACCGAACAGGAAAAGCCCGACGCGATCGTGGTTGGCCATGGCCGAAAGCGCGATGGCCATCGCGAAGCGACCGGCGAGATCCCGCTTGAGCTCGGTGCCGGCCGTCGCAAAATCCAGGCTGCGCGAGCCATCCACGGCGAGGATGACGGTCAGCTCGCGCTCCTCGACGAATTTCTTGACGAAGAGCCGATCCATCCGCGCCGTCACGTTCCAGTCGATCGTGCGCGGATCATCGCCCTCTTGATACTCCCGGACCTCGTCGAAGATCATCCCCCGTCCCTTGAACACACTCTGGTATTCTCCGGCCAGGATGCTGCGAACCAGGCGATCGCTCTGGATCTCGAGCCGGCGGATCTTCCTGGCCATCCGGCTCGTCGCCTCGGGGACCGGAGCGGGCCTCGCGATCGCCCGACGCCAGCGGTTCCATCCGAGCACCAGGAAGCCCGTGGATGGCCACGGGATGCGCAGCGGCCGAAACGACCTCCCGGTCGCTGCCAGGCGCTCCCGGGGCGATCGCCTGAAACCGTCTCGATGGCCCGAAGAGGGCCCGCGCTTGAGCGAACGGCCAGACAAGCCTACGGCACCCGTAGTGACAGCAAACGCCTCACCACGAAATCCACGGACACCTCCTCGGCCTCGGCCTCGTACGTCAGCAGGACGCGGTGCCGCAAGACGTCCAGGGCGATGGCCTTGACGTCGTCAGGGAGCACGTACGCTCGCTTGCGCAAGAAGGCATGGGCCTTGGCGGCCTGGATGAGGTAGATGCTCGCCCGCGGCGAGGCCCCGTACGCGATGAGGGGGGCAAGATCCTCCATGCCGGCTTCCTTGGGCTGCCGCGTCGCGGCAACAAGATCCACCACGTAGCGCTTGATCTTGTCTGATACCAGGATGTCGGCCGCGAGGTTACGGGCCTCGAGAACCAGCTCCAGGGTACCGAGCTTGGCGAGCTGCACCTCCCGACGCACCGTCATACGATCGAGGATCTCGAGCTCCTCGCTCTTGCTGGGATAGGTCACCTTGACCTTGAACATGAAGCGATCGAGCTGGGCTTCGGGCAAAGAGTAGACCCCTTCGTTATCCATGGGGTTCATCGTGGCCATCACCAGGAAGGGCTCGGGCAAGGCGAGGGTCTCGCCGCCGATGGTGACCTGCCGCTCCTGCATGGCCTCGAGGAGAGCGCTCTGGACCTTTGCCGGGGCACGGTTGACCTCGTCCGCCAGGACCAAATTGCCGAAGATCGGCCCCCTCTTGGTCTGGAAACGGCCCTTCTTCGCATCGAAGATGGAGGTGCCGAGGATGTCTGCCGGCAAGAGGTCGGGGGTGAACTGGATGCGGCTGAACTCGGCCTGCAGCACCTGGGCCAAGGTGCTGATCGAGAGGGTCTTGGCCAGGCCCGGGACGCCCTCGAGCAGGATATGGCCGTCCGCCAGCAAACCGATGAGCAGGCGATCGATCAGCGCCCCCTGGCCGACGATCACGCGCTTGATCTCGGCGGTGATCTGACCGAAGCGCTCGGCAGCGGCCCGCACGCGTTCATTGGCCTCGAGGATGGTGTTGTCGATCACGATCCGGAATCTTTCCTTGTTCGGCGCAGAACCGAGCGCGACTTGCGGGGCAAGGCCGGGGACCGCGCCATTTTACTAGAGATCGGCCCCTGCCAGCGTGTTACGCGCGGGGTCCCCTTGGCGAGCACCCGGCGATCCGTACCACGAACCTACGGAGTTTCCCCGCATGGCCAGGCGCTCGTACATGCTACGATCTCTTCATCGTCCTCCTGGTGAACCTCCAGCTGATCTTCGCAGTTTCATCGCAGCATCGGTCCTAGCAACGTCCCGCGCATTGTCTCCGATTCCACCAGGACGGTATCGGAAGGGCTCCGTCAGGGGCCCTTTCGCGTTAGGGGCCCGGATCGGTCCGGACGGCTCGTGCCGGCCCTGGTAACATGTGCGGGTGCTCGACATCCTGAAGCCCGCGCTCCAAAACCTCCACGCCATGGCGACTGGTGCCATCGCCGCCCTGCCTCAGGTCCTGCTGGGTCTGCTGGTTTTCGGGATCTCCCTGCGGATCGCGCGCTGGGGTCGCCAGTGGACGCACCGGGCGATAGGACAGGCAGGCAAGCGCGAGGACGCCGCCCTGGTCGTAGGGCAGCTCGCCTACGGCGCGCTGATCGTCGGAGGGACGGCCGCTGCCGCCGCCGTCATGGGCGTTGGCCTCGGCAGCGTCCTGGCAGGCATCGGCGTGTCGGGCATGGTCGTCGGGTTCGCCTTCAAGGACATTCTCGAGAATTATCTCGCCGGCATCCTGTTGATGCTGGCCCGGCCCTTCGTTACCGGTGACGACATCAAGACGGGCGACTACGAAGGCCGGGTTCTGGCAGTATCCACGCGCAGCACGACCATCGATACCGGAGACGGTCAGCTGGTGGTCATCCCCAACGCCAGGATCTACTCGCAGGCCCTGATCAACCTCTCGGCACTTGGAATCCGCAGATCCATCCTGCCCCTCCACGTCGAGATCAGCCAGGATCTCGATGCGACGCGCAGTGCGATCGAGGCCATCGCGGGAGCGAACCCCCTGGTCCTTCACGATCCGGGTCCCGAGCTCCTGGCGACCGCCCTGGATGCCACCGGGGTCAATGTCGAACTGCGCTTCTGGTCCCGGGCGCAGGACGCCCAGGCCGCCAGGGGCCAGCTCGTGGAGGCGATCCGCCGGCAGCTCTTCGCGCCGGTCACGCCGCCGCGCTGAGCGGCACGCCCCCCGGCCGGCCCGTAGCTTTTGCAGCGGGAACGAGTTCCTCTGCGCTGCGCAACCGGGACCCGTTTGGCATCAGGACGGCAACAGCCGTTTGACCATTCCGTGCAGCGCCTCGTACTGCCTCAGCCCATCCTCGAGATGCTGCATGGCCCGGTCGGGTCGGAAGGCCTGGTTGGCCGAGAACAGCGGATCCGTCGCTGGATAACCGCCCTCGGTCCGACGCATGCTGTAGACGTAGCGGCCGTGGTGCACGAGATGCAGATCGAAATCGCAATAGGTCTCGATCCCGCGGGACCTTGCCCGCTCCCCGAACGCCCAATCCTCCCCGAGGTGGATGGGCGTGCCCTCCGAGTCCTTGATGAGAATCGGGTTGAAAAATCCCATGTAAGTCTTCAAGAACTCGATGTAACGAAGGGACTCATCGGCGATATTCTCGAAAACCTCGCGCCGGATCAGCAAGAAACCGGTCGGCAGGTACCGAACCTTGGCCAGTCCGCGGGCCAGTGGCGGCTGATCCTTCTCGGCTGCGACAAGAAGCTCGAGGGGGAACATCTTGCGTGGATATGTCGCCCCGACGATCGCTTTGTCATGGCGATACAGACGATCGACGCCATCCGGCGGGAAAGAGAGGTCCGAATCGATCATCATGAGGCTGTCGCAGTCCGACTCTGCAAACAACGCCGCGAGCTTGTTCCGGGCTCGCGAAATCAGCGACTCCCCGGTCAAGATCTGCACGTCGAAGCGATGCCCCCCCGGATTCCGGCTCAGCATCGCGACGAGGCTCTCCACCGCAGGTACGTGGAAGCCCCCCCCGACGGGCAGACCCAGCATGATCCTGGCCATCGTCAGCGCACCCTCCGTTCGAGGTACTCCGCCATCGACCTGGCCGCGGCCTCCTTGAGGCTGACCTCGAGCATCTCCAGTTGATCCACGAAGGCGGCTACCGGAGGCGGAAGCTCGACGCCAGGGGGCCGCAGCGCGGCGGAGGGAAGCGCCATCAGTCGCTCGACGACCGGAAAGTACTCGTGGATCGGCACGGCGCCATCGGCAAGCGGATCCACCTGGTAGGCATACGACCCCGCGCGACCGATCGCCAGGTCGAAGTCGCAGGATACGGACAGGCCGCGATCGCGAGCCCGCTGACAGAAAGCCCGATCCTCACCGAGATGAACGGCCACGCCGTCCGTCACCACGACGGGGTCGAAGAAACCGGCGATCCGGCGCCCGAAATCCTCGCGGATGATCGCACTGCCGGCCATCGCCTCCAGGGCTTCACGACGGATCAGGATGAAACCAGCTGGAGCGAACTCGACCTGCAGCAGGCCCGCGAGCGTAGCTGGAGCATCGCCGGAAAGCCGCAGTCCCCTCTCGAAGGCATCCTCCCACGTGGGATAAGGCCCCACGACGATGGGGACCTCGTGCGCCAGGAGGCGATCGATCGCATCCGGATCGAAGGTCAACCCCGACTCGAGGATCATCAAGCCGGCGGCATCGGACCTGAGCAAGGCGTCGGCGAGAAAGTCGCGAGCCCGGCCCGGCGAAAGCCCGGGTGGGATCCGCTCGATCTCGAACTCATGTTTACCGGGATTGGCCTGGATGGCGGCGAGCAGGCTCGCCACCGTGCCGGGAAAGAGCGTGGCGTCCCCGCCGGACGCAAGAAGACCCAACAAGATTCGTGCCACGCCCCATGCTATACCTGTTTCGCTCCGAACGGGCCCCTGTGCGCGTCCGCCTCGCCGCGCCAGCGGGCCCGCGCGATGAAGGCCGCGGCGACGAAGCGCTGCGGCCTTTGCGGTGATTCGGGAGCTTTCCCGAAAGGTGGACCGATCGCTCGGACCGGTCGAAACCTACTCCTTGTGGAAGGAGCGGACCGCCTGCGAGACGTCGTCCATCAACTTCTTGAGCATGTCGAGACGAGTCTCCATGTCGAGCATGTAGGCCTGGAATTCATCCGGCGTGTAGCCGCCACTGCCGACGTTCGCGGCCTTGGTCTGGATGTCCTTCAGCAGGTTCTGCACACCCTGGGAGATGGTCTCCATCGTGCTTACGCCTTGGACATGAATCGAACCCATCGTTCTTTCCTTTCTTGACTGAACGCTCCCGACCCACCGCGGTCGCACGTTCTCAACCTTCTGACACCGAACTTATCCACCAGGGAGGGGAGGTCTTGCAGGACTTAACCTAGAATAAAAGCTCCTCCGCAATGATTTAACTGCATCTCGACAGCTAGCCAACTCACTTAAGCGACCCTCTAAGGATCTGCAGATGCAGCTCGATCGTCTCGGAATCCGGGCCGATGCCTATCTCCTGCTTCATGATACGCTCGACGAGCTTGAAGTGTTTGAGTGCGTCCTCCCGACGCCCCATCCGGCCCAGTGCCCGCATCTTGGCGCGATGCGCCTCCTGGGCGGTGCGATCGAGCTGGATCTGGCGATCGGCGAGGTCCAGGACGGCACCGTGCTGCCCGGCCGCTTCGAGCGCCTGGGAGAGCTCGAGGAAGACCCAGCTGGCGTCCCGCCGGAACCGCTCCCGCTCGGCCTCCACCCAGGGTTCCTCGAACTCGACCAGGAACGGTCCGCCGTACAGATCCAGCGCCTGCCGCAGGTGGAGCTGACGCTCGGCGCCTTCGGATTGTCTGGCCTGTCCGACCTGGAAGGAGAAATCTGCGGTGTCGATCCGGTGCCGGAGAGCAAAGTTGAACCGATAGCGTCCGTCCTGGAAGAGGATGAATCGACTCGAGGCGTTGCGCTCGAGGCCCGGCTCGAGCGCGGCCCGGAGGCGGGCGATCAAGACATGGAGGGCGCTCGCCTTGGTATCGCCCGCAAAGAAGATCTCCACGAGTTCTTCCTTGCCCGAGCCATGGCGGCTGGTCAACAGATGCGCCAACAGGAGCTTGGCCTTGGCCGCACGCCAGGCGCTCTGAGCGACCTGCTTGCCGTCGACCTTGACGCGCATGCGCCCAAACAGCGAGCCCTCCAGGGCCAGGTCCGGAGCGCGAGCGGCGGCGATCCGGCCATCCTCGGAAGTCTCCAGCCAGCTGAACTGGTACTGGCGGGCCAGTTTGCGAGCGCTTTCCGCGGCTTCGCGGGCTCGCTCCGCCTTGCCCTGAGCGGACAGCAGGCGGGCCTGCAGGAAGCGTGCGCGGGTGAGGTCATAGCGAAGATCACGCCGATCGAGAACCGGAATGAGCTCGCCCAGCGCGGCGTCTGCGCCCTCGAGCGCCCCCTCCGACAGCGCGACGGCGATCTCCGCCAGGCTCTCGGCGGGTGGCGTGTCGGACAGGCGCCTGCCCCCCGCTGCAGCTGCCGCCCCCACGGCGCCGCCGGCCAGAGAGCTCGTCTGCGAGCGGCGGCGATCGCCCTCGTGATGCACGCGGAGGGATTGCCGGAAGCTGCGGGCCTCGTCGAGAAAGCCCCGCGCCTCCGCGGAATGCGCCTGGGCCAGGGCGAGCTCGGCGCGATCGATCTGGGCCATGGAGAAAAGAACCGGATCCGCGAGCTGGCCGGCCAGGGCCGCCGCCTCCGCCAGGAGCGTCTGGGCTTGCTGGAACTGGCCGGTGATACGGCCGATATGCCCGAGCGCTGCCAGCGCCTCGGTCTCGGCCAGGCCATCGCCGACCTGGCGAGCCTCGGCAACCGCCTGCTCGGCCAGTTCCCAGGCCGCGGTGGTCTCGCCGCGAGTCGCGCGGACCCTGGCCGCAGCGGCCCCCGCCTCCGCAGGGGGTATGCGCCCGGCTCCACGCGCGGCCGCCCGGGCCTCGTCGAGGGCTGCCAGAGCCCGTTCGAACTGACCTCCCGTGGCCAGAACCCGGCCGAGGTGCGTACTTACCCGCGCCAGCCCACCGGCATCGCCCACGCGCCGATACAGGCTCGCGGACTCGCCAAGGTACGTCGCGGCGGGGCCGAGATCGCCCTCGCGCAGATGATGCAGGCCCAGCTGATCGTAGGCGAAGGCCTTGAGGCCGAGATCGTCCGCAGGAGCCATGTCGAGAGCCGCCTGCGCGGCCATTGCCCCCTTGCCCGCGGCCGCAGACAATGCGAGGGCCCACACGGCCGATCGCGCGTCCCCCACGGCCTTGGCGAGGATGCCGGCCCGGTCATAGCAGGCCTGCGCCTCGGCCATCTTCCCTGCGTGGCGGGCGATCTCTCCCTCGAGCAGCGCGACCCGGCAGGATCCCTCGCGCCACGAACCGGGGATCCGATCGAGCCAGCGCTGGACGCCCGCACTGCGGCCCTGCCCGAGCATTCCGTCGGCCAGCTGGACGATCCGGGCCTCCGCCTCCGCCCAGGCGCCCGCCGCCAGCCAGTGGTCGACGGCGGCTTCGGGATCGTCCTTGACGATCGCCGACGCCACTCCCAGATGGAAGGCGCGCAAGCGCTCCGCTGGCCACGTACGAGCTGCGGCATCCTGGAGAGCGGCCTTGAACAGCGGATGGAAGACATAGCCGTCCGGCCCCTTGGACAGCAAGAACCCCTGGGCGGCCAGGGCGTCGAGCTGCCCCAGGGCCTCGGGTGCCGTGAGCAAGGGAATGAGCGCCGCGGCCCCCCCGGGCAGGAGCGCGCAGGCCAGCAGGTCCTCCCTGGCATCGGCAGGAAGGTCATAGAGCACCTGATGGCTGATGTACTCGTGGAGCGGCTCGTCGGCGTGGAGTGCGGCAACGTCCGCTCGCGCCCCCATGGAGACACCGGCGGGCCAGCCTGCGGTACGCTCGTGCAGCGCCGTGCCGATCGCCGGATCTCCGCCAGCCAACCGGACCAGACCGGCGGTCTGGTCCACCGAAAACCGCAACTGCTCGGGGCCGATCTCGAGGTCGGCCACCAGGTCGGGCCGGCCTCGGGCCGAGATCCACAACCGGCCGGGCCAGTACTCGACCAGGCGCTCGACCACCTCGGACGGCAAAACATCCGCTCCGTCGAGCACGACCAGAAGGTTCGCGCACAGCTCCGCGACCTCCTCGGTGAGCCGCGCCAGGACGGGCTCGGCGGCGAACTCTGGATCGGCGGAGGCGAGTTGCTCACCAGGCAGGGCCGAGAGGGACGGCAGCGCCTGTTCCACGCCGGCGACCAGGTGCGAGAGGAAAACGAAGGGAGAGGAGTCGGCGGACTCCAGCGACAACCAGACGCCTGCCGGCCCGCCCCGAAGCCCTGCAGCTGAAACCGATCGGGCAAACGCGTCGGCCAGCAGCAGGCTCTTGCCGTAGCCGGGCCCGCCCCACACCGTCGCGATCCGAGCGTTCTCCAGCGCACCGACGGCGTCTTCCCGCCGCAGGTACGCCGCCGGGAGAGCCGGCGGCACGAACTTGCGCGAGAGGATCGGGACCAGGGCCACGCCCGATTTCATACCCGGCGAAGAGCCTTTACTTCCTCTTAACAGCTTTTGAAAGCCCGATCATCCATCTATAGCGTGTGAGGTCGAGGAGCGCAGGCGGTTCAGCCGGCACCCTGAACCACCTGCGACCGACACCTCCTTCAACACGGTAAGAAACCAGCCGCGGGGCCAGCCGGCACCCTGACCCCGCGGCCGGTCCTCTTCCCGAAGACCCACCGGACGTAAAGTTTCCAGCGACCAGGTCCTGCTCTGTCGGCACCCAGAGAAGAGCCTGGCAACTGGGTGAGGGACCGAACCGCGGCTTGGCCGGCACCCCAAGCCGAGGCTCGGAACCAGCAGAAGGGCCCCGGAGCGCAAACTCCGGGGCCTTGTTGCACGGCAAAGCGACCGGCCCCCCCCCGCGGCGGGTCGGCGCGACGGCTCCTACGTCCGGGCGGGATCGGCCAGCGCCAGGATCGCCTCATCGAGCCGCGCCAGCGCTCGCTCCCGGCCCAGCCACTGCACCACCTCGAACATACCCGGCGAGACCGTAGAACCGGTGAGCGCCACGCGGACCGGCTGGATGACCGCCCCGAGCTTCACCCCGAACTCTGTCGCCAGCTGCCGGAATTGCGCCTCGATGGCATCGTGGCTCCAGTCTTCGAGCGCTCCGATGCGCACGGAGAGCGCAACCAGGATCGGCCGCTGGGCATCCGTGAGGAACTTGGCCCGGGCCTCGCCGTCCCACACGAGCGGGACGTCGAAATAAAAGCGCGCCTTGTCGGCCAGCTCGACCAGGGTGCGTGCCCGTTCGACCAGCGTGGACGCGATCCCTTCGAGTCGCTCCCCTGATTCGTCTGGACCGATCCAGCCCCGCTCCTCCCAGAGGGGGCGCACTCGCCGTGCCATCTCGGCGGGTCCGAGCCGGCGGATCCACTCCCCGTTCAGCCATTCGAGCTTGGCATAGTCGAAAACGCACGCGCTCTTGCCCACGCCGTCGAGGTCGAAAGCAGCCACCAGCTCCTGGCGGCCAAAGATCTCCTCGTCGCCGTGAGCCCAACCCAGGCGGGCGATGTAGTTGACGAGAGCCTCGGGCAGGTAGCCGTCCGCGCGGAATTGCTGGATGGAAACGGCCCCGTGGCGCTTGGACAGACGCTTCTTGTCGGGACCGAGGATCATGGGGATGTGTCCGAAGCGGGGAAGGCCAAGTCCGAGCGCCTCGTAGAGCAGGACCTGCTTGGGCGTGTTCGAGAGGTGATCGTCCCCGCGGATCACATGCGTGATGCCCATGGCCGCATCGTCGACGACGCATGCGAAGTTGTATGTCGGCACCCCATCGGCCTTGAGAATGATGAAATCGCCGATCTCCTTCCGCTCGAACCTGACCGAGCCGTGGATCAGGTCCTCGAGGTCGATCTCCCCGTCCTTCGGCGTGGCGAAGCGGATGGCATGGGGGCCCCCGGCCACCCGACGCTGGCGCTCGGCCGGGTCCAGCTCGGCGCAGCGGCAGTCGGTCCGGGCCGGTGTCTCGGGCTCGAGATCCTCGGTCGCCTCGACCTCGGCTCGCGGCGGGCAGAAGCACGGGTAGGCACGGCCGCTTGCAAGCAAGCGGTCCGCGGACTCGTGGTAGCTATCGAGGCGTTCCATCTGGTAATACGGGCCGTGAGGCCCCTCGATCCCCGGCCCTTCGTCCCACTCGAGCCCCAGCCAGGTCATCGCGTCGAGGATCGCATCGGTGTATGCCTGTGTGGACCGCTGGCGATCGGTGTCCTCGATGCGCAAGAGAAAGGCACCGCCGTGATGGCGCGCCAGGAGCCAGTTGAAGAGGGCGGTCCGGGCCCCGCCTACGTGCAAGAAACCGGTGGGAGAGGGCGCAAAGCGCAGGCGTACGGCGTTCATTTCCAGAATTCTACCAGCCTGGACGAACGCCGTTGGCCGGCATTGACGAGGCCAGACGGCCCATCGAGCGCTACGCTCGGCCGGTATGTTGATCTCGACGACGGTTCGATGCGGCGTGGCGAGGCTGATCCTGGCCGCGGGCAGCCTCCTGCTTTCCGCGCCGCCCGCCGTTGCGGCAGGACCTCCCCCAGGGGTGCCGCAGGTCGGCGACACGCTCTCCTACGTCGTTTCGACGGGCGAGCGCGTCGTGGTCACGACCACCCGCGTGCGGCCGCGCGGGCGGGAATGGGTCGCGACGGAGCAGGAAACCGTGCGATCTCCCGGCGAAGAACCCAGGACCACGGCCATCTCGGTCATCCGGACCGCTGATGCCCTGGCCTTCGAGTTCGCGCCGCATGGCAGCGAGAGCCTCTCCCCGCTCGTGTACTTCTTTGCGCCCGCGCTGGTGCACGACTCGTGGCTGGCCCAGCGCGTCAGCTACGTGGACTCGCAGGGACAAAAAGTCGCCTACCAGGTGATCGCCCGGGTAGCAGCGATCGAGACGGTGTCTTCACCTGCCGGCATTTTCGCGGGTTGCTGGCGCGTCGACTTTTCCAGTACGGCGAACCCGCGCGACCGCCTCGAGGCCTGGCTGAAGCCAGACCTCGGCATCGTGCGCACGCAGTCCGACGACCACGGGCGAGCGATCGTCACCGAGCTGACGGGCTTCCACCTGGTCAAGGATGCCGGTCGCCCCGGAAACTCCGGCCGCCCCTCCCACTGACACGATCTTCGGTCGAACTGGACCAAGCGTCCGACCGATCGCCAATCCTAAGCTTGGGATGCGACCGTTCCAGCAAGAAACGCAGTCCGCCATGGAGGAGATATGCGGATCCTCATCATCGAATCCGATGCCCCGTGCGCCGAAGCGCTTGCCTTCACCCTCACGAACGCCGGCTACGAGGTCGAGCATGCCCTGACCGGGCGACAAGGCCTCCAGGTCATCGCGGACCAGGGGCCTCCCGACGGCGTGCTGGTGGGCCACCCCCTGGCCGATCAATCGGGCCTCGACGTCTGCCGCGCCATCCACGCGGAGAGCGATGCCGGACTCATCCTCGTGAGTTCTTGCACCCGCGAAGAGACGATACTCCGGGCCTTTGCAGCCGGTGTCGACGATGCCGTCGTGAAGCCCGTCCGCGTCGCGGAATTGACTGCGCGGCTCGGAGCCGTGCTGCGGCGCCGGCAGCTCAAGGGGGCCGGTGCCCCCTGCGGGATCGTGGAGCGCGGCCCGTTCCGGCTCAATTCCAATCGACTCGAGGCCACGGTTACCGGACGCCTTGCTCCGGTGCGCCTGACGCCCCTCGAGGCCAAGCTGCTGGGGCTCTTGATGCTCAACACCAACCAGGTGATGACAAAGGCGCGTCTCCAGGAGCTGATCTGGGGATACCAGAACGACTCGAGCGGCGATCTGCTCAAGACCCACGTTCGACACCTGCGCGTGAAGCTCGAGGCCACGCCATCGTCGCCCCGGTTCATCCAGACGATCAACGGCGTGGGCTATACCTTCGTGAGCCCGCGCCCCGCCGAGAGGGTCGAACTCGATGCGCCGGCGACGCCCGGGACCCTCCTGGCCGGCGTGCCAGCCGCGGCGGCACCAGGCCACCTGTCCGGCCTGCAGTCAGAGCCTCGCTCCCCGCTTCCGGCACCGGCTTGATCGGGCCAACCGGTCCGCAGGGCCCGCCCGGCCAGGGAAGCGCGAGGCCGCAGCGGGCAGGGTATTTGACCGTCGTTCAGCGCCGTGATAACGTGTTCCTGTTCGCCGCGGGGTGGAGCAGTCCGGTAGCTCGTCGGGCTCATAACCCGAAGGTCGTAGGTTCAAATCCTACCCCCGCAACTCCGCCAGGGGCCTCGAGAGATCGAGGCCCCTGCGCTCGTCTGGGCGGGCAGGCGTGGGCCCGTGCGGCTCCTACGGCTTCAGCGTGGGGCCCGAGCCGGCCTGCGGGTTCACCAGCCCGTCGAGGACCGAAACCGTGGCCCCGACGAAGATCGCCGAGGCAGCAACGCTTACGAACAGGAGAATGACGGGAACGAGCCACCCGATGATGCTGGTCGCGATGAAGAGGGCGAGCATCTGGATTTCCCTCCTTCACTTCGATCTAGAGTGCTCCCGGTTTGAACAGGATCGAGCCCGATGAGTCAAACGGGGCCCGGTTGCGCAGCGAAGCGACCGCGCAGAGGGACCCGTTCGAGCTCAACAAGGCCTAGGGTTCCCGGTTTGAACAGGATCGAGCCCGATGAGTCAAACGGGGCCCGGTTGCGCAGCGAAGCGACCGCGCAGAGGGACCCGTTCGAGCTCAACAAGGCATAACACCCGGCACTCGCGGCGACCACGGGAACCCGGACATGGTTTCCCGGCGCCAGCCGGGATCCTGTCGCCAGGTCGGCTCCCCGGGGTACACCAGGCCGGGGCGGATGCCCAGCTACCGGGACGATTCCATATCGAGGCTGATGTCCAGGAACCCCGCCAGGCGCGTGATGGCCGACGTGGAGAGGTAGTCGACTCCCGTACGGGCGATGGCCCCGGCTCGCTCGAGCGTGATCCCGCCCGAGGCCTCCACCGGAATGCGTCCGGCCACCAGTGCGACCGCTTGCTCGATCTCCTCGTTCGTCATGTTGTCGAGGAGGATGTGGTCGGCTCCGGCGGCCAGGGCTTCCTGCACCTGGAAAAGGGTGTCGGCCTCCACCAAGACCTTGGCCGTGACCGGGATACCAAGCCTGGCGCGCCTCACGGCCTCGGCGATGGATCCCGCCAGCGCGATGTGGTTGTCCTTGATCATGACGGCGTCCGAAAGGCCAAAGCGGTGGTTGCGACCGCCCCCTGTCCGCACCGCGTACCGCTCGAGGATGCGCAAACCCGGCGTGGTCTTGCGCGTGTCCAGAAGCCGGGTCTTGCTCCCGGCGAGGCGCTCGACGAATCGGTGGCTCGTCGTGGCCACGGCGCACATCCGCTGCAGGAGGTTGAGGGCGACACGTTCGGCCATGAGCATGCCGCGGGCCGGGCCGCTCACCCGCGCCACCACCGCTCCGGCCTCGGCCAGCGCGCCCTCGGGGACGAGCACCTCGGTGGCGATCGCCGGGTCGGCGAGGTAGAACACCCGCGCCAGGACCCCTGCGCCTGCAATCACCCCGGGCTCACGCAAGGTCACGTTACCGACTGCGCGATCGCTCTCGCCGAGGACCAGCTGCGACGTGAGATCCCCGGAGCCGAGATCCTCCCGCAGGGCTGCGGTGAGGATGGGGTCGAGAAGGAGGGGGTGCAGGGCATCGACCGAGACGCCGCCGGCAGCTGACCTTTCAAGCATTGGCGAAGTATACACTGCGTCAGGCGCCCAGTGTCGTCAGCAACGGTTGGTGCTACGATCGCTGCGATGACCGTCGACAAGCTTCTGGAATTCGAGCCCATCGAGTGCCAGCGCCTGGACAAGGAGAACGCGGCCTGGGCGCTCCAGTACGTCGCGCGCTGGCGCCAGCGCCTGGAGACCGACGGCGACGACCCCGACCTGGTTGCTTACGGCAACCGCGAGATCGCCGCCTACGAGGAGCTGCTGGCCCGGTTCGGCCAGGCTCCAAGCTGAGGACGGCGAGGTGCCTGATTGGTCCGTCCCCCTGTTGCTAGCGGCCACGGTCGCGCTGGAAGGTGCCCTGGCCTCCCCTGCCCTCGCGCTGGTGCAGTACGGCGAGCATGCAGCCAGCCAGCCAGCCCTCCTCGCCGATCGCCTGATCGTGGCTTCCGGGGACATCCTGCACGCCAGGTCCTTCGACCAGTGCCTCGGCGGCCGTCCGACGCACCTGATGCCAGACATCCCGCGCTGGACGCGCCAGGCGCTCGCCGCGGCAGACCAGGAGCTCTATGCCGCGGGTTTCGACACCATCGATCCCGCCGAGCAGGGCAAGATAGCCGACCTCCGCTCTTGCATCCACGTCCTCTCTGCCCGCCTTGACAGGCGTCGCCGAGGTCTCGGCCGTGCCCTCCTACGCCTGTATCTGGCAGTCCACGCCATGGCATCCGAGGTCGCGGGCAGGGTCGCCAACCGGGTCGAGTCGAGCGCGCCCTTGACCCGACCGCCCCTCGGAGCCACACCCGCTACCTGACGAGCCGCAGCCCGTCTCCTATTCCAGGAACTCGGCGAAGACCCCGTTGGCCACGGGGAGGGCCGCAGGAGTCAAGCGCAGGGAATCCCCGCGCAGCTCGAGCATGCCCAGCTCCACCATCCTCGAGATGGCCGTCCCGAACACCTCGTCCAGCTCTTTGCCGAAGCGCCGCCGGAACGCGGCGAAGGACACTCCTTCCTGGACCAGCCGCAAGCCCATCAAGACCGCGTCTTCCATCGCCTCTCGAATCGGCTGTGGCCGCGCGGGAATGGCGGGAAGAGGCTGGTCGAGGTACCCATCGATCGTCCGGTCGTGCGCGAAGCGACGCCGGGCGAGGTACGAATGCGCTCCGGAGCCAAACCCGAGATAGGGCCGCCCCAGCCAGTAGATGCGGTTGTGGGCCGATTCGTGCCCCGGGCGTGCCCAGCTCGAGATCTCGTAGCGCCGATATCCAGCCTCCGCCATCTTCGCGACCAGGAGGTCGAGCATCTGGCGCTCGGCATCCTCGCCGGGAAGCTGCAACAGGCCACGCTCGGCACGGACACCGAAAGCGGTGCCGGGCTCGACCTGCAGGCCATAAACCGAGAAATGCTCGGGTCCCAGGGCAAGCGCCCGATCTAGCGTAGCGTCCCATGAGGCCTGGTCCTGCCCGGGCAGGCCGAACATGAGATCCAGGGAGATATCCGTGAACCCCGCATCCCGAAGCTCGCCGACGGTGCGCGACACATCCACCACGCCGTGATCCCGGCCGAGAATTCCGAGCAGGGTATCGTCGAAGACCTGGGCCCCCACCGAGACGCGGTTGACGCCGCACTCCCGCGCCATTCGCCAGAGAGCGGTCGAACCCGTCTTCGGGTTGACCTCCAGCGTGACCTCGGCGTCCTTGGCGAGGCGAAAATGCCGGTGGGCCGCCGACAGAACCCTCTCGAGCAGTCCAGGCTCCAGGAGGGAGGGCGTGCCGCCGCCCAGGTACAGCGTTGCGGCATCGAGCACGCCACCCCGCGGCATCGCGCAGCCCGAGTAGGACGAGATCTCGCGCTCGAGGGCCGCGACGTAGGCCTCCATCTGGCGCTCGCGACCGGCATGGCACGCGAAGTCGCAGTAGTGGCACTTGATCCGGCAAAACGGGATGTGGATGTACAGGCCGAGCCCACGCCCTATCGGGCGAGCGACGTCCCCCGCGAGTTCGTCACGTTCCGACGTCCCGGATATCCTCGAACTTGATGACGTGGACACGCTTCTGGCCCTTTTCCTGGCCCGTAAGATATCCGCCCTCATCCTCCGATATCGACTTGACCAGGAAGTCGCGCATCGGCCTGCGGTTGTCGAAGAGCAGCTTGATCGGACGGGTCCCCCCCTTGGACATGTCGTCCACCATCTTAGCGATTTCGTCCGGTGTCTTCTTGAGTGCCATCCAAACCTCGCGTGACATGCTCGGAAGCCAGCATGCCCATTGCCATGAAATCGTGATGCGTACCGGCGAAGAAGCGATGGTGTCTCAGCATCCCCTCGTGCTGAAATCCCAGGCGCTCATAGCACCGAACCGCCCGGTCATGGTCCGAGCGGACCAGTAACCGGACCTTGTGGACTCCCAGATCCTCGAACAGGTAGGACAAGAGGAGCCCCATGGTCTCTGTACCCAACCCTCGGCCGCGGTCCTCCTCCTGACCCAGGTAGAGTCCAACCTCGACATTGCGATCCTGGGCATCGAAGGAGCCGTACCAGGCAGTTCCCAGCAAGCGGCCGTCGACGGTGGCACAGACCGCATAGGTACGGCCCTCGTGGGGCTCGACCCGGGCCAGGATCGCGTCGTACCAGGCCTCGGTCTCGTCGGGCGCGGACAGGTGCCGGCGGGTCCCCAGCAGGGCCGAGAGGGCCGGGTCGTTCCACCAGGAGTTGAGCGCATCGAGATCCTGCCGCTCGATGGCCCGGAGCATCACCCGCTTTGCCAGTAGCATTCGCTTGATTATAAGGGTTCAACCGGCGTACGATTCCTGGCGGCTTCCTCAGATGGACGGGCCCTGCCAGGCAAGCGCCAGGGGGGCGGATCGTGATCCCGCCCGGCTTCGCGATCCACGCGATCGGGTCCCGTCCGACGCTATCCCAAGATCGGCCCGGAGCTTCGCAATGCTTCGAATCGGCGAGCCCCACTACCTGAGCACGCTGCCGCTATACCACTCCCTGCGCAAGCGGCAGGATCCTGACCTGGAGCTGTTTCCAGGCGGTTTGACCGAGCTATCCACCAGGCTTGCCAACAAAGAGCTCGATGCCGGTCCGGTCTCGGTCGTCGAGTACCTGGCCCACCCGGATCGGTTCAGGATGCTCCCCAACGTGGCGCTCTCGAGCGTCGGCCGCTCCCTGTGCGTCACGCTCTTCAGCCGGCGGCCAGCCTACGAACTGGCCGATGCGCGGATCGCGGTTCCGGCCACGGCCCCGGGTCCCGTGGCCCTCCTGCGCTGGCTCATGCGCGAGATGTACCGACTCGAACCCACGCTCGTGGCCCGGACGGGCGGCCTGCGTGAGAGCCTGGCCGAACACGACGCGGTGCTCCTGTTCCAGGATGCCGCGCTCGAGGCACACGCCGGCACGGCCGATCTCTTCCAGATCTGGGATCTGGGCGAGGCCTGGTGGCAGATCACCAATACCCCGTTCATCTACATGCTCTGGGCGGCCCGGAGCGATCTTCTTGAGGACGACGTTGCGGCGATCACCCTCGCTTTCGACGCAGCCAAGGCCAACGCGCCGGCGCTCGGTGGCGAGATCCTGGCCGAGGCCCAACGCCGCAGCGCCATCCCCCGTACCCTCTTGGAGGGCTACTTCAACCGCTTCCGGTACGATTTCACGACGTCCCAGCAAGAGGGCCTCGAGGCCTATCGCCAGGCGCTGGCCACCCTCGTCACGGTCTAGAGTGCTCCCGGTTTGAATGGATCGGGCCCGATGAGTCAAACGGGGCCCGGTTGTGCAGCGAAGCGACCGCGCAGAGTGACCGTTCAAGCCGAAAGGATCGCTCGGGAAGGGCCCCCGTGCCGGCCGAGGCCGGCACGGGAGCCCCTGAGCGGAAGCGCGCACCGCCTCGCGCTTCGAGCCTACGGAAGTCCGATCGAACCGTCGACGGGGACCGGCGGGACCGACGGCGCGCCGTCGAAAGGCAGTGGCGGAACCGCAGCGCCGAGTGATGGCACGAAGCCGGAATAAGGCAACAGCGATCCAGCTCCGAGGTAGAACGGCGGGAAGAACGGGTGCCACAGACCCGAGGCCAGGGAGTACGGCACCATGTAGACGTAGGAGTCGTAGAGGTACGGATAGAAGGAGAACGGGAACGTCCCGCCCGCGTATGGCAGCATCCCCCCGAAGATCCCGAAGGGATAGAAGCCACATTCACCGCACCAGTTGAGGCCGCCGAAGAACAGCCCGTCGAAGTCGCCCATCGGCGCGAATCCCCCTCCATCGGGCCCCCACCAGTGGCTACCGTGATCCCGGTGCCCGCGGCCCCGGCCAGGCCCGGCGTGGTCGCCGCCGTTGCCGCCGTGGTTCCACTGCTCGCCGCCGGCGCCATTGCCACCGTTCGCATGGCCGCTGCCACCCGGGTTCGAGTACCCGCTCCCGGCCGCCCCCCCATTTCCCCCAGGAGCGGGATCCCCATGCCCCCCGCTGGAAGCGCCGCTCGAGCCGCCGGCAGCTGGCATTCCGGAAGCCAGCGCAGGATCGACCTTGTAGGCCCCGGTCGGACGCCCACGCTGCTCTGGCGTCGAGCGGCCGCTGCCGCCTTCGTGGCTCTGCGGTCCGGTATACGCTCCGCTGCCCCGTCCACCTGGAACCGGCGATCCGCCATTCCAGCGTGACGCCTGCAGGTCCGAAGCGGAAAGATCGGAGCTCGTGACGCCTGACGACAACGAGGACACGCTATACCCGGGCCCACCCGGGGACTCGCCGTCCGCCGTCCCCCCGGAGGACGGGAACTGCACCGCCGAAGCCGGGACCTGCAGGAGCTCCGTGCTGGCCTGCTCGGGTGTGAGCTGGCCGGGCACGAACTGCTGGAGCTGGCCGAGGGTGGGCCTCATCGTATCCGGCGCCTCGCCGGCATCCGTACGGGCCAAAAGATCGGACAGGCTCGAGATGTGAATGTAACCCTCGGTTGCCAGGGCCTGGGAATTACCCGGAGACGCATTGCCGGAAAGACCGCCAGCGGCAGGATCCGTGACGGGGCTCGCGCTCATGCCGGGCACGGCCACGGGATCGGCAGGACTCGGGGCATAAGGGTTCAAGGCAGGCACGTCTGGCTTCCAGGCACTGCAGCCGACGACGCCGGTTGCGACGGCCATCGAGGCCGCCCAAAGAATCTTCCACCGGATCAGCATCCGACACCTCCTGCAGCAGCGCTCGTGACGGGCCTCAGAGCGATCCACATGGATCCCGGGGCCAGCGCCGGCCAGACGGACCCCGCCGGCCAGCGCCAAGAGCACGCTGCGACTACCCCACCTGCAGGTCAGCTTAAGCGAGGCCCTGAACTCGCACAACGCGCGCAGGGCCGCTCGGGGTCCTGCTCTTGGATACCGAGGGTTGCGGCCGGCGCCCGAGGTCCCGAGGGCCAGGGAGTCCCTGCCGCCAGCCACTCGTTTTCGGCTTGCGACGACCTTTTTTGTTCGCAGCCGGGCAAAGGTCGCCTTTCACCCGTGCGCAGGCCAGGAAAGCCTTCTCTAACGCCTCGAGCCTACGGTATGATGAAGTTTGAGCAACCGAGGAAAGGGGGCGTGGGCGGACGATGTCGATCGTGCCCTTCACACCCGGCCCCAAAGGGGAAGCGGTCAAGCATAACGATCGAGGCGTCGCCCTCCACGAGCAGGGGGATCTCGACGGTGCGGTGGCGGCATACCGCGAGGCGGTCGCGATCGATCCTTCGTACGCCAACGCGCATTTCAACCTGGCACTCGCCCTCCACGACCAGGGCAAGATCGACCAGGCGATCGGGTCGTACCGGGATGCCACGCGCCTCGACCCCGAGGACCCCGAGGCCCTTCTCAACCTCGGCGTCGCTCTGCAGACCCGGGGCGACATCGAGGAGGCACGCGCATGTTTCAAGGCCTGCGTCACGCTCGATCCCGACTATGCTTGCGCGCACTGCAAGCTCGGCGCCCTGCTTTACGATACCGGCGACCTGGATCAGGCCTCATGGGAACTCAAGAAGGCCCTACGCCTCGATCCCCACTGCCCGGACGGCCATCACACCCTCGGGCTCGTCCTGTTCGATCGCGGCAGGGCGGATGCCGCCCAGGGCGAGTTCCGCCGCGCCATCGACCTCGATCCGTCACACCTGGACGCAACCCGGGATCTCGGTCGGGTCCTCCAGCAGACCGGCCACCTGGACGCCGCGGTCTCGGAATACCGCAAGGCGCTCCTGCTCGAGCGCGACGACCTGCATGCCCGCGTCGGCCTCGCGTCGGTCCTGACCCAGCGGGGCGATTACAACGGTGCCATCGAGGCCTTCGGCCAGATCCTCGCCGAGGCTCCTGATTTCGCCCCCGCCCACCTCGGGCTGGGCGAGGTTCACCAGGCCCTGGGCGATCTGCCGGCAGCCATCGCCTGCTTTCGCCAGGCAACGGCTCACCTGCCCACCTCGGCGGGCGCCTGGCTGGCGCTCGGCGAGGCCCTCCACGCCGTTCACGATACGCGGGCGGCCCTCGCTGCTTACGAGACCGGCCGCCGCCTCGCACCCCAAGATCCGGCGGCCCACGAGGGCTGCGGCTGGGCTCTCCTCCAGAACAAGGAGCCCGGCGAGGCGGTTCGCTCCTTCACAGAAGCCGTCCGGCTGAGTCCAGATTCCGTCGGTGCCCGCTTCGGGCTGGCTTCCGCCCTGGCAGCTCAGGGCGCCGCCGAGGACGCGGTGGCGGCTTTCGAGGAGGTCATCCGACGCCAGCCGAATCATGCTGCGGCCCACGTCCAGCTGGGCGCCCTGCTGCTGGCGAGAGGGCGTCTCACCGAAGCCGGCCGAATACTGCAGGCTGCGATCGATCTAGACCCGAGCCTATCCGGCGCCTACCTGCAGCTTGGACTGGCACGTCTGCTGCAAGGCCGCGTGCGCCTGGCCGTCTCGACCTGGCTGGCGGGCCTGCAGTACCTGAGATCCCGCTCGTAGCTGCAAAGCCGCAGGCGAAGGAGTGCGCGGTGGCTAGGCCTTTTGCAGTTTGAACGGGGCCCGTTTGACTCATCGGGCCCGATCCATTCAAACCGGGAGCACTCTAGGCCTTGCGCCGATCGGATCCTTCCATCGACATGACCCACTCGGTGTACCTGGGGGTGTCGGTGGGATCGTCCCGCAGCGCCATCCGGAACGTGATGCGATCCTTGATGGGCCGGAAGGACACGACCTCCACGATCTCCTGGCAGTAACCCTCGCGGCGGAGATCCTCGACGGCCTTCTGGGGGCTGACCATGACGACCTTGTCGCCCGAGAGCGGATCGAAGGCGACCAGCGTCCCACCCTCGGCATCGCCGCGGGGTCCCTCGATGGCGAGCAGCCGGCCATCCGGCGACCAGCCGACGCGCTTCCAGACCAGATCGGGGCCATCCGACGGGACGGCGATCCGCTTGCCGCTCTTGCGTTCGAACACGGTGAGCGTGTTGGGCGCGCCCTTGATGGAGCTGTCCAGGACACCGACATAGCGGCGATCGGCGCTCATCCGGACTTCCCCATGCTGCGCGGTGCGCTGGGCCAGGCCCTGGGCGGGCTCGCCCGCCGAGGCCGGCAGGAGATCGGGCACCCAGATGCGCTCGGTCGGGCGCAGAAAATTTGGATTCATCGCGGGGTTGCGACGCATGAGCTCAGCCACGGGCACACCCGAAGCTCGGGCGATCGCACCAAGGGTATCGCCCGGTCGCACCAGGTAAGCGAAGGCCGGACCACGACCGGGGCGGTCGTTGGGAGATGGGCCCGCCGGGATGGGCAGCCTTGCAGGACGCGCAACGCCCGGCTGGCGCAACATTGCAGTGGACACGAGACCTTCCTCCTCCGTGGGCTCGAGGCAACCTTCGCGGCCGTTCGCCTCGCCCGACGAGCCATGACGGCTCTCCAGTTCTATCGTGCTCGGGCGCCGAAGACTGACGCGCTCGCACGTTAAGCTTGGAGGAAGAAACGCCCCAAAGGGCTTAACCGAGCCTTCCCGCTCCCGGTGCGCTACACTGTCGTCATGACCACAGAGAATGGCCTGATGCGCCTGTACCAGTTCGAGTCCTGCCCGTACTGCCACCAGGTGCGGCAGAAGCTAAGCGAGCTCCTGCTCACCTACGTCGCGATCAACGTTCCGCAGGATCGCTCCAGGCGGCAGGAGGTCATCGCGGTATCCGGACAGCCGACCGTTCCGGTACTGGTCGACGGAGACGTCGTGATCGCGGACGAGAACGACATCATCGCGCATCTCGAGAAGAAGTACAGCAAGAAATAGGTGGCGGGGTGTCGGACAACCCGAGCGTGCGGCTCGACGGCCTGGTCAAGGCGACGGCGGCCGGCGGACGCATCCGCGCACTGGCCGCCTACACGACCGGCATCGCCGAGACCGCCCGCCAGAACCACCAGACGGCGCCGCTGGCGACCGCGGCCCTTGGCAAGGCCCTGACCGGCGGCCTGCTCCTGGCGAATTCGCTGATGAAGGAGGAGGGCCGCCTCACCATCCGCATCGTCGGCGGCGGGCCGATTGGCGGGATCATCGTGGATGCGGGCGCGGATGGCTCCGTTCGCGGCTACGTGGGGCGGCCCGATCTCTATCTCTCCCAGGGCGACAAGGATATCGTCGACATCGGCCTCGCCGTCGGGCACGAGGGCTTCCTGTACGTGACGCACGACCGCGGAACGGGCCACCCCTACACGGGCGTCGTCCAGCTGGTCAGCGGAGAGCTCGGCGAGGATTTCACCCATTACCTGGCGACCTCCGAGCAGATCCCTGCCGCGGTTTCGCTGGGCATCTTCATCAACCGGGATGGCACGGTAGCCAGTGCAGGCGGCTTGCTGGTCCAGCTCCTACCCGATGCCGGCGACGAGATCGCCTGGCGGCTGGAGCAGACCATCAAGGCCCTGCCGGGCTTCTCGGAGCTGATGAACCGCTGTCCGGATCCTGCCGACGTGGTGCACCAGGCCCTGGCGGGATTCCAGGTCGATACGATCACCCATCACCAGGTGGGATTCCGGTGCCGCTGCTCGCAAGAGAAGGTGATGGCGGCGATCGCCAGCCTGGGCGAACAGGAGATCCGCTCGATGATCGACGAGGACGGCCAGGCCGAGGTCCGCTGCCACTTCTGCGGACACCAGTACCACATCAGCCGCGCCCAGCTCAGCGCGCTCATCGAGGCCAGTTGAAACCTGCCAGCGCGGAGCGCCCCTGGGCTCCTGCTGGGTGTCCTCCGGAAGCGCACGTGCCGGGCACGTGCCAGCTCCGGCCGTCCGCCGGACGGCTAGACCGCGCGCTTGACCTTTCCAGCCTTCAGGCACGAGGTGCAGACCCGGACCTTGCGAATCGTGCCGTTGCCGATATCGGCGCGGACGCTCTGCAGGTTGGGCAACCAGCGGCGCTTGGTGTGGACGTTGGAATGGCTGACGTTGAACCCGGTGGCGGGTCCCTTGCCGCAAACTTGGCACTTCCAGGCCACGATCAGATCCTCCAGGCAGTGGCCCGTCCCCTGGGGGCTGGACCGAGAACAGAAAGGTCACAGACGGAGCCCGCTCACACGCGGCGACGCCCGCTCCGATAAAAGAAGTCGAATGAAGAACCTACCACACCTTTCGCCCTCCGGCAAGCGCCCTGTCGAGGTCCTGGTGGTCGGCAACACCCACACCACGCTCACCGCCTTCTCTCCGAACCCGACCCTGGCCAAGGCGGTGCGGACGGACGAACTCGCGGCCTGCGCCGAGGACCTTCTCCGGGCGCGGCCCGACCCGTCGGCGGACCTGGTGGTCGTGAGCGTGGTCCCGCCCATCGAGCCGACGATCGCCTCGATCTTTCCCGGCGCCACTTTCCTGGCGGCCGAAGCAGCGCCGATCGATATCGCCTATCTTGATCCCTCGACGCTCGGGCCCGATCGAATCGCCAACGCGCTTGCCGCCCGAGCCCTGTTCGGGGCGCCGGTCCTGACGGTCGACTGCGGGACCGCGACAACCTTCACCGCGGTGGATTCCGACGGTCGACTCGCGGGAGGGGCGATCGCCGTGGGCCTCGGGACCGCCCGCGACGCCCTGGCGGCCAGGGGTGCGCGATTACCTACCGTCGATCTTGCCGTTTTACCTCCCGGCCCCGCCACGGACACGCGTTCCGCCCTGCAGATCGGCCTCGTCCACGGCCACGCGGGATTGATCCAGCATCTCTGCAAGTTGCTGGCGCCAGCCACCCCGATCCTGCTCACGGGGGGCTGGAGCGCGCTCCTGGCCCCCTTGATCCCGCGCTCGCGGCGCGTGGAGCACCTCACCGCCCTGGGCGGAAAGGTCTACCATGACGCCCGGTGACGATGGGATCTCCGCGCTACGCGCCCACCACTTCCTGTGCCTCACGACCTTCGCCGGCAAGGGATATTCGCCGGACTTCGCGGCAAACCTGAGCCGGGTCTTCGGGGCCGCCCAGCGCGGCGAGCTCTCCCGGCTGCGCGCCACGTCGAAGGCCGATTTGATCTGCGGGGCCTGTCCGCACCTCGAGGATGGCTCGGCCGCCGACGGCTGTGCCTTCAGCGCGTCCATCGCGGCACGAGATCGCCGGATGCTCCGAGCCCTGGGCTGGCGGGAGAATCAAGAGGTCGACTTCGCTGCGGCCATGGACATCATCCATGAGCGCCATCGCGAGCTCATGCGTCAGGTTTGCCGTGGCTGCGACTGGGAGGCCCTGTGCGCAGAGGAACGCTTTACGCTCCGTCCCGCAAAGAGCCCGCCGCGCGAAGGCAAACCCGAACCGGGCCCCGTTTGACTACGCGGACCCGACCCTTGCCAACAGGGACCACCCGGAAGGCTGCCCGCTCAAGCCGCGCGAACACGGATCCTTGGCGCGCCGGGCCGCGATTCTGGCAGCCAACCAGCGCGTCTCCTGAGCGGCCGGGCGCTATGACCTGGGGATCGCCAGGACCTGGCCCGGGTGGATCCAGTGGGGATTCGAGATCACGTGCCGGTTAATGCCGTAGATGCGCGGCCAGAGCGCTCCGTTCCCGAGGTGAGTGGCCGCCAGGCTCCAGAGGCTATCCCCCGGATGAACCGTGACCGTCACCGAGCGGGACGGAAACTCGGCCCGTGCCAGCTGCGTCGCGGGGATGTGAAGGATCAAACCCGGGTGAATCAACCCCGGATCGGATCCGATCAGCTCGCGATTGGCGCGGTACAGCGCGCCCCAGAGCACCGGGTTGCCGAGGTACCGACCTGATA
Source organism: bacterium (assembly GCA_021781555.1). Lineage (GTDB taxonomy): Bacteria > Cyanobacteriota > Sericytochromatia > S15B-MN24 > VGJW01 > JAJXWQ01. The sequence goes on from JAJXWQ010000007.1 coordinate 42,829, forward strand.
TCGCCCAGAGCGTATCCGCGGGACGAACCCGATAGGTGATGGCGGTGGCAGGCCTCGAGACGACGACCGTACGGGGGCTGCGCCGATGCCCCGGAGCGACGCGAACCGCAGGGTGCTCCGCAGCCTTGACTCCTGGGTGCTCCACCCGGGCGCCGGGGCGCTTCACAACGGCCGGCTTCGCCCGTCCGGGCGCCAGGGGAGGTGAAGCGTGTTCCGACAGCCGAGCGGCATTCGGGGCGTGCGGGACCGCCGTGGCCTTGACCACGAGGGTCCTGGGCCGGGCGGGGCGGGCAGGAGCGGCGGGGTGCGCGTGCCCGTATGCAGGCGCCTTCGCCGCCGGCTTGTGGACCGCGATGGGCTTGCCTCCGGGTTGCAGTGGCATCGGAGCAGGCAGGGCTCTGGCCACCTGCTCGTGGCCTGCTGGCGAAAGTCCCACGAAGAAGCTCGATCCAGGCTTGAGGCCGGTGAGGATCAACGGGAAGGATCGGTATCCCGGCTTGGCGACCTCGACCGGGCCGCGGCCCATGGTCGAGACCGAGATCCTCGCCTCGCCGTCCGCGCCGGTCCGGGCGACGATCCGCCCGTGGTCCGCGACGATCCGGGCGCCGGCCAGTGGCCTCCCGGTGGCGGCATCCACGACCCTCACGATGGCGACGGACTGCGCGGCCGGGGCGGCCATGACCGGGCTCTCGACCAGCACGGCCTGCGGGACGAGCAGCGCCGCGGCCAAGATGGCAACGCCCGGAGCGGCCAGGCGTGGTCCTGGAGCCGATGCGCGGGCGATTCCGGGCACTTGCAGCTCTCGCCAGGCCTCTGCCCAGAAAAAGGAAGTGCGCGGTAGCCGAACACCGGACAAACTACCACCCGCGATCGCCGCATCGAGCCAGGCAAGCTCCGCGAGAATCGAATCCTCGCGCTCGGCTGGTTCGCGACGGGTCGACTCGGGTCCCATGCACATTCTGGGCTTTCCTCGCTTGCTACGCTCGCGTGCCCGGCTACAGGCCTCCTGGTCAGAGACCAGGCCTGCTTCGAGACGCGCCAACTACGTCCGGGTCCCGCCCGGCAAGAGGGCTGTCAGGTCAGACCTTTGCCTGCGGGCGGTGCCGGAGTATAGCGCCAGGCGCTCGCCCCTCGCAACCGGAGCGAACGCCGCCCCGATCCGTCAGAACAGCTTGCCGTACGTGTGCAGGCCCGTCGCCAGATAATTCACGCCGAGATAAGTGACCAGCAGCGAAGCGAAACAGAGCACCGCGAACCAGGCCGCTTTGGTCCCCCGCCACTCGCGCTGCAGCCTCACGTGCAGGTACGCGGCATAGAACAGCCAGGTGATGAGCGACCAGGTTTCCTTGGGATCCCAGCTCCAGTAGGTTCCCCACGCGTGGTTGGCCCACATTCCGCCCAGGATGATGCCAAAGGCGAGCAGGGGAAAGCCCAGCAAGACCAGGCGGTAGGTGAGCTCGTCGAGCATGTCGAGGGTCGCAACCGACGCCTTGGCTCCCTTCGCGGCCATCGCGCCCGCGGCACGAGGCGCGAACAGACGATCCCGGTAGTGGAAGAACAGGTAGAGGATCGCGCCCACGAAGGAAAGGAAGAAGGCCGCGTAGCTGATGAGCATCAGCGACACGTGGACCTTGAGCCAGTAGCTCTGCAAGCTCGGCACCAGCGGATGGGCGTCCTTCAGGCGCGGCGGCAAGAGCGAGGCCAGGCCGATGATGATGGCTACCAGGAAGCTCGACACCAGACCGAAACCGGGCGCCTTGAACATCCGGTCCACGACCAGATAGATGGCGAAGATCGCCACGACGATGTACATCACCGACTCGAAGAGGTTGGATAACGGCCAGTAGTCCGGCGAGATCTTGACCATGTACGAGTAGCGCGTGGCGAGTTCGCCGAAGTTGGCAAGGGCAGCCACGACCATCAGTCCGTAACCGAACTTGCCGAACATCGGCTTCTTGAGCACGATCTCGAGCAGGAAGGCCACGGCCGCCAGGCCGGCCAGGATCAGCACGGCGCTCGTGAGGACCTGGTCGATCGCCATCATCTGGTGCATCGACGCGGCGACGGCACCGGTGGACTGGTCGAGGGTCCCGAAATCACTGCCCATGAAGTTCTCCTTGAGGAATCGCACCTGGAACTCGAGAGGACTGGCCCGGGCCCGGATCCTCGCCGTCGGCGTGGGCCGCTGCCGGGTCCGGATCCACCGCGTCGAGCGCAGCGGCTGCGAACGCATCCTCGGCATTGACGCCGAGCTCCCGCGCCATCTGCGCAAGTTCCTGGTGGAAGAGATACTGGCCGCGGTTGGCCTTGCCCGCGACCTTGCAACCATCGGCGGTGCTGGCCACGTAGAGCTGCCGGTGGCTGAACATGCCGAGGAAGGCGCCCAGGATGACGGTGATGAATCCGGTGTAGATCACCGGAATCGCCGGATCGCTCTTGGTCTGCAACCCCGAGAACCAGACCGGGCCCCGGTAGTTCACGATGTCATGGCCGAGCTGCACCGTATCGTGAGGATCCAGGATGGCTGCAGCCGTCTGATCCCGGGTATTGATCAGCCAGAGCGGGGAACCGGCCGGATCGGCGTTCTGAACGGCGACCACGGTCTTACCGCCGATCTCGAACGGATCGGAGGCCGGCCCGGACACCTGGAACCCCGTCATCGACACGTCGACGAGCCGGAGCGGCACGGGCTTGCCGTCCTCGAGAATCGTCGCGCTCGCCAGCCCCCCGGCCGTTGCGGTGGTCTTCCGGGCCACGTAGCCCACCGTCACGTCGTCGGCAACGGCCGACTGGTGCATGGCGATCTTGCAGATCGGAGCCAGGGTCCGCAGGTCCATGATCTGCACCGGCCCCTCGGGATCGGGCATGTACAGGAACACCTGGTGCTGGCCCACCACGAACTCTCGCGAGATGTACCCCGCCAGGTTGAACCTCCCGGCCGATTCGACCGCAAGGGTCCGGCGCTGCCCGCCGACATCCAGAACCACCGCCGCGATGCCGGGAGCCGTCGTGACGGAGCCGAGGGCGTAGGTGTGGCCGTCGAGCGCGAGTGGCTTGCCCGGCGCGATGCTTCCGAGGCAGTTCAGGTTCGCCAGGTCCAGGAGAAAGAAGGGCCGGTGCGGCCCGGCGCTGTAGAAGAACGCCTCCTGCCGCCGGTGGCCCTTCGTCGCGCTGCTGGCCGCGGGTGCGGGAAGCTTGAACTGGGTCGAGATGAAGCCAGCCAGCTTGATCGACACGCCGTCTTGACGGGTGAGGAGGATCCGCGTCCGGATGCCGCGGTCGACGACGAACCGCTCGGCTCCGATGCCGTAGAACGACTGGTAGAACCAGACGCCCTTGTAACGCAACGGGTCGTTGACGTGAATGGTCCGGGTCAAGACGGTCTTGCCCCCGTCCAGGACGGACAGGGTCGAGTAGTACTGCTTGACGGCCCCCCCCGGGTAGTGGGTCATCCAGAACTTGTCGAGGTGGATCTTCCAGGAACCCGGATCAGGAGTCAGCGGCCCGCGTTGGCTCGCGGCCCGCATCGCCTGCTGCACCGGCATCGTGTCGCCGGGCAAGAGGGGGAAGCTATCCTTGAAGCCGGCCAGGCCGGCCGTGATGGCCCCGATGAGGATCAAGAACAGCCCCACGTGCACGACCATGGGGGCGAATCGGAACCAGCGGTTGCGATCGGCCACGAGCCCGCCGTCGTTCGTCTTGAACGTGCGGAAGAAGCGTCGGGAAAGCAACGCCTGCACGCGATCGACCGTTACCCCGGCGAGCTTGAGTTGCTCGGGCAGCCGAGCTTGAACCGCCTCGGGCAGCTCGCGCGGACGGCCCAGCGCGAACTGGAGGTGAGGCCAGACGCGCACGTAGGTGCAGACGGCCAGGTTGAAGAAGAACAGAGCCAGCAGACCAAGATACCAGGGCGAGCCGAAGACGTCGTACGCCCGGATCCAGATCAGAAATTGCTTGGCGCCCTCGCTCATACCCGCGATGCCGAGCACGCCGCTCGGCTCGCCCTGGGGAATCAGGGTCCCGACAATGGATCCGAGGGCGATCAGGACGATCAGAACGACGGCAAGCTTGACGCTGCTCCAGACACGGACGAAGGACGACCGCATCGATTCGTAGACCGAAGGCCCCTCGATCTCGGCCTCGGAATCGCGGGGATCTTGAGAAAGGTCGACCGCCTCGGCGGGGGGGTCTTTTTGCGAATGTGTCGGCATGAGTCTGGAGACCTTTCGAGGCCTGGCTGACGTGCTACGATCGAGTGGTCCGAGGCAGTCTGCGCGAGGCCTCCGATCAGTATAGCTCACGGTCTCGATTCGTCCTCGACCGCTTATAATGGAGGCCTTCGCGCCTGAATTTACAAGCAAGACGCTCCGCGCGACCGTTTCGGTCACCGGGATCGAGCAAGGTTGTATCCTTGATCTTGGGCCGGCCGACACCAGCTGCTAGACGATGACGATTTTTCGCTACGGAATTAGCCACGACGAGGCAAGCGTCTCGCTCCGCGAGCAGGTGGCGTTCTCGGGGAGCCAGATCCCCGAGGCCCTGGCCAGCCTGGCGGAGATTCCGGAGCTCCTCGAGGCGGCCCTACTCTCCACCTGCAACCGCACGGAATTCTACGCCGTTGCCGAGAGCGCAGAGGTGGCCCAGGAGTCCCTGGCGCGGTTCCTGGCCCGCCATCGCGGGCTGGAAGAGCGCTTCGTCGCCTCGCAATTCCACGGCCTGGCGGATCGCGACGCCGTGATCCATCTTCTGCGCGTGGCCGCCGGCCTCGAGTCGCAGATCCTGGGCGAGGGCCAGATCCTGGGGCAAGTCCGCGACGCGGCGGCCACAGCCAGGACCGCCGGCACGCTCGGTCCGGTCCTCGACGCGCTTTTTCGCCAGGCGGTCACCACGGGCAAGCGCGTCCGCACGGAAACCCCGATCAGCCAAGGTGCGGTGAGCGTCGGTGCGGCGGCGGTCGAGCTGGCGCGCCGCGAGCTCGACACCCTGACGGATCGCACGGTCCTGGTCCTCGGAACGGGCAAGATCGGCGAGGCGACGATCAAGCACCTGGTCGGGCAGGGCGTGCGCAAGTTGCTGGTCTCCAACCGCACGCTGGAGCTGGCCCAGTCATTGGCGCGTGATATCTCCTGCGAGGCGGTGCCGTTCCACGCAGTGGCGAGCGCCTTGGGCGAAGCCGATGTCGTGCTCTGCTGCACCGCGGCGCCCCACTACGTCCTCGAGGATTCGGACCTCGGCCCGGTGCTGACGGCCCGCGCCGGCAGGCCGCTGGTCATGGTCGACATCTCCGTGCCAAGGAACATCGATCCCAGGATCGGGGGCCACGCCGGGGTGACCCTGTTCGATATCGACGCGCTATCCTCTCTGGCTGACCAGGCCCGCATCGAGCGCTTGAAGCAGGCCCCGGCCGCAGAGGCCATCGTTGCCGACGAGACCGAGAACTTCGATGGCTGGCAGCGCTCGTATCAGGCGGCGCCCACGATCGCCAGTCTTCGCGGCAAGCTCGATGCCATCCGGCAAGGGGAGCTCGACCGCTTCTTCGCGCGTCACGGCGACGGGCTGAGTCCCGAGCAGCAAGAGGCCGTCGCGCGCCTCACCCTTGCCATCACCAACAAGTTCCTGCACGAGCCGACGGTCGGCCTCAAGGCCCAGACCGGCGCCAAGCGCGAGGCTCACGCGCTGGCCATCCGCGACCTCTTTCAGCTCCAGGTGCCCGTCCGCCCGGCAGGTGGAGCGCCAGCTCCGGCGGGCACCTGATCTCGCTCCCGAGCCGCCCCGTCTCGGCCTGATCGCTGCCAGGCCCCGGGCGCTCTGTTCTTCAGTAGTGGATGCCTGCCTGGCGGAGGCGATCCAGCGCCTCCTGGAGGACGGGCTCGTCGGCCACCAGACTGACCCGGAAGTAGCCCTCGCCGCCGTCGCCGAAGCCCGTTCCCGGGGTGAAGACGACCCCGGTGCGATCGATGGTATCCGCGACGAAGTCGTAAGCCTTCTGGCCGGGCGGGACCGGGCACCAGACATACATCGTGGCCTTGGGCCGGATGACCGGGAACCCGAGCTGCGTCAGGCCGTCGACCACGACATCGCGGCGGCGTTGGTACAGCGCGACGAGCGCGTCCACATGGCTCTGGGGCAACGACAGCGCGAACTCGGCGGCATCCTGGATGGCGCCGAAAAGGCCGTAGTCCATGTTGGTCTTGACCCGGTAAAGCTGCTCGATGATCCGGGCGTTGCCGACGACGAAGCCCGTGCGCCAGCCGGCCATGTTGTAGGTCTTGGACATCGTATGGAACTCGACGCCGACGTCCTTCGCCCCGGGGATCTCGAGGAGGCTGGTGGGGCGGTAGCCATCGAAGGCAAGCTCCGCGTAGGCGAGGTCGTGGACGAGGATGAGGTCGCGCTTGCGGGCAAACGCAACCGTGTCCTCGTGGAACTCGCGCGGGGCGACCGCGGCCGTGGGGTTGTTGGGGAAGTTGTAGAACAGCATCCGGGCCCGCGCCAGCTGGCTGGCCGGCACCTCGGACCAGTCGGGCAAGAATTCCCGCGCCGGGCGCATCGGCACCAGCGCCAGCTCGCCTCCGGCGAGCAGCGTCCCGCGGTGGTGCACCGGATAGCTGGGGTCGGGCGCGATGGTGACGTCGCCCGGATTGATGAACGCCAGGGCCAGCTTGGCCAGGCCTTCCTTGGAGCCGATGAGGGGCAGGACCTCGCTGCGGGGGTCGAGATCGACGCCATAGCGTCGGCCGTACCAGTCGGCGATCGCCTTGCGGAAGCTCTCCTTGCCCTTGAAGCCGGGGTAGCGATGGTTGGAAGGGTCGCGCAGGGCGGCGATCATCCGCTCCACGACTTCCGGGGGGGTGGGCTGGTCGGGCGATCCGATGCCCAGATCGATGCACTTGAGGCCCTTTTTCTCGGCTGCCGCGCGGAGTACCTCGAGCTGTGCGGTTGCGTATGGCGGAATACCCGCCAGGCGGTTCGCGATGGCGAAGCGATCGATGGTGGAGGTCATGGAGGTCTCCTTGTGAGCGCCTGGCAATTCGGCGCCGGGAATGCGAGGGGTTTACAAACTCGAATCCAAGGCTGGCAGGTGCGCTAGCGAAGCGCTTCCTGGCGATGTTCTGCCAGGGTGCGCCGCGCGAGGGCGTCAGCCTCCAGGATGGCGCGACCCAGGGTATGGGCATCGACGGCCACGGGAAGGCGGTGAAGGGTGGAATCAGGGGCCATCGCGACCGCGACGGCGCGATCCAGGGCGGCCCGGGTGTCGGGCAGGCCCAGGGACTCCAGCGTGAGCGGGAGTCGGAGGTCCGCCAGGAAGGCGATGAACTCCTCGATCTCGGAAAGGTCGCGGTCCTGCAGGACGAACTGAACCAGCAGGCCGAACGCGACCTTCTCGCCGTGGAGGCTGCAAGAGGCACCCGGAAGATGGGTCAGACCGTTGGCCACGGCGTGGGCTGCCACGCTGCGGCACATCGAACCGCCCAGGCCGCTGACGGCGCCGGTGAGGATCACATTCAGATCGGCGACGCGGACCCCTGCGGCGCGGTCTCCCGACAGCGCGGCCTTGGCGTGCCGGACCAGCTGCTTGTGGAGGTGATGGCTGAGCTCGACCGCCCCGGTCGACGTGGCGTCGGCGGATCCGAGGTCCACCGCCGAATCCGATTCATACCATTTGGCCATGGCATCGGCGACACCGGCCGCCAGCAGCCGCACGGGCGCGTCGAGAACCAGGCCGTGATCCAGGAAAACCGCCCGGGGACCCTGCTCCAGCGGAACTCCATAGAGCCACCCGCCCTCGTCGCTGTAGACGTTGGAGAGCGCGGTCCACGCCGCGCAGGTGGCGGCACTGGTCGGAACCATGTAAGCCGGGACCTCGAGACGATGGGCCGCGAGCTTGGCCGCGTCGAGGGCCTTGCCGCCCCCTACGCCCACGATGGCATCGACCCCGCGGGCTTCGAAGCACAGGCTCTCCAGCGTGCTCTCGGATACCTGCTTCCCGTAGAAGAGCACCTCAGTCGCGACCCCGGCGGTCGACAAGGTCGACTCCACGGCCGTCGCAGCCGCTCTCCAGGCCGTCGCTCCGGTTACGATCGCCACGCGCGAAGCCGTTCGACTGACAGCGGGCCCGAGATCCGCCAGCACGCCGTTTCCGCCGTAAACGCGCGCGGGGCCGACGGTCAGCAGCCGCGGATCAGGATCCTGTCGCATGCAATGCCCCCGGACGTCGTCGCAGTCCAAACGCTGTCATTGTAACACTTGCCCGGCGCCCGACGCGCGTTCTGGAGGGCGCCGCGGCGGGCCCCTTCCGCGACGCGACACGCCCCGCACGGCGGGGATGCGCCGAAAGTTCCCGGAGCGACGAGGCCGTAAATCCGACACCGCCAGCGGCTGGCAGCAGGCGCAGGTAGTCCTTTCCTGGTAAAATCAAATATTCATTGGAGTCATGCAAACGACCACAGATCGGGAGGGACCGCACCTCATGCCCACTACCGGGCTCGACGACGCACCCAGCGCCGGCACCGCCGTGCAGCCAGGCGCGGCGTATACAGCTGCCCAGATCCAGGTTCTCGAGGGCCTGGAACCGGTCCGCAAGCGGCCGGGCATGTACATCGGCAGCACGGGCGAGCGCGGTCTGCATCATCTCGTGTACGAGGTCGTCGACAACTCCATCGACGAGGCCATGGCGGGCGTATGCAATCGCATCGATGTCTTGCTGACCGCTGACCACGTCATCGAGGTTTCCGACGACGGTCGCGGCATCCCGGTCGAGACCCACCCCCAGACGGGCAAGAGCACGCTCGAGACGGTCATGACCGTCTTGCACGCGGGCGGCAAGTTCGGAGCCGGCGGCTACAAGGTCTCGGGCGGTCTCCACGGCGTCGGCGTCTCGGTCGTCAATGCGCTCTCCGAGTGGTGCGAGGTCGAGATCAAGCGCGATGGCAAGCTCTGGCGCCAGCGCTACGAGCGCGGCAACCCGTGCGGCGACGTCGAGGCGCTCGGCCCGGCCGAAGGGACGGGCACCACCACGAAATTCAAGCCAGACTCCACGATCTTCGAGACGGTCGAGTTCAACCCCGAGACGCTGGCGCACCGCTTCCGCGAGCTGGCCTTCCTCAATCGGGGGGTCTCCATCTCGTTCAAGGTGGAGAATACCGACGGCACGTCCAACACGGAGATCTTCCACTACGAGGGCGGTCTCCTCGAGTTCGTGAGCTTCCTCGACGAGAACAAAGACGTCTTGCATCCCAAGCCGATCTACCTCGAGGGCGAACGCGACGGCGTGGTCGTCGAGGTGGCGATGCAGTACACCACGGGCTACTCGGAGACGGTCCTGGCCTTCGCCAACAATATCAACACGGTGGATGGCGGCACGCACCTGGCTGGTTTCCGCAACGTGCTCACGCGTCTGCTCAACGAGTACGGGCGCAAGGCCAACCTCATCAAGGAGAACGAGCAGAACCTCGCCGGCGAGGACGTCCGGGAGGGCCTGACGGCCGTGGTATCGGTCAAGGTTCCCGAGCCGCAGTTCGAGGGCCAGACCAAGACCAAGCTCGGCAACACCGAGGTCCAGGGCATCGTCCAGACCGTCGTGGGCGATGGGCTGGGTCACTGGCTCGAGACCAACCCCCTGGTTGGCAAGGCCGTCCTCGGCAAAGCGCTCGAGGCCCTGCGCGCCCGTGAGGCCGCCCGCAAGGCTCGTGAGCTTACCCGCCGCAAGAGCGCGCTCGAGGGGGGCACGCTCCCGGGCAAGCTGGCCGATTGCTCGGATCGCGAGCCCGATCGCTGCGAGCTGTACATCGTCGAGGGCGACAGCGCCGGCGGCTCGGCCAAGCAGGGCCGCGATCGCCGTTTCCAGGCCATCCTTCCGCTGCGTGGCAAGATCCTCAATACCGAGCGGGCCCGCGTCGATCGCATCTACGCCAACGAAGAGATCCAGGCCATGATCCTGGCGATCGGCACCGGGATCGCCGACGATTTCGACCCGAGCCGGCTACGCTACGGACGGATCATCATCATGACCGATGCCGACGTCGACGGCAGCCATATCCGGACCCTGCTCCTCACCTTCTTCTACCGCTATGCCAAGGAGCTCGTGGAGCGCGGCCATATCTACATCGCGCAGCCTCCGCTCTACAAGATCGAGAAGGGCAAGGCGGTCCGCTATTGCTACTCGGATCGCGAGCTCGATCAGGCCAGGACCCAGATGGGTGAGGAGAATCTCACGATCAGCCGTTTCAAGGGCCTGGGCGAGATGATGCCCCAGCAGCTCTGGGAGACGACGATGGATCCCGCCAGCCGCACCTTGCTGCAGGTCGACATCGACGACGCGGTGGAAACCGAGAAGCTCTTCACCACCCTCATGGGCGACAAGGTCGAGCCGCGGCGCGAGTTCATCCAGAGGCACGCCCGCGAGGTCAAGAACCTCGACATCTAGCGCGGTTTCGCCGCGCAGGGACGGGCTGAAGGAGTCAAACCGGGACCGGTTGCGCAGCGCAGGGACGGGCTGAAGGAGTCAAACCGGGACCGGTTGCGCAGCGCAGGGACCGCGCAGTGGGATCCGTTCGGGCGGCAAAAAATCTAAAAAACGGGCCGACGGATCGTCTCGGCCAGCTCGCCGTCCCCGGCCCGGGCGACGTCGTCGCGAGACAGGCGCCGAGCCGCGGTCTCGATGGCCGCCGGGCTCCGGTCGATCCCGATCCAGCGGCGGCCCAGGCGCTCGGCTGCCAGCAACGTCGTGCCGGATCCGCAAAAGGGATCGATGACCAGGTCGCCCGGGTGGGTCGTCATCGTGACGATCCGCTCGAGGAGAGCCAGCGGCTTCTGGGTGGGGTAACCGGTGGCTTCCGCGTAGCGAGGGCTGTTCCGGATCTCGGGGATGTCCGCCCAGACCGAGCGCAGCAGCGATCCCTGCATCACGAAGGCGATCTCGTCGTCCTGCGGGGGCCGCTGATGCTGCCGGATGAAGCGCCGCTGCAGCCGCGCGTGGGTCTGGCCCTCGCGCCGGATGCGGCCGAAGGGCACGCGGCCCTCGGCGTCGGCGTAGTGGCCCCACCTGCGGATCATGGGGTCCGAGACCTTGGCGCCACGAGGCGGGTTGAAGACATGATCCGGGCCATTCGCGTACCAGAGCAGGACATCGTGCTTGCGGGGCAGATGGCGCCGGACGCTCGTGAGGGCACCGCCTTGATAGAACCAGACGATCTCGTTGAGAAAGCGTCCGAAGACCTCGTCCATGACCAGCTTGACCGCGTGGGATGCGTGGTGATCGAGGTGGACGATGACGGTGCCATCGGCAGCGAGCACGCGTCGCACCAGGACCAGGCGCTCGTAGAGCATCTGGATATAGGCATCCGGCGCCAGATCGTCACGATAGGCGTCCACCCCGCCCATCTTGAAGGCGTCCCCCGTCATGAAGGGCGGATCGAGATAGACGAGGCGAGCCTTGCGCCCGGTCAGGCCTGCCAGGGCTGCGAGGTTGTCCCCGTGAACCAGCAGCGGTTCGCCCGCCGGAAGGGCCAGCGGCTCGACTGCCGGCTCGCGCCTACCTTCCCACGCGAGGCGCATGCCCGACCTCTTGGCTCCTGCCGGAAGATTCGATCCGCATGCCAGCATCGTAATCAGGAGAAGGATCCGGTCAAGCGGGCTCCCGGGTAGGGCAGGCGCAACGCGCACCAGGCTAGGACGGCTCGGGCGGATGCTCCCGGCTCCCGGCGTCGTCCGGTTGCGACCCGCCCCCGGGGCGATCCGGCGCCGGGCTGCCGCTGGCGAATTCCGGGTGCCCGGCCCAGCTAAGGGGCGGGACCTCGAAGATGGGGCCGCTCCTCGCGATGGCGCTGACGATGCTGCTGACCAGGAGCAGGCCGCCGGCAGCGATGGTCAGACTCTGGTAGAGGCCTGCCGAGAACAGCACCCCCACGATGACGGTCGCGGCACCCATGGCGCCGGTCAGCCAGGAGAAAATGGCGGGCTGGTGGTTCCACGCGCGCGCGGCGCACAGCAACTGGGCGACGAATCCCACCGCGACGTCGACGATGAGGACGGGCCAGTACGGAAAGCTGACGCCGAGGCCCGGGGTGCCGAAGAGGGTCCAGCATGGCATCCAGAGCCCCATGAGGAAGAGCCACGTTGCCGCCAAGACCCCGACCTCGGCTGCCCGCAACGCCCAGAGCCTCCGGCGGTCCAGCCGCGCCCTGCCGCCGGTTTGCGAATCCACCTGCGCCATCGTTCCCGCCCCTTCGAAAAAGGCCTGCCGGGCCGCCCTCAACGCTCGATCGGATCGAAGAATCTTTCGTGCTCGATGCGTCCCGGTGCGCCGAGCGCCGTCCACGTGCCGACGAAGACCAGCGCCAGCCCGACCCCGATCTCGGCCCAGCAGATACCGAGCGGGACTTGCGTGAACACGCTGGGATCAACCCCGAAGGCACGGGGCGCAAACCAGGAGTAAACCCCCAGCCCGAGCACCACCAGGCTCGCCCAGTTCGCCAGTCCGATCCACAGTCGACCTGCCATCAACACGACCGTCAGGGCGCCGACGCCGAGGGTCGACCAGGCCAGACCCGTGGCTGGCCCGATCAAGAAGACGCCCAGGGCGATCGCGCCCAACCCGGCCAGGATGCCGAACCCAGCTGCGAAGTTGCTCCGGTAGGTCCCCGGTTCCTCGACGATGTCCTGGTGCTGGAAAGTCACGAGCGTCCTCCCTGCCGAACCCCGCGCAGGTCCGCTTGGCCGGATCGCCGCTACCGGTAGCGGCCCCAGCTCGAGCCGTCGTCCTCTTTGGAGTCTCCCTCGATTCAAAGCCTGGCCCCGAGTTCGCCCGATTTGAAGGGAGGATCGGCCCCCATGTTTCGAATTGTAACACACCAAGCTGACCCGGAGACGATGGTGGATCCGGCGGTAGCGCGCCGGTCGTCGGCCCGCGGACGATTCATCGACGCCTCGATCGCCGGACGAGTCCCGGGCGACGGGCAAGGCTGCCACACGAAACCGCCCAGAACCGGTAAAATCACCGAAAGTGAGCTCCAAGCCCAGTCCCAAGCACCGACCGACGCGCCGCCGTAGTTCATTGCCCGGCGCGCTTTATTGGCTGGTGTTCATCGCGTGTGCGGGGGCCTCTTTCGGGCTGGGCTTCTGGTTCACCTATCGCTACACCAGCGACGTCGATGTCCGCGGCCCCCAGGAGGCCGCCGCGCCTCCGCTGGTGCCCCTGGCGACGCCAGTGCCCCTGGTGACGCCGCAACCGGTCGCGACGCCGCAGGATCTCTTCGCGGTCGGCCCCGACAGCACCCCTACCCCCTTCCCGGCGTCGACGCCCGAGCCGCTGCCGCCCACCCCGGTACCGGTCGCAGCTCAGCAGCTTCCGGTCCAGACCCCATATCCCGAGGCGACCGAGCAGGTCGACGAGCCCACCCCCGAGCCGACCGTCGAGGACGTCTACCGCGTGCAAGTGGGCTCCTACGACAACCGGGAGGATGCCGAGTCGATGGTGCAGGAGCTCCTCAACAACGGTATCGAAGCTGTCGTGGTCTACGATCAGAGCCAGTACCATGCTCAGATCGGTGCGTACAACAGCAGGGAACGGGCCCTGGCCGTTGCCGACGAGGTCAATGCCAAGGGTTACGAGGTCACGATACGCCACTAGAGTGCTGCCGGTTTGAATGGATCGAGCCCGATGAGTCAAACGGGGCCCGGTTGCGCAGCGAAGCGACCGCGCAGAGGGACCCGTTCAAACTGCAAAAGGTCTAGAGTGCTGCCGGTTTGACTGGATCGAGCCCGATGAGTCAAACGGGGCCCGGTTGCGCAGCGAAGCGACCGCGCAGAGGGACCCGTTCAAACTGCAAAAGGTCTAGAGCGGTTCCGCACCGCAAGAGTTCCAGGCGCCCTGGCGCTCCGGTCCTGGCAGCGCGTTTCGCGCTAGAATTAGAGATCCAACAACCCTACCCCGACAGGAGGACGACGCGATGGCCCAGGCCGTGCAGACCGACGTGATGGACAAGGTGGTCTCGCTGTGCAAGCGCCGCGGGATCATCGTGCAGTCGAGCGAGATCTACGGCGGCCTGGCTTCGTGCTGGGACTACGGGCCGTACGGGGTGCTGCTGAAGAACAACGTCAAGCAGGCCTGGTGGCGATCGGTGGTCACAGAACGCGACGACATGGTCGGCCTCGACGCCGCGATCTTGATGCGCCCCGAGGTCTGGGTGGCCTCGGGACACGTGGAGACCTTTCACGATCCCCTGGTCGATTGCAAGAGCTGCAAGAAGCGTTTTCGCGCCGACCACGTGGCCGGACCCAGGTGTCCCGAATGCGGTGGCGAGCTGACGGACGCCCGCAACTTCAACTTGATGTTCAAGACCTTCATGGGCCCCGTCGAGGAGTCGTCCGCGGCCATCTACCTGCGACCCGAGACGGCCCAGGGCATGTTCGTCAACTTCAAGAACGTGATGACGGCGACCCGACGCCGGCCACCCTTCGGGATCGCGCAGATCGGCAAGGCGTTCCGCAACGAGATCACGCCCGGGAACTTCACCTTCCGCACCCGCGAGTTCGAGCAGATGGAGATCGAGTACTTTTGCCCGCCCGATGAGGCCGACGCCCTCTGGGAACGCTGGGTCGCCGATCGCTTCGACTGGTACATCAAGCTCGGCATCCATCCGGACAACCTCAAGAAGCGGCCGCAGAGCAAGGATGAGCTCGCTCACTATGCCCGGGCCACGACCGACATCGAGTACCGCTTCCCGTTCGGCTGGGCCGAGCTCGAGGGGATCGCCAACCGCGTGGACTTCGACCTCAAGCAGCATAGCCAGCACAGCGGCCAGGATCTCTCCTTCTTCGACGAGGAGACCAAGGTCCACTATTTGCCGTACGTCGTCGAGCCATCCGCCGGGGCGGATCGCGCCACCCTGGCCTTCCTGGTCGACGCCTTCGAGGAGGAGGTCGACGACAAGGGCGAGGCCCGCACGGTGCTGCACCTGCATCCCAGCCTGGCGCCGATCAAGGTCGCCGTCTTGCCGCTCTCCAAGAAACCCGAGCTCGTCGGCCCGGCCCGCAAGATCTTCGACGCCCTGCGCGCGCGCTGGTCTGCCGAGATGGACGTGACGGGATCCATTGGCAAGCGTTACCGGCGGCAGGACGAGATCGGCACCCCGTTCTGCCTGACCCTGGACTTCGCCAGCCTGGAGGATCGCTCCGTGACGATCCGAGATCGCGACCGGATGACCCAGGATCGCGTGAAGATCGAGGCTGTGATCGACTACCTGGCCGAACGCATCGAACCCCGGCGCCCGCAGCTCGAGAGTCACGACGTTTTCGGGGGATAGAAGGCGGTCAGCCCCTCCCCCTGGCGTCGAGGGAGCCGTTCAAACCCAAGACGATACCGGGTTCGGCTCTGGCGACTCCGGTCCTCACGGTGGCCTGGCAGTTCGTTGGAGCACCCGGGCGGGTATAGCGTTCTCGACCATGCGTCGTTTTGCCTCTTTGCTCTTCGTTACTTTCTGGGCGCTCCTGTTCGCGCTCGGGCAAAACGCGCTCGCCTATCGTCCGCCCATCTTGCGGATCGGCTTCATCCCATCCGAGAACTCCCAGGAGATCACGCGCCAGGTGAGGCCGCTGATCGCATACCTCCACCACGCGCTCGGCATCAGCGTGACGGCGTTCGTTCCTACCGACTATCCAGGCGTCATCGAGGCCATGCGAAGCCACATGGTCGATGCCGCCTTCCTCTCGCCCGGGGCGTTCGTCGTGACCGAGAACGAGTGCAAGAGGCTCAAGCGGCCGTTCTTCATCAAGCCCCTCCTCAAGGTCGTCCGCTACGGTCGCGACACCTACTACTCGGCGATCATCGTCAGGGCGGACTCCGGCATCCACACGCTCGCTCAGCTGCGAGGCAAGCGGTTCGCATTCGGCGATCCCGAGAGCATGGCCGGATCCCTGTTCGCCAAGGTCATGCTCAGGAAGGCCGGGATCGATCCCAAGCGGGACCTCAAGCTTTTGCCACCTGGCGGCCACGATGCGACGGTCATGGCCGTGTTCAACCACCAAGCCGATGCCGGCGCGGTTTTTTCCGACGATCCCAAGGGCAAGGTGGGCGCCTGGACGCTCTTCCTCAAGACGCCCGCTGAAAGACGCCAGATCGTCCCCATCGCCTTCTCCCGCCCCATCCCCGACGACATGTTCTGCGTCCGCAACGACCTCGACCCCAGGATGAGCCAGGCCCTCGAGCACAGTCTCGAGCGCCTGTCCGCGACGGCCTGGGGTCGCAATCTCCTTCACCGGGTCTACGACATCGACGGGTTCACGCTCGCCCATTCGTCCGACTACGATTCGGTGAGGGAGGCGCTGCGCCACTAGAAACGAGAGTCCCTTGTCCGAACCCGTCCTCTCGGTCCGGCACCTTTCCAAGCGGTACGGCGACGGGGCGCCGGTGCTCCGCGACGTATCCCTGGATTTCGAGGCCGGGGAGTTCACGGCGATCCTCGGACTGTCCGGGGCGGGCAAGTCGACCTTCCTGCGCTGCCTCAACCGCCTGGTGGAGCCGAGCGGTGGCGAGATCCTGGTGCCGTCCGCCATTCTCGACCGCGAGGGTGGACAGATCGACGTCGGCAAGTTCGGAGCGCGGGATCTCCGGCGCTGGCGCCGAAAGGTCGGGATGATCTTCCAGCAATTCAATCTGGTCAAGCGCCTGACCGTCCTCGAGAATGTCCTGTCCGGTAGCCTCGGTTACACCCCTGGGCTGCCGAGCACGCTCAGGTTTTTTTCCTCTGCGGACAAGCGGCGAGCGCTCCTGGCACTCGATCGGGTGGGATTGCTGCCCTTCGCTTACCAGCGCGCCGACTCCGTCTCGGGAGGTCAGCAGCAGCGCGTCGCCATCGCCCGTGCCCTGATGCAGCGGCCGGCGGTCATCCTGGCCGACGAGCCCGTCGCCTCGCTCGATCCCAAGCTTTCCCTGGCCATTCTCGACCTCCTGCGGAAGGTCGGCC
The DNA here is from genome assembly GCA_021781555.1 of bacterium. Lineage (GTDB taxonomy): Bacteria > Cyanobacteriota > Sericytochromatia > S15B-MN24 > VGJW01 > JAJXWQ01. The sequence continues at coordinate 59,793 of JAJXWQ010000007.1, forward strand.
AGGAAGACGGCATCACGGTGCTGGTCAGCCTGCACGTCCTCGACCTCGCCAAGCGCTTCTCCGGGCGCTGCATCGGATTTGCCGGCGGCGAGGTGGTGTTCGACGATGCCCCCGAACGGCTCGACGAAACCGCCATCCGGCGCGTCTATCAAGCCCGGACCGAGGAACTCAAGGCCTACCCGATTCCGACCTGAGGCCGTCTGGCCGAGCCCGCCGGACGCAACCTCTACCGCTAGCAAGGATCGCTTGATGAGCACTCTGGACAGGACCGCGGAGCTCGTGCTTCCGCCTCCACCTCGACGCGCTGCCAAGGTCTGGGCATTGGTCGCCTTGCTGGGCTTGATCCTGGCCTGGGCGTTCGTCGGAACGGGGTTCGATCCGGTCGCCCTGGTGCAGGGCGTACCCAAGATGATCGACATGGCGAGCCGGAGCTGGCCGGCCTCGTATAGCCTGGTGGTCGATCCCTCGGCCTACGAGTTCCCGCACCGGCTGACGCTCGAGCAGCTCTTGCTGCCAGTGCCGCTGCATGGCGACCTGGCCTACGTCAAGACCGCCTGGTGGCAGAACACCTGGCCAAATACCTTGCTTGGCGGCACCCTCCAGACCATCCAGATGGCCGTCGCCGGCACCGTGCTCGCGGCGATCATCGCGTTCCCCATCAGCTTCCTGGCCGCCCGCAACACCTCGCCGGATCGCTCGGTCTACATGGCCGTGAAGTCGGTCAACAACTTCCTGCGCAGCATCCCGGACTTCGCCATCGGGCTGGTGCTGATCTCGGCGATCGGCCTGGGTGCGTTCACCGGGGTGATGGCATTGACCTTCGGAACGGCCACGGTGCTCATCAAGCTCTTCGCGGAGGCGATCGAGGGTGTCGATCCGGGAGTGGTCGAGGCGGTCCAGGCCACCGGGGCCAACCGGTTGCAGGTCTACTCCTTTGCCGTGGTCCCCCAGATCATGCCGAGCTTCCTCAGCTTCGTCATCTACCGGTTCGAGTCCAACATCCGCGCCGCCACCGTCCTGGGCTTGATCGGCGCGGGCGGGATCGGTGAACTGATGACCAGTTACTTCCGGATGTTCCAGTATCAGGAGGCGGCGATGACGGTGCTCGTCCTCATCGTCCTCGTGATGATCGTCGACTTTACCAGCGCCCGGCTGCGCAAGCTCGTGATCTAGGCGATGGATCCGGACTCGCGGCCCTCGCTGCCTCGGCTGGTGGCCTTCCTGCTCCTTCTCCTCATCTTGCCCACGGCGGTGGGCGGCTGGTGGCTGCATGAGGTCGGGAGCCGGTCCCGCCTGCTCATCCAGGCCTTCTTCTTTCCGGTGGAGATCCTGGGCGTTCTGTTGCCCGCGTTCCTGTTGACGAGCGGGACCGAACGCCTGGCGGTGCTGCGCTGGCGGCCGGCGCGGTGGACCTGGATCGGTCTGGCGATGCTCGGCTCGCTGGGCCTGGGCGGGCTCCTGACCTACGCCCAGACCCTCTGGCAAGATGCATCACACCTGGCGCCTCCAGCCGGGCTGGACCGGCTCCTCGGCATCCATTCGTGGGTAAGTGGCGTCGTGCTCGTCCTGGGTGCGGCCCTCGTGCCGGCCATCTGCGAGGAGACGGCCTTTCGGGGGGTGGTGCTGTCAGGGCTCGAACGCTGGGGCGGACGGGTCGCCGTCATCGTCACGACGGTCCTGTTTGCGGGATACCACCTCGCGCCCTACGGCCTCCCTACTTACCTGGTGCTGGGTGGATTCCTGGCCTGGCTGGCGTGGCGAAGTGGCAGCATCTTGCCAGGTGTGGCGGCCCATGCGACGAATAACCTCCTGGCCCTGGCGCAGGTCAACGGAATCGGCGAGGACTGGTGGTGGGCGCACGTCCGGGCGATCGCGCCGGCATCCGCCGTGCTGGCGATCGTGGCGATCGCCTGGCTACACCGGGAGCTACCCCGAACCGAATCGCGTTGATCCTCGGCCAGCGCGGCTTTTTCCTCGGCTCGTCAATGGCGAGATCTGCCGCCAACATCAAGAGCTGCCAACAGACCTTTCGGTCCATCGGCAGCTCTCCCCTTCCATTCCGGATCGGAATGGGGTTGCCCGGGATTACCCGGGAGAGTCTTTACCTCCCGTCAGAGAGGAAAGGCTCTGGGCGCCACACTAACTCCCCGCGATCAAGCTGCAACGGCCGACGGCACGCTGGAGCGACCGCGTTCGCCTGCCTTTGGCGGGTGCGACGAACCGAGGCGGGGATCTCGGCTACAATAGGGGATCGTTCAAGGAGGTTCGTCCGTGTCCGCTGTTCAGTCCGCCCCGATCGCCATCACGCTGCCCGACGGGTCCGTGCGCGAGGTCGCCGCGGGCACTCGTTGCATCGATCTCGCCGAGCAGATCTCTCATCAGCTGGCCAAGAAGGCCGTGGGAGCCCGCATCGAAGGCAAGCTGGCCGACCTTCGCACGCCCCTGGAGCGCTCGGTCCGCGTCGAGATCGTCACCGCGGACGACCCCGACGGCCTGACCTTCCTGCGGCACTCCGCGGCGCACCTCCTGGCCGAGGCGGTCACCGAGCTGTGGCCCGAGACCAAGGTCGCCATCGGACCGGTGATCGCGGACGGCTTCTACTACGACTTCGATCGCCCCGAGCCCTTCTCGTCGGAGGATCTCGAGCAGATCGAGAAGGTCATGCGCAAGCACGCCGGAGCCGCCGAACCGATCGAACGGACCGAGGTCCCCCACGACGCGGCCATGGCCAAGGTCACGGGGTTCCTCGGCCAGGGCGAGATCTACAAGGCCGAGATCCTCGAGGGCATCCTCGCGGAACCCGGGAGCGTCGTGAGCTTCTACCGCCAGGGGACGTTCACGGACCTGTGCGAGGGTCCCCACGTGGCGCATACGGGCCTCATCCGGCACTTCAAGCTCCTGTCGGTCGCCGGAGCGTACTGGCGGGGCGACGAGAAGAACAAGATGCTCCAGCGCATCTACGGCACGGCCTACTTCAAGGAAGACGATCTCAAGGCCCACCTCCACCGCATCGAGGAGGCAGCCAGGCGAGACCACCGCAAGCTCGGCAAGGAGCTGGACCTCTTTGGCCAGTACGACGACATCGGCCCGGGCTTGATCCTCTGGCACCCAAAGGGTGCGCTGATTCGCAACGAGATCGAGACTTTCTGGCGCAAGGCCCACTACGAGGGTGGATATGACCTCGTTTATACGCCGCACATCGCCAAGACCACGCTCTGGAACAAATCCGGCCACACCGGCTTTTATCGCGAGAACATGTTCAGCGGCATGGACGTGGATGGCCAGGAGTATCTGGTCAAGCCGATGAACTGCCCGTACCACATCCAGATCTTCAACAATCGGACGCGGAGCTACCGCGAGCTGCCGCTGCGGTGGGCTGAACTTGGCACCGTGTATCGCTACGAGCGCTCCGGAGTGCTCCATGGCCTCTTGCGGGTGCGCGGATTCACTCAGGACGACGCCCACCTGTTCGTCCGCCCCGATCAGCTCGAAAGCGAGCTCGATCGCGTCATCGACTTCGTGCTCTACATCCTCCGGACCTTCGGATTCGCCAAGTTCGAGGCGTACCTCGCCACGCGCCCGGAAAAATTCGTCGGAGAGCCGGCGATGTGGGAGCGCGCGACCAAGGCCCTGGCCGACGCCCTGGTCAAGAATGGCCTCGACTACGAGGTGGACGAAGGCGGCGGCGCCTTCTACGGTCCCAAGATCGACCTCAAGCTCAAGGACACGCTCGGCCGATCCTGGCAGTGCTCGACGATCCAGGTCGACTTCAACAATCCCGAGCGCTTCGACATGAAGTTCACCGGATCCGATGGCAAGGAGCACCGTCCCGTCATGATCCACCGGGCGCTGATGGGCTCCATGGAGCGCTTCTTTGGATGCCTGGTCGAGCAGTATGCGGGTCATTTCCCGCTGTGGCTGGCGCCCGTGCAATGCAGCGTGTTCCCGATCTCCGAGGACGTCGACGAGGCGGCCCTCCAGGTTGCCGACAGGCTCCGCAAGGCCGGCTTGCGGATCGACTACCGGGACGCGAGCGATCACCTGAACGCCCGGATCAAGGAGGCCCAGCTCGCCAAGGTCCCGTACATGGCGGTGATCGGCAAGCGCGAGGCCGAGGCCGGGACGGTCGCGCTCAGACTCGCCTCCGGCAAGCAGGAGGTCATGGCTATCGCGGACCTCGTCGGCAGGCTTACCCGCGAGGTCCAGGACAAGTCCCTGCCCAGCTGACGATCCTCGCCTTCCGACTGCCGAGCGGCACCGTTTCAGGATCCAGAGGGATCGCTCGGCACCGATCCTTGCGGTCCTGCATTGGAATCGATCCGACCCGGGCCGGGAACCTACCCAAGGGTCCGAGAGTCGATCCATCGGACGCCAGGTTGCGGCGCTCTGACCTCTGCCTGGCGTGTTTGGCGCCCCTAGGCGGGGGTAGAGACGGATCAGATCCGCTTTTTGCCAAGACTGAAGGTCAGGAAGATGGAAAGGCGAACCACTGTGCTGGTCGCCCAGGGAGAGGTCGCCCTGGCGAACGCCCTTGCCTCCGAGTTCAACGTCATCGTCCTCTCGGGGGCCACGCCCCTGGCAGACCTGGAGATGGCCGATCTCCTGGTGATCGATGGCAGCCTGCCCGAAGCCATGTTGCTCCTGGGAACCCTCAAGCGCCGTCTGGGCGGCCTGCCGACGATCTGGCTCGGCCGTTCCTGGCGCCAGGACGAGGTCGAGGCCGCCCTCGCGGCGGGCGCCACCGACATCACGGTCCATCCCGATCCGTCGGAGCTTGTCGCCCGGGCACGCTTGGCCTTGCACGTGCACGAAACCCAGAGCCGCGATCTCATGGCCCTGGCCTACACCGACGATCTCACGGGACTGGCCAACCGGCGCCATCTCAAGAACCGCCTGCGGGCCGCCGTTCACGGAGCGCGGATGCGCAAGGAGCCGCTCAGCGTCCTGATGATGGACATCGACCGGTTCAAGGACATCAACGACACCTTCGGCCACGAGGTCGGAGACCGCGCGTTGGTGGAGGTCGCCAAGGTTCTCCGCGCGACCTCGCGTGCGACCGACGCCATCGGGCGCTGGGGCGGAGAGGAGTTCCTCTACGTGACTTCGGGCGAGCTTCCTGCCGCCGAGGCGCAGGCCGAGCGAATCCGCCAGGCCGTCGCAGCCTTCCCCTTCGGTTCGCCTGACCTCGACCTTCGGGTCACCGTGAGCATCGGCGCCACCGAGTTCGCCCCGGGGGATCGCCCGCAGGATCTCATCGATCGCGCCGATCGCCTGATGTATCAGGCCAAGCGCCAGGGCCGCGACTGCACGGTCGCCGCCGGGGCGCCGCAGCACCTGGCAGAACCCGCCTGATCGGCGCCCCCCTTCCCCACCTGGATCAACCGAGGCTTCCCTGCGAGCGCTTCGAGCAGAACGCCGGGCCTCCTGATTCTTTCTTGGCGCAAATCTCGGGCGATCTGAATGGATCGCCAGGCTGTCGTGGTGGCTCAGTAGAGAAACAAGGGCGGGTATCATCCCCGGTTCGTTCGTGCCGGGTCTCGCAGCGTGGGAGTACCGCCCGCCACAAGTCGAAAGGACGTCGCCTTGAAACACAAGCCTTGGCCACCCGCCAGCGCCCTGATCCTGCTCCTTGCCGGATGCGCCCTCGGCCCCGGTCACGGCCACATTTCCGGGATCCGTCTGGGCACCGGCGCGACGCCTCTCCCGGTTGGGTCCGTCTCGCTGACGGGCCAGCTCGGGGGCAGCCGGACCGTACAATACCTGGCCTCCGACATCGGAGCGATGAAGGTGTCGATCCTCGACGCCGGCAATGCCAATGCGCTCGTGGCCTCCACCCTCTATAGCGGCGCCAGCCTCACCAGCCACCTGCTTTCCAACAAGTTCACCTTCACGGTGGACAACCTCCCGGTGGACAAGGGCACCACCCCGTATTCGTACAACGCCCGGGTCGACGCCTATATCGACGCGGCTGCGACCCTCAACATCGGCGCCACACAGACCGCCTCGCCCTTCGCGATCGCGTCGGGCCAGACAACCGTCATCACCAGCTTTCCATCCCTGCTGCTGAGCCCCACTCCCGTGGGCAGCGGGACCGCGACGGGCAGTAGCGCCGTCACCATCGTCGACGCGACGCCGCCGCCCATCACCTTCAACTAGGAGCGCTGCGGGCTTGACCCAAGAGCACCACGCGGACGACGCCAGCAGCAGGCCTCTCGGGATGCTGGCGTCCGTCGCATCTGCCCGTCGGACCGGCCCGCCCGGCCCCGGGATGGCACCGATCCACCCCTGGCCGGCAGGCTACCCGGCACAGCGCGTGAGACCGATCCGAACGCAGCCATCGCCTGCAGGCATGGCCCGAGGCCGGCGCTGGCAAGGGCTGCTGCTCAGCCTTTGCGTCACGGGATGCCAGTGGCCTCAAGCCAGCTTGCAACCCGGTCCGCTCGCCACGGATCGTGGAACGATCGTCGTGACGGGCCGCGCCCTCTTCGCCGGCCCCCAGGTCCGGGCGCGGCAAGTCCAGTTCCTCGCCTCCCAGCTGGCGGCCGTCCACCTGGCCATCACCGAGCTTGCCACCGGGGTCACCACGACCCACGACTACATCCGGCCGGACCTGCCCGGAACGGATGGCAGGCGGACCCCTTTCTCGTTCGCCGTTCTCGATCTGCCCGCTGGCCCCTACCAGGCCACCCTCACGGCCTACGCAGATCCTGCCGAGACGGAGGCCGTGGGGACCGCGACCTCGAGCCCGTTCACGGTGGCGGCTGGAGCCACCGTGGACATCTCGATGCCCCCGCTCGCGCTGGCGCCGACGCCCGTCGGTTCGTGGACGGTGGCCACCACCGTCACGTCGAAACTATCCGAATTCAGGATCATCGGCTACACCTACCGTGTCGTCGAGACCGCTGGCACGACGGCCTCGCGGTACGTCGCCACTTCCCGGACGGCGATCACGCACACCTGGGGCGACCTGGTGGCCTTCCCGGCCGGCATCAGCACGGTCTCGATCACCGTCACGGCCCGGGACGAGCGCTCCCCGGCGCCGCTCTCAAAGACAGTCGTCGCCACCGGGACAGTCGCCCCGGGCGCCACGATCAGCACGAAGGTCGCCTTGGCCCTTTAGACCCAATGCCCATGAATGACGGCCTGTTAACGAGCGGCCCGACCTAGCCACAGAGCTTTAGTTCCTCGGCGAAG
>JAJXWQ010000167.1 GCA_021781555.1 bacterium
AGGAAGACCTGGTACCTCTGGTACTCGGTCAAGGGCGATCGCACGCGCAGGCGGATGCGCCTGGGCCCCTATGGGCCAGCCCCCGCTTTTCCGCTCTCGGACGCCCGCACGAAGGCCAGGCGGATGCTCACGATCGCCGAGGCCGGACAGGATCCGGAGATCTATAACAAGCCCCAGGGCGCGGCGCCCGACCCGGACGCCCCGCTCGTCACCCTGAAGGCGATCGCCCACGCCTACCTCGAGCGCCACGCCAAGGTCAAGAAGAAGAGCTGGAAAGAGGATCAGCGCCGCCTGGTGAAGGTCATCATCCCGTTCTTCGGCGACGACAAGTTCGCAGAGGAGATCCGCCGTCGCGATGTGATTCGGCTGCTCGACGATGTCGCCATCAGGGGCGGCACTGAGGCAAACCTGACGCTGGCCGTGCTCCGGAAGATGTTCAACTGGGCCATCGGCCGCGACCTCTTGGCCATCAACCCGTGCCAGCAGATCCCCAGGCCATGCGCCACGGTCCAGCGGGACCGAGTCCTATCCGACGACGAGATCCGCGCGGCCTGGGCGGCCTTCAACAAGCTCGGCCTCCAGGGATGCGTGTTCAAGATGATGCTCGTCACGGCGCAGCGCGGCCAGGAGGTCAAGGCCATGAGTTGGGGGGCCCTCGACCTGGCCGGCGGCTGGTGGACGATCCCGGCGACCGACGCCAAGAACAAGCTCTCGCACCGCGTACCTCTGACGGCAATGGCCCGGGCGATCCTTGATGAGATCCAGCCGGACATTGAGGCCCGCAAGGGCTGGGTATTCCCGAACCGATGGAAGAAGGGCCACATCACAACCAATGCCGCCTTCCTGAAGGCATCCCGGGAGCTGGCCGGCAAGGAGCTGGGGCGCTCCGTCGATTTCTGGGCCCACGACCTGCGCCGGACGGCCGCCAGCAACATGGCCAGTCTCGGGGTCTCGAGGCTCGTGATCGGCAAGGTGCTCAACCACGTCGAGCCCGGCGTCACGGCGGTATACGACCGGCACGCCTACGACGGCGAGAAGCGCGAGGCGCTTGAGCGGTGGGCGGCGCGGCTGGGGGAGGTGCTGAAGAGCCAGAGAGCCGATCGCGCCTAAGATACTCGTGGTCGTCGCGGGCGCCAGGACCTCAGCTCGAGCCAGACCACTTGAGACTCCCGTGTCAGTCGACGAGGTCACATCGCGCTAAGATGACCTTCTGATGACCTAACGACGTTGTTGTTTTACGACAAACGCTTGTGATGCTTTAACACCATTTTCTACACGGCCTTCTCAGGGGGATCCTCGCGAGTACGGCGTTCCTCCTCTGATGGGACTGGCCCCGGTCCGAACAACGCGCCCCGTAACTTGGCCAGCGTCCCTGCCGGCAGCGTCTTTAGGATCTTCTGCCTGGATGCCGGGTCCGCGGCCGCTAGGGCCTCGACGACTCGACCAAGCTCGGCCGCGGTGAGCGGTTCGGTCGAGATGTCTGGGCCGGAAGGGCGTCCGAGGAACAACTCGGCCGCCAGGGTCGTGGGATCGTCGGCCAGTACCTGGCGGGCGAGCTCGCGGGAGCGGTCTTCGCCCAGGCGGTCCTCGTCGGCCCAGGCCTGGAGGGTCGAGATAGGCAGCTGAAGGAAAAGGGCAATCGCCTTGATCCTCTCAGGCGGAGGCTTCAGTCGTCCATTCAGGTAGCGCGAAAGCGTGCCCTTGTCGATGTTTGTGGCAACCGCCATCTGCGCCTGATTGAAGCCAAGCTCGGCGAGACGCATAGCTACCTTCTTCCTGAGGTAGCCAGACGACAGCTCTTCTCCCTCCGGCATTACGCCGGGATCTAAGCGTGGCTCTCTCGATCTGTCGATGGCATTGTTCTGCAACGAAGTTGCTTCCATGTACAATCTCCTTGCTCGGCTAGCCAATCTCTTGCTAGGCAGATTGCAACAATGTTGCGGATGAAAGCTATTAAGTTGCTCACAAGCACAACAATTTTGCAGACAAGGCCAGGATACAATCCTTAACAAAATCGCGATAGTTTTACACTTCTCGGTTGCTTTTCTTGCCAATAGAATTGGCATATGAAGCAACTTACTCGCCTCCGGTTTCTGAGGGCGCACCGAACGCTCCAGGAGGTTTCTGTTGGCGCGAGCGTCTCGAAGTGGACGTATTGGCGCTGGGAGCAACACCCCGAGCGCCTGCGCAAGGTCGATGTCGATACCCTCGACCGCCTCGCTGTCTCCCTGAACGCCACCCGCGGTCAACTCCTCGACGAAGATCCAATTCCCGGCTACACACCGCCTCCGGCTGTCGCCATCCCGGACCAAGAGGACGACTACCTGCCTGACGAGGACGACGGCGTCGACTGGGGCAAGTGCCCTGCCTGCGGGTGGACCGTCCCGTCCTGGCAGTGCCGGGACCCCAGGCATACGCCAGACCCCGAGGAGCCACCGGCCCCCGGCCGGGACCAGGTCGCATGAGCAACGGAGTCCATCACGTCACGGTCAAGTTCCACAAGGAGCCGCTCGAGCGGTTGATCGCGTCGGTCGAGCGCTCTCAGGAGGCTATCAGCGCCGTTTCACAGACGTTGAGAGCCGGACTCGACGCTCTCGACCAGCTCGTCGAGGACCTAAGGGCCCTCGTCAGCGAGAAGGGCATCGCCGTCGAGCAAGCTACGGAGTGGAAGGAGAACGCATGACCCTTTCCCCGCAGGCGCATACCGCTTCGAATCCGTTGTCGACGGAAAGCGCGACCTTGCGCGAGCAATTCGGACAGTCGACCAAGAAGCCTCCTTGCATTTCCCCGGTCTCGATGGCCGCATCGATTGCCCTGGCTTCGGAAGCATCAAGGGATTTCCAGTTCATCAGCTTCTCCTTCGTTCGGTTGGGTGACATCTCCGATCGTAGGGGAATCCGGCGGGAGCACCAGCTCCCGCCGGCCAAGGAGGCCGCATGAGCCGCATCCGTCACTACCTCCCGGGCAAGTGGGCCTCGAAGGTCTCCTGCGGCGCCGATTGGGCCAAGAATCTGGACCGTTCTCGGTTCACACTCGAGCCGGCCGAAGTCACTTGCCGGTCCTGCCTGCGCTGCATCGGGAGGACCCGATGAGCCGCCTCGTCCGCCCCAAGGAAGCCGCCAAAATGCTCGGCGTCTGCCGGCAGACCCTCGAGAGTTACGAGCGCCGGGGCATCCTGCCCAAGCGCCGCGCCATCGGCCCTCGCCATGTCGGCTGGCTCGAGGAGGAGCTCCAGGCCCTCCTCGACAACGCCGGACGCGGCATCGGGGCCACCAGCGCCCTCAAGCAGTAAGAGAGGACATCATGACAGCAAGCTCTTTTCTCGTGCCCACCACCCCCGCTCGCTCGGTCGAACTGCCCAGGGAGACCTGGGATCGCCTCCAGGT
>JAJXWQ010000077.1 GCA_021781555.1 bacterium
GCGCTTCGGCATGCCTCAGCATATCCAGAGGCCGGCTCCCATGTCGATCCCCCCGGGAATGCCGGCCACCGGGGCGGACGGAGTTACCGGGTCGGGTTCTATTTCCGACAGACTCCTAGCCGCCGCCTTCGCGGTAGAGCTGGATGAAGGAAGCGTCGATGCGCCGGGGACGAGCGGGCACGCCAAGCCGGTAACGCAGGTCATCTAGCGTCGTGGGCAGCTCGGCCACCCGATCGCCGATCGAAAATGGCAGCTGGTCGAGCAGTTCGCTTGCCCTGGCAAGGAGACTCTGGCGCGTGGAACTGCCCGCCTCGGGGGCCAGGAGCAATCCGGCAACGGTGCCTACCGCGGTGCCGATGAGAGCTGACGCGACGATGGCAAACGAGCGACGCGGCATCTAGCTCGCGCTCTCCTCTCCCTCGATGAGTTCCTCGCGCTTGTAAGCAGCGGCCTTCTTGCCAGCTTCGAGCGCCTCACCCAGCAGGTTCAGCTTCTCGTCGATGGTGGCGCGGGTGGAGTTGAGCAGGCTCTCGGTATTGCCGCGGACGTTCTCGATGACTTCGTTGGCCCGCACCTTGAGGTCCGTAACGGTCTCGGAGACCTGCTCTCGGGTCTTGGTCCCGGATTGCGGCGCCATGAGAAGACCGACGACGAAGCCGCCCATGGCTCCGAGCAGCATGCCGGTCAACAGCTCCAGACCGCCACCGTTGCGTTGCTCCATTGCTCCCTCCATCGAGCCCCGGCGACCGTCTCTCGCCCGAGGCGGGTGCGCGGCCCGTCGAGGCTCCGGGCGCGTTCAACCTGCAGGCCCATCCTAGCTCCGCTGTCGAGCGGCTGGCAATACGCTACGATGGACCCATGGCAAACGCGTACGATCTCGTGGTCGTCGGGGCTGGAAGCGCAGGGTACGCGGCAGCCCGGACTGCGGGCGCGCTCGGCGCCAGGGTGGCGCTGATCGACAAAGGGCCTCTGGGAGGCCTCTGCATCCTCCGGGGCTGCATGCCGAGCAAGGCGATCCTGGCCTCGGCAGAGGTCCTGCACCGGGCCCAGAACGCCCGAGGCTTGGGGCTCGTCATCCCCGAGGCGCGAGCGGACCTGCCGGCGATCATCGCCCGCAAGCGCCACCTGATCCGGGAATTTGCGGACTACCGCATCGAGCAGATCCACAGAGCACCCAACACCGAGGTCATCGCGGGTGAAGCGCGACTCCTCGACGCGCACCACGTCGAGATCCTGACCGGGCCGCAAGGGGGGGAAGCTGGCTCCCGGCAGGTCATCGAGGGCCGGGCGTGCATTCTCGCAACCGGCTCGAACGTGACCTTGCCGGAACTGCCCGGACTGCAGGAGACGGGCTACCTCACGTCGGACGAGGCCCTCGATCTGGAGCAAGCCCCGCGCTCTCTCATCGTGCTCGGTGGCGGCTTCATCGCGTGCGAGCTCGGTCAGTTCTTCTCCCGCATCGGCGTCAAGGTGACCCTGTTGCTGCGGAGCGGGCACGTCCTGTCGGGCGAGGACGCCGATGTCGGGATCGCGCTCCAGGAATCCCTGATCAAGGAGGGCGTCGAGATCGTCAACCACGCGGTCTGGACCGGGGTCCTGGCCCGCTCCGGCCGCAAGGTCGTCCGGGCCCTCGTGGGCGGCCATCCGGCCGAGTTCGAGGCGGAGGAGATCCTGGTCTGTACCGGGCGCCATCCAGCCCTGGACCAGCTCGGCCTCGATGCAGCGGGCGTCGAGTACAGCTCCCGCATGATCCCGGTCGATCCCTTCATGCGCACCAGCGTCCCTCACATCTACGCCATCGGGGATGTGACCGGGCGATTCCAGATCGTGCATCAGGCCATCCGAGAAGCCGAGATTGCAGCCTACAACGCCGTGAGCGGCAAGGCGGCGCGAGCGATCGACAATCGTCTGGTTCCGGCCGTCGTCTTCACGGATCCACAAGTCGGCCGCGTGGGCCTGACCGAGCGCCAAGCCGCCGAGCGCGGAATCGAGGTCCTCGTTGGCAAGTATCCCTTCGACGACCACGGCAAGTCGATGTGCCTCGGCCGGACCGAGGGGTTCGTCAAGCTGATCGGCGACGCCCGGACCGGCGAGATCCTCGGTGGTGCCATCGTCGGGCCCGAGGGCGGAGAGTTGCTCCACGAGATCGTCGTGGCCATGCATTTCAAGAGCACGGCAGCCGAGTTCCTGCAGATCCCCCACGTGCATCCCACGCTGGCCGAGATCCTGACCTATCCGGCCGAGGAGATCGAGGAGCAGCGCCAGCAACCGGGCCCCGTTTGACTTTCAGTTTGAACGGGTCCCTCTGCGCGGCCGCTGCGCTGCGCAACCGGGCCCCGTTTGACTTTCAGTTTGAACGGGTCCCTCTGCGCGGTCGCTGCGCTGCGCAACCGGGCCCCGTTTGACTTTCAGTTTGAACGGGTCCCTCTGCGCGGCCGCTGCGCTGCGCAACCGGGCCCCGTTTGACTTTCAGTTTGAACGGGTCCCTCTGCGCGGCCGCTGCGCTGCGCAACCGGGCCCCGTTTGACTCCTTTGGCCCGATCCTGTCCAGGCCTGATTGTTTTAGTTTAGGGAGAGGCGGTTGCCGCGGTAGAAGAAGTAGCCGCGTTCGGAGTTGATCTGGGCGAAGGCGCGCAGGCGTTCCACGTCTCGCTCGAGGATCTGAACCTCGGATACCAGCCGGGCATGGGGCCCGGCCGCCTCGAGGAGGGATTGCTTGGTGAAGAGGTCCGTCTGCAGGGTCCGGGCGATGATGTACGAGGCTTCCTGGGGATCATCCGGCAGCGACTGGATCAGCGGCACCGCTGAAAGCGCGAGCAAGATGTCGACATAGGAATGATAGAGTTCCGCAGCGCGAGCCATCACCTCGGCGGGGACGGGATCGCGACTCTCGGGGATCGCCTCGACGCGAGCCTGGCGAAACGGTTCCTCATCGATGACGTCGCGGACCCGGCAGCGCTGCTTGCCCGTCACGAGGATGTTCATCCGGCCGTCCTTGAACCGGACGATCTGGTCGATCTGAGCCAGCGTGACCGTCGAGAAGGCTTCGGGAGGCGGACCGTCGACCTTCGCGGAGTCCCGGGTCAGACCCAGTGCGAAGCGGCCGTCCCGCTCGAGGGTCCGCTCGACGAGCAACTGGTACCGGCTCTCGAAGATGTGGAGCGGGAGCTCCATCCCGGGGAAAAGCACGATGTTGAGCGGAAAAAACGGGACGACCTGGGACTCGAATCCACCCTCGTCCATCCACGCACCTCCCGGTCCTCGGCATCCATCATAGGGCAGGTTTGCCCGGCGTGGGTATATAACTGGGCGATGACCCGAGCAACGGCTGGCACCGAGGGGGTCGGGACCATGTCCCGGCGAGCGTTCCTGGTGCGGGCCGGTGGGCTGCTCGTGGCGGCATCGCTGCCGGTCGGCTGCGCCGGGCCGGCGTTTCGGGCGCCAGGGTTCCAGCTCCGATACTTTTCTCCCTTCGAGTATGCGGTCGTGACTCGCGTGGCCGATCGCATCGTCCCCGGGGGGTACGGGCTGCCCGACCCGGGTTCGCTCGGGGTCGCACGCCAGGCGGACGGCGTCCTGGCCCTGCTGGACCCCAGTCTCGAGGCCGATTTCCACCAGCTGCTCACGCTCTTCGACCGCGTTCCCATCCTGGCGGGCCGCCTTGGATCCTTCCTCACGCAGGGCCCGCGCGGGGCCGATGCTTACCTGGCAGCTTGGGAAAACAGTCCCTTCGAGCTGCTCAGGCATGGTTTCCAGGGCCTGCGCCGGCTGGCCGCCGCGGTGTACTACGCCGATCCCCGGACCTGGGCGATCCTCCACTACGCGGGCCCGTGGGTCGGGCGCATCGACGTGGGATACGGTCTGGCTAACCAGGGCAACGGGCCACAGGTCAATCCCAACGTCTACTCCAGGTTCCCGGCATGAAGCGACCCGCGGCCACGTCGCCCTTCACGGATCCGGCCAATCCCCAGGTGATCCGCGCCCAAGGCCCGCTCGAGATCCGCACCGAGGTCGCCGTCATCGGCTCGGGAGCAGGCGGAGCCACCTTCGCGTCCGAGCTCGCCGAGCGCGGATTCGAGGTCGCACTTCTGGAGATGGGCCCGTACATCACGCGCAAGCAGATGAACCAGCGCGAGCGGGACATGCTTCCGCTCTTCTACGAAGACGTGGCGTCCCAGACCACTGCAGACGGGGGCATCGTCGTCTTGCATGCGCATTGCGTGGGTGGCACGACGGTGGTCAACAACGCCATTTGCTTCGATCCGCCCACCTGGCTTCTCGACGAATGGGCTGAGCGCCACGGCGTGGTGGGGACGCGCCGGGCAGATCTTGCTGCGGCCAACGCCAAGGTCAACTTCATTCTCAACGTCCAGAAGATCGCTCCGGACCAGGTCAACACGAACGCCAAGGTGATGATGCGCGGGATCGAGCGGATCGGGATCGCCGGGGATACATTCCACCACAACCGGACCGAGTGCCTGCTCAGCGGCTTCTGCATGCTGGGCTGTGCCTACGATCGCAAGCAGAACCACCACATCACGTACGTTCCGCGGGCCCTGTCGTTTGGTGCCAGACTCTATCCCGAGGCGCGCATCGATCGCCTGATCTCCCGGGGCCAGCAGGTGGTGGAGGCCGTGGGGACCGTCCGCGATCCGGTCAGCGGCAAGTCGTACCCGCTCTCCATCAAGGCGGACGCCTTCGTCGTCGCCGGGGGCGCCATCTGGTCGCCCACTCTCCTCCTCAAGAGCCATCTGGGCAACGCTCAAGTCGGGCAGAACTTCCACTGCCACCCCATCGCAGCCGTCGCGGCGGATATGGGTGACGAGACGATCCGCGCCTACGAGGGCATCCCGCAGTGCTATTACGTGGATCAGTACCTGCAAGACCAGGGGTTCGTTCTCGAGTCCATCTTCGCCGGACCGTCCGTGTCGGCGGCGCTGCTGCCCGCGTGGGGACCATCGTTGCAGCGGCTGATGCACCGTTACGAGCACCTGGCCTCGGCCTACGTCCAGATCCGCGACGAAGACTCCGGACGGATCCGCGTCGATGCTCGTGGCGTGCCGGTCATCGATTACTCGCTGTCTGCCCGCGACGCGCAGAAGAGCCTGGCCGGACTCAAGCTCCTGTCACGGCTGTTCCTGGCAGCAGGCGCCCAGGCGGCCTACCTCCCGCGCGCCGGAGCGCCCATCCGGACCCAGGCCGATATCGCCGGTATGGACGTCGATTTCTCGCCGTGCCGGGTGTCGCTCGTTTCCGCCCACCAGATGGGCTCGCTACGGATGGGTGAAGATCCCAGGTTTGCAGCCGTAGATAGCCGGGGCAAGGTTTTCGGGACGACCAACCTGTACGTCGCAGACGCGTCGGTCTTCCCGACGGCGATCGGCCTCAACCCGCAGATCACGGTCGCGACCCTGGCGACGCACTTCGCAAACCAGTTCAGCCGTCCTCTTCCGGTATAGGCCGGTTTCGCAGCGAAGGAAGCTGGAAGGCTCCGGCTAGAAAGACAGGCCGAACCCGCCGCCGACCGTCAGTCCCGGAGTCCCGGAAGTCGCCTGGGCAGGCCCCATGGGGTAGGGAGACGGGGGTTGCGCCGGCTCGCCGGGCAGCATGAACACCTGGATCTCGGGCAACTCGATGGCCGAGGTCTGGGTGAGGAAGAGGTGCGAGTCGATGGTCGCCCTCAGCATGGGTACCATGCCGGAAAGGAAGGGTGTCGCCCCGGGCTGCAGCGGCTTGAGGTAGGCGAGACCGCCTTCGACCGTGATGTCGAGGGCGCCCTCCGGGGTGCGATCGTAAAGCATGCCGCCGAGCATCGCCCCGGCTCCAGCAGCCATCGCGGTGGTGGCCGTACTGCCACCAGGGGTCGTGATCGGCGAGGCCGCAGATACCGCGTTGACCTGGCCCGCGAGCAGGGCCGGATCGAGGAACAGCTCCCACTGCACGGGGCTCGGAGTGCCGCCCACCAGGCCCACCTTGCAGGAGGCGACGGCCAGGCTCTCCGACAGGAGGTTGTTCTGGTATAGGGTGTTGCCGTTGCCATCCATGTAGCCGCTGGGGGCCACCTGGTAGAGGTTGCCGAAGTGGTAGGCCGAGATCGAGGGGTTGATCAGCCGGGCCTCGCTTGACCAGGGGAGCGGCGTGTACCCGATCCACTGGAGCGTGCCACCGGCGCCGGCCGACTTGAATCCCGCGAGACTCAGCAGGCCATATGCCGAGATCATCACGGGGTCCTCCCCGTGGAACTCGGTATAACGCACCTCAGCCTGGGCATCGCGCCTGGGGCGGTGGATGACGATGATCCCGGCCGCCTCCTGACGGATCAGGCTGAACGCCCTGGCCGCCACGGCCGCGAACTCGTAACGCGTCAGCACGCGATCGCCCTCGAAGGTAGCGTCCGTCGTCCCGGCCATGATCTGGTAGCGGCGCACCACGTCGAGAACAGGCTTGTACGCCCAGTCCAGCGGCGAGAGGTCCGTAAAGGGATTGTGGCTGGGGTTGTAGGGATCGCTCTCGTGGACCGCGGTGACGAGACCCTTGCGCTGAGCCAGCCGCATGAGCGCATCGAACATGGCTGCCGCCTCGAACCGCGTGACCGGGCGATCGGGCTGGAAATCCTGGGGAGACAGCATGCTGTCGGGGATCAGGCTGAAGAGATTGTAGTCATTGGCAAGCTTGGTGACGGCCGCCAGCTGGACCGGATTCGACACGTCGTCGAAGTCGTAGAGGCTGAGCTCGTTGTCCGACAGCGAGATCCCGGTATCGACCTCGATCTCCTTGATGAACGACGCCAGCGTCATCGCGAAATCGATCCTGCGGAGCGGGAGGTTGCCGTTGAAGGTATGCGAATCCGGCATGCCGCTCATGAGCCGGTGCGTGACCGCGACATCCTCGACCGCACCGTAGAAGGGATTGCCCGGCGACACGTCGCGGAATGCCTGCTGATCGGCGAGAGCGGCGCCGGGGAAGGCCCCAAGCAGCAACAGCGCAGCGAGCGCGGCTCGCATCTGGCGAGCTGCCGAGCGCCAGCAAGCCTCAGTCATTGAGCCCAAGAAGCCCGCCCAGGAAGCTGAAGATCGCGCCCACGTACCGGGTGACGAGCTCGGGCACGAGCCTGAAGATCGCCGTCACCGGACCCCGGTCGATCGTGATGTCGTAGCGCCAGATCTCGTCGGCAACCAGCTTGCCTCCGAGATCGGGTGCCAGGGAGGTCGGCGTCTTGTAGTAGAGCGAATACTTGCCGCCCGGGACGTCGAAGCCCAGATCCAGGAAGGACGCCTGATGGGGCACCAGCAAGAGGTGGGTCGTTGCGATCGTGAAAGGGTGCGGAGGGTAGATGTCGTCCTGCTTGCCCTCCAGGTAGAAGTTGGCACCATCGATCTCGATGTTCCTCGGGAAGTAGTTGATGACCTTGATCCGGATCAGGGCGAAGATCTGGTTGGTGTTCTGCTCGTCGTCGGTGTTGAGGAAGTACTGCGTGTTGCGGCCCGCCTGGCCGGGTTCGGACGGACCGATGTAGCCCATGGGAGGCTCGTCAAAGTCCTGATACCCCTCGATGCCCTTGCTGGGGAAGAACGCGTACTCGGAGTGGGCATCGTACATGGCCATCGAAACCGGCTGGAAGGTGAGCGGCAGGATGTCACCCGAGCTCTGCGCCAGCGCGGCTGGCCCTGGCGCCAGGAGCGCCACGGCGAGGACCGGAACCAACAGCTGTCGCATGCCGTGCGCTTTGTACCCCGCCAGGCTGCTAACTTAAAGAGCGATCCGCGGCAAGCGGAGCGAGAATCCCGACAATGTAGGATTCGCGGCCTTGTCCGTCCCGTCCCGGTTGCCAGGAACGCTCCATCCGCACGACAACGAGCACCGCTAACCAGGCGACTGCAAGCCTTTGGCCCGCAGGCTGTCGCTGGCCACGACCCGCAGAGGAAGGTCCTGCCCCCGCACGCCGCTGGAAAGCTCGGTCTTGACCACCAGGGTGCACGGTTTGGCGATCTGGAGGGCCTGCAGCTCCAGGCGGAACGAAAGACCGGTCCGGTCGTACGGAACCGCAGCTGGCGGGTGGTCGAAGCGATAGACCTCGGTGCCCTCGACGAGCAGGCGATGGGTGCAGCCCAGCTGGCCCCGGGGTGCCCCGTGCACCGCCGACAGGATCACGAGATCGAACTGCAGGGGGAAGGTCCTGCCGTGCACGACCTGCATCGGGTTGAAGAAGGCCTGCTCCTGGCCGGTAGGATCGACGCGCGTCCCGGCGAACAAGATGGTCTGCACGAGGGTTTCCGACGGGCCCCGGGGCCCGACCTTGGCCTCGGGTCGGCCGGTACTTCCAGGCCGCTCGGCTGGCCGTTCCCGAGATGGGCCGGACCCGCGCGGCCCCGAGTGTGCGCCAGGCAGCATCTATCTCACCTTGAAGTCCGAAAAGTCACCGGTGGCCGCCTCCCATTCGGCGTCGACCGCCTGCACCCGCGCCAGTGGCGGCCCGACCCGGGTAAACTCCAGCAACGCCTCGATCTGATCCCTCGAGCCCTCGGCCAGGAGTTCCACGCGCCCATCCGGAAGGTTCCGCACCCACCCTCCGACGCCGAGCTCCCGAGCCCGATCCGCCGTGGTCTGCCGGAACCAGACTCCCTGGACCCGTCCAGCGACGTAAGCGTGGGCTCTGTAGGTCTGGGGGGTGTTCAATTTTCGTCCTCGCTACGACATCGATCCGGGCTCTATCCGACCTTGGGTCAGCCTACTGCAACTGGCCGGTGAGCAGGATCGAGATCAAGAGCCAGATCCCGAGAATGCCCGCCACGGCGAAGGCCACGAACGAGAGCGCCGGGAAGCCCCACAGGTAGGGTCCGTGATCGACCCGCATCATCAGTGCGCCCGCCAGCATGAGAGCTCCGGTCAGCAAAGAGAAGGCGATCTTGTTTCCCGCAACCGTCAGGGTGCGCTCGAGCCGGTGCAGGTTGCGGAAATCCGTCTCGATTCGCACCTGGCCGGAATTGAGCTGGGCCATGAAGTCGTCCAGGCGCCGGGGCGTTCGCCAGACGAAGTTCTTGACGTCGAGGGCCAGGCGCATCAACTCCTGGCCCTCGAGGATGGACCGGAATTGCCGCTGGATGAGGCTACGGATGAAGGGCTCTGCCACCGAGATGAGCATGTAGTCCTTGTCGAGCTGCCGGCAGATACCCTCGGTGGTGACGAGAACCCGGCTGATCAAGAGGAAGCTGGTGGGCATCCGGACCTTGTACCGGAGCATCAGGTTCAGCACGCGCTGCATCAGTCTGCCCATCTGGACCTCGGCAACCGGGCGGCCGAGGGAATCTCTCAAAAGGTGGTCGAGTTCGATCGCCAGCTGGTGCTTGTCGACATGGCCTTGCGGATGGCCGTACTCGAGGATGCGCTCGGTGGCTCGCACCGCGTCGAACTGGATCATCGCCAGGAAGAAGTCGATGAGGATCTCCCGGGAACGGGGATCCGTCCGACCGACCATCCCGAAATCGATCAGCACCAGGGTCGGCATGCCATCCGTGCCGCGCCGGAACTGGAACATGACGTTGCCGGGATGGGGATCCGCGTGGAAGAAACCGTCCACGAAGATCTGCCGCAGGAAACACACGGTCAGCGATTCGGAGATGCGCTTACGCTGGGCCTCCTGGAGTTCGACCTGCGGAGGGCCCTGGCCATCCTTGCGGGGAAAGAGCGCCGAGACCTTGTAGCCTTGCAGGAACTCCTGGGCCTGCATCCGCCTCGACGTGTATTCCCAGTGGATCCGCGGCGTCTTGACGAGATCGCCGTACTGCTGGGCGAGATTGGCCCCGATCTCCTCGGTGTTGCAGGCCTCCTTGGTGAAATCGAGCTCGTTGCGCAGGATGGTCGCGAATTCCTCGGCCAATCCGACGAGGTCGTTCCACTTGCCCCACTTGGTACGGGCCGTGATGAGGCGGGCGAAATCCAGGAGCACGGCCATGTCGGCCTCGACCATGGTGTCGATTCCCGCACGCTGGACCTTGACGATCACGTCCCGCAGCACGCCATCCCCGTTCGAACGCGCGTCCGCTGGGATCTTGGCCTTGTACACCTGCCCGAGGGAACCTGCGGCCAGCGGCACGGTGTCGAACTCCGGGAAGATCTCGTTGACTGAGCCGGCGCGCTGGTCCGGATGGTGCTGGTTCCACTCCTCGAGGATCACCGTTTCCATATCCTGCCAGGGAGCGGGAGTCACCTGCTCTTGCAGGCGCGACAGCTCGTCGATGTACGGCTGCGGCAGGAGATCCGCGCGGGTCGACAGGACCTGGCCGAGCTTGACATAGGTCGGGCCAAGTTCCTCGAGGATCTGCCGGAACACGCTGGGCATCGGCAGGATCAGCTCGGCCTCGGGGTCGCCGTCCTCGAGTTCGCGCCGGGCGAGGAACGACGACATCTGGATCCGCTGGCGCAGACCCGCGGGCAGCAGCTCTACCAGGGACAGCCGGAACAGGAGAATATCCCAGCCGTACTTGGCCAGGATCGAGGCGATCTCGACCCGGCGCTGGTGAGGGTTGGGCGGGAACGTAAGGTGCCGTCCGCGCGGCGTCTGCTCGGGCAGAGACATCGGAAGTGGGCTCATTGTACCAGTCCACATCACCACCGAAATCGCTTGCCACAAAAACGAAAGAGCGTACGATCTTCAGTAGCCTACGAGCGCCAGCGCCAGCTGGGCGTTGCCGCCGATCTGCCAGCCGGGTTGCTGCGCCGAGCCTTCCGGCAGATCCGAGAAACACGCGGCATCCGATAGCGCGATGATCTTTCCCGCCCCCAAGGGCGCCACGGCCCCGACCTCCTGGGGATCGTCCGACCACGCGCTGACGCGGTAGGACCGAGGTCCCGATCCCAGCAGCACGTGGGCCGGCGAGGCAACGCTGAGTGCGCCGGCCGAGAAGAATTCCGGGGCGGTCGCGGGGGCGATCGCCGGCTCCAGGACGAGCGGCACGAAGGCGTCGACGCTGTCGGTTGCCGCCCGATCCCTCACGAGCGAGCCGTCGAACTGGATTCCGGTACCCGCCGACAGCGCATTCAGGGTTCCCAGGTCCGAACCCGCATCGCCCCCCCATTGCCCGGCCAGCAGGAGAGTCTGTCCGGAGCGGACATCCGCGAGCAGCGGGGCGATCTGCGACCGGGTGAAGTAAGCCGGGGACAAGAGGACGACCACGTCGGCCGTGGCGGGGTTGGTTCCCGCCTGCAGGTCGTACACCTGCAAGCCCTGCCGGGCGAGCCACTGCTGCAAGCCGGTCGAGGCCAGTCCATCCCAGCGATCGTCGAACACCACCTGCAGCGGGTGGGCGGAGGCCGGAAGCGTCACCACGGAACTCCGGGCCGAAAGCTGCTCTACCTGGTAGCCAGGTTTCCGGAAGGTCAGGGTTCCCGCACCGGTGGCGAGCTGCCAGGCGCCGGAATCATCGGTCAAGGTCGAACCGTCCGACGCAGAGACGACCACGCCTGCAAGCGGCTTTCCACCAGGTGCGACGACCCTTCCGGAGAAGGTGGTCGGCGCGAGAATCCCGCAGGCGGTCAGCGTCAGGACCGCGCCCGCGACGCTCGCGCGCAGCAACCTTGCGGGCTCGAGTGGCCGCACGGTCCGGGTCCGCTCAGGGCGCATCCGGCCCCCAGTCCGCGAGGGCGCGGCTGACCGACAGCAACCCGGCGCCAAAGTAAGGGTTGGGACCGATCAGCCCCAGGTTGACGGCCGCACCTGAGAGACGGTCCCGCACCTGCTGCGGCGTCATCGTCGGATCCTGCTCCAGGAGCAAGGCGACCGCGCCGGTGACGTGGGGCGCGGCCATGGATGTACCGACCATGGACGCGTGGTCGTGGACCTGCGTGGCGCCGTGGTCGAGATCCGTGGCCGTCAGGTAGGTTGGCCAGGTAGACCACACCGCCTGGTTATCGTCGCCGCCCGGGGCAACCAGGGCCAGGGATGGCCCGCAGTTCGAGTAACTGGCCAGCTCGTCGGTCACGGTCGACGCGCCGACCGCGATGACCTGGGGCATCGAGGCCGGGAAGTCCACGCCCTCGGCCTGGTTCCCGCTGGCCGCGACCAGGACCACCCCTTGAGATACGGCATACCGGATGGCGTCGCCCAGCGCCACCGAACCGAGCTTGCCGCCGATCGAGAGATTCATCACCCGGACCCGAACGGCCGGATCCTGTGGATCGCGCCAGTCGGTCGCCTGGCGGATGGCGGCGGCAATCGTCGCATCATCTCCCTGACCGGTGTTGCCGATCGCCTTGACGGGAAGGATCTTCACCGACCCCGTTCCCGCCACGGCGAGGATCGTACCGGCGACGTGCGTCCCGTGTCCGTTTCCGTCGCGCCCGGCGTAGGTGATCGCACGCGAGCCGTCGCGATAGATATCCGATCCCTCGAGATCGATCATCGGCTCGAGGGATCCCGCAAACGCCGGCTGGTTCGGGTCGATGCCGGTATCGATGGTCGCCACCACGATCGGGGGCGCGCCCGGGAAGCTTTGCCGGTGCGACGGGTCGATGCCGATGTCGGTAAGATCCCACGTATTGGTCGCGTCGCAGGGATCTCCGGCCTGGCAGTCGGACTGGACCGTCGCCTGGATGGACAGCGTGCCCGAAGCCGTCGCAAGAGCGGCCGCCGGTTCGAGCGACCCGCATCCCGCCAGTGTCGACAATGCGACCAGGGTCACCGCGATCCTCATGGACAAGCAGCATGCGAGGTGGCGGTCCGGTTCCGTTAGGCTCTCGGGGCCAAACCGCCTCGTACAGACCGGAGCCGGGCGAGCTTGACCCCAGAAAAGCGGGCAGCCCGTGAGCCTCCTGAGCTCCGTCTCTCCGGGTGATGAACAACACGGAGACGACGCAACAGTAGCACTATCGTGGCATGTGATCGGACTTTCCCGGTCGCCACGCTTTCATGCCCGAGCTATCCCTCGAACTCAAGCTCGCAGAGTTGCGAGCTCGTATCGAGGCGGCCGCTCGGAGGGTGGGGCGGAACCCAGCGGATGTCGGCCTGGTCGCCGTCACCAAGGGGGTGGCGGCCCCGCTCATCCGGCGGGCCCATGCGGCGAAGGTTCGGTACCTGGGAGAAAACCGGGTCCAGGAGGCCCTGGCCAAGCGGTCAGAGCTTTCGGATCTCGATCTGGACTGGCACCTCATTGGGCATCTGCAGACAAACAAGGTGGGCGACGCCGTCGGGCGTTTCGCCTTGTTTCACGGCGTCGACTCCTTGCGGCTCCTGGCCGCGATCGGACGCCAGGCAGAGCGTGCGTCCTTGCGACAGAGGATTCTCTTGCAAGTGAACGTGAGCGCCGATCCGGCCAAGTTCGGATTTTGCCCGGAGCACGTCGCCCGGGCGGTCGAGATTGCCCAGGCCACCGAAGGCGTGGTGCTCGAAGGCTTCATGACGATCGGGCCCCGGGTCAGCGATCCGGAGGACGCCCGGAAAACCTTTGCAGGCTTGAAAAACTTACGGGACCAGGTGGCGCCTGGTCTCGGCACATTATCGATGGGGATGACCCACGATTTCGAGGTCGCCGTGGAGGAGGGAGCTACCCTGGTCCGCGTCGGCACGGGAATCTTCGGACGCCGCGATCAAGGACAGGAGGCTGACTAGCTTATGAGCTCCGATTTCACCACCAAACTCATGCGTCTCTTTGGGGTCGACAGCGAGCCGGTCGAAGAGACCGACGAAGTCGAAGATCTCGGCGATGCGCCCAAGGCCCGCAATGCCAGACTCGTCGCCATGCCGAGCCCGGCTCAGGCCGAGGTGCTCGTTCTCGAGCCGCGCACTTTTGACGACTCGATGGCCCTCGTGACCCACCTCAGGGAGAAGCGGGCGATCATCTTGAACCTGCACCTGCTTCCCGCAGAGCAGGTGCAGCGACTGGTCGATTTCGTCGCCGGCGCCACCTATGCCATCGATGGCAACCAGGAACGCATCAGCGACCGGATCTTCGCCTTCTCCCCGTCCAACGTGAAGATCAACGCCCAGCGGCAGAACGAGCAGCCCTGGGGTATCTTGCCCGGTGGCGGACATCGCGACCTCGCCTACAAGGTCAACTGAGCACCCGGCGAAGGCTCGGCTCCATCCCCGGAGCCGAGCCTTCGCGCATCCAGGCCCGGGCGTCCATGTCCGGTTCCTTTCGAGCCGGGCTCGACCGTGCTATCCTGCAGCCCATGTCTGCCAATGTACCGTTCGCCCTGATCGGGGGCGGGACGATGGCCGAGGCCCTCATCAAGGGCCTCACCAGCCGTGGCGTCTATCAGCCCGCCGAGATCCTCGTCTCGGATCCCCAGGCGTCGCGCCTCGTATTCCTGGCTTCCACCTACGGGGTGCAAACGACCCTCGACAACCGTCAGTGCCTGGCCGCCAGGACGATCCTCCTCGCCGTCAAGCCGACCCAGCTGCCTGCAGTGCTTCACGAGGTTGGAGCGCACTGGCCGGCCGATACGCTCGGAATCTCCATCGTTGCGGGAGCCCGGCTACAGGATTTTCGCGAACACTTTGCGGTCGAGCCCCCGCTGGTCCGGACGATGCCCAACACCGGCTGCACCGTGGGAATGGGGATCACGGCCATTGCCGGCAACGACCGGTGCTCCGAGGAGCACCTGGCCCGTGCGCACCAGATCTTCGAGAGCGTCGGAGAGGCCGTCGATCTGCCGGAGCACTACTTCGACGCCGTGACGGGGCTGTCGGGGAGCGGACCGGCCTATGTCACGCTCATCATCGAGGCCCTCATCGAGGCGGGGGTCCAGCAGGGGTTACCGCGGCGGGTCTCACGGGATCTGGTCTGCCAGACCGTGGCAGGGGCGGCACTCCTGGTCAAGCAATCAGGCAAGCATCCTGCCGAGCTCAAGGATCAGGTGGTCACGCCGGCCGGCACGACCGCCGCCGGATTGCAGGTCCTCGAGGAAGCTGCTGTCAGGGCCACCTTTTGCCTGGCGGTCAAGGCGGCGACCCTCCGGTCCCGCGAGCTCGGTGAGGAGGCACATCGGTGAATTTAGACGTCCTGGCCAACGCCCTGACGCTCGCGTGGCGGGTCTGGTCGTTCTTGCTCCTGGCGTGGGTCGTGATCTCGTGGGTTCCCAGCATTCCCCGCAGCCACCCGCTCGTGCAGGCCATCGATCGCCTGGTGTCCCCGACGATCGCCCCGTTCCGGCGCCTGCTCCCGCGCATGGGGCCCATCGATATTTCGCCCATTCTTGCCATCGCCGCCTACCAGATCCTCTACGAGATCCTGATGCGCGCTTTGATGCAGCTGAGCGGCGGCTATTAGAGCGATTTTCGGTTGAGTTGATATGGCAAAGGGGTCAAAATGGGACCGGTTGCGCAGCGAAGCGACCGCGCAGAGGGACCATTTCAAGCTGAAAACGGTCTAGCGCGCTCTCGCCTCGAAAGCCTCAAACCCGCTCGGTCAAAAATGCACCCCGATGCGCACGCCCACCGAGATCGATTGCGTGGCCGAGCCCACGACCTGCCGCAGGAGCTGGGCGTCGAGAGCCACCTGCGAGTAATCGTTGATCGCATAGATGAGCGCGAGATCGCCGGTGTAGTCCTCGCCAGGGGGCGCGACCGGATAGACCGAGACTGCCGTTCTCCGAGTATCGGTCAGGTTGCCGAAGATAGCCCCCAGGCGTGCCAGCAGGCTGACCTTCCACAGGTCGCGCCAGATCGCCTTGAGGTCGTAGCGCGCAGCCAGCAGGGTCGCAGCGTCGTAGGCCGCCGTATCATGCACGACCTCGCCCGTGGGGAGCGTGTACGCGGGGTTGGATTCCGAGGCCACGGCCTCGGCCGCCAGGTGCCAGCCCGAACCATCCCAGTCGCCGGCGAGGCCCACCTGCTGATCCTGCACCCAG